>CADBPC010000038.1 GCA_902796425.1 uncultured Lachnospiraceae bacterium
TACTGCTGGATCAGGTCGACGGACTTCTTGTCGAGCTGCGCCATCCATTTGTCAAACTCGGCCTTGGTGATGACCGGCGGGATGATAAATTCCTTCTCGAGGTTTCCGAGCGAATAGTCGACACGGATTGTCTCGTCGTCCAGCTTTTCGATCTCGTAGATTCCGTTCCTTGCGCTGTATCCGTAGGCGTTGTAGGTCGTCTCAAGGCCCTGCACCACCGCATAGGACATAAGGAGCGGGGACTGGATCTTGTCCTTCTCGTCCGCAAGGGCGAGCATGTCGGCGCCGGCCGCGGGCGGGTTGGAGTACCACACCTTGCCGCTGTCCTTTACCTCGACGGAAAACTGCGTATTGGCCGCGTTCATCGTAAAGCGCAGCTTATCGTTCTCAATAACGACGTCCTTGCCGTCCCCGTTATAGGCGCGGGGCTGGATTAATTCCTCCTGCGCCGCCCCGGGATTCCTGTAATTGACGATCAGGTACACGCCGCCCAGAATCACCGCGGCAAGGATCAGCACCGGGAGATGTCTTATTATATTTTTCAGAAGCTTTTTTGCCGTCATCCGTCATCACTCCCCTATAGCCGGAACAGGATCTCTCTTACCAGGGAGACAAAATATGCCACACCCTGCGAAATCATGCTGAAGAAAATCATCAGGATGAAAATCATTACCAGCATCGCAAAGAGCGACGCGACCGTAAAAAGAAGGTTCTTTCCCGCGGAGTACTCATGGATCTGCCCCATGGCCGCCACGATAAGGACCGCCGCCCAGATGAGCGAGAGCATGCTCACCATCGCGTAGAACTCCGCCTCGTCGATCGTGACGAAGTGGGAAAATACCATCAGCGGGAACTGGATCAGCGGATAGGGCGTCAGCGCATAGCAGGTCGCCATGTAGACCTGCCCGAGCCTTCCCTTCCCGTCGAAGAGGGTGGTCAGTCCCCAGTTGCCCACAACCCATAAGGCGAGGGGAAACAGGATACTGGCGATGTAGAGGAAAATATTCAAATCCTCCCAGTACACCTTTATGAAAAGGAAGCTTGTATACCTGAGCTTTAAAATCCTGACCAGTATCGTCAGGAACAATATGGTGTTCGCCGCAGCGATTGTTCCCCGTCTCTCGTGCGTAAGATCCCAGAACCCGTCCAGGGGGTGCGTGATGCAGTACAGCGAGAACTTGAGGGAATCGATATATGTACCTCGTTTATCCCGGCCTTCCGGAATACTCAACGGTCTTGCCTTTGCCTCCATCCTCATCACCTGTCCTTGCTGTAAACGAAAATATCCGCTGTGTCGATCTCGTGCTTGATTTTCCTGACTCTTCCGATCCCCATAGGCACCAGAAACAGCACCAGCACTGCCGCCACGATCCAGCCGATATGCTCCTCGACCCAGATCTTGCGGTATTGCTTAAACGCCTTGGAATAATTCTCCTCGTCGTATTTCAGTTCAAAATACCGCATCGCTTCCTTGTAGCGTTCCTGGCGAAGGAGCGATCTGCCGATGCCGATATAGGCGAGGTCGTAGTTGCCGTTAAGGCTCATGACCTCCTCCCAGGCCCTGCCGGAGGCCTCATAATGACCCTCGTCGAATTCCTCGATCGCCTTGTAGACGAGCTGCCCGAACTGTGTCGGGACGAATACGGTGACGGAGCAGTCGAGACTGTCAACGACGTAGAGCTCGTGCCCGATGTGCTCGATGGCTGCGGGGCGGCGGAAATATCCGTCCATGTTGCCGTTTCCGCCGAAGCAGAAGACGATGTGGCCCTGGTCGTCGTAGCCGAAAAGCCTTCCCCTGTTCCTGTCAAGGCAGACGTAAATGTCATTGTCCATGACCGTAACGTCGGTAAAATACGAGGGGCCCTCGTACCCTCCGCCGTATCCCCAGTACAGGTCGCCGAATACGTCCCAGTCGCCGTTCCTTACAAGGATGTCGTTCCCCATAAGGTTGAGCTTTCGGACGGCGTCAACGGTCCCGTCCCTGAGGTCGTCGGGCTTTAAGGATCCCGCTACCGCGTAGATAAAGCCCTCATAATCCATGTAGGCGTTGTCGTACTCGGTCGGGACGAAGGATTCCATCCTCGCCCTCTGCTCCTGGGTCGCGAATTTCTTCCATATATAATCCGTCCAGTCAAAGCTGACCCTCGTCGCTCCGACAAATCCGGAGAATTCCCCGTCCGCCTCGTACTTGATAAGGCCCTTGTTGATGCCGGCCGCGATGCAGTAGACGCGCCCCGCCGTATCGATCACGATCTTCTTGGGCTGGAAGGCGATCTTGGGATCAAGGGTGTTGTCCACCGGCTTGTCGAACTGCATCAGGTACTCAAGGTCGCTGCTCAGCTTTAAAATCCTGGCGTTGCCCTGGTCCGCGATATAAAAGTCCCCCTCCTCGGAGACTGCGATGTCGGTCGGGTTGGAAAAGGTCGTCACGTCGACATTCCCGGTAAAGGAGTCGATGATCCTTGTCACCTCGAGCTTTTCCGGCGAGCTCCTGTGAATCTCGATAATGCGGTTGTTGCCGGAGTCGCACAGATACAGAAGATCGCCCATGGCAAACAGTCCCTGGGGGTTTTTGAGCTTCTGCTCGAGCTTTAAGTCCGCCGATGTCAGGACCTTGCATACCGAATACAGGTCCGGGCCCTCCTGCACATCTCCCCAGTAATCGTAGTTATACGTATATCCGTATTCCCTCGCCTGAACGGGAACCGGAACACATGCGGTAAGGGCTATGAGCAATGCCGCCGCTGCGGCCGCTGTTTTTAATATCCCGTTTTTTCCTCGCATATTCGCTGCATCCCTCTTATCAGTCCTTAAGTCCGGAGCTTGCCATGGTTTCCAGGATCTGGCTCTCCGAGAAGATAAAGATAATGATCGGAACGATCATGACAACAACCAGGACCGCCGCGCCCTGACCGGTTCTCGCGATTCCGCCGCTCTGAATCTGCTGCAGGGCGTAGACGAGCGTCTTTCTCTCCTCCGAGTAGATATAGGTGGACGCCTTGTTGTTCCAGAGCGCCTGCACGGAGAAGATGATCAGCGTCATCCAGGCGGGCTTAACGTTCGGCATGACAATGCCGGTAAATACCTTCCACTCGTTCGCCCCGTCGATTTTGGCCGCCTCGATCAGCGACGTCGGGAGTCCCTCCATGAACTGCTTCATAAGGAAGAGTCCCATGGGCGATGCGAAGGCGGGCACGATGATCGCCCAGTAGGTGTCGATCCAGCCGAGCCTGTTCAGCAAAAGGTAGTTGGGGATCTGGGTTACCCAGCCGGTAAACATCATGGCCACCGTGACCAGCTTGAAGAAGGCGTCTCCCCCGGGGAAGTCATATTTTGCCAGGACAAAGGCACCCATGGATGCGATGATCAGGTGCCCGAGCGTTCCCACGAAGGTGATAAACACGGTGTTGAACAGGTATCTCGAGAACGTGACCCAGGATTTCCCCATCGTGACGAACAGGTCCGAGAAGTTATCCATCGTCGGGTGCTGCGCAAAGATCCTGGGCGGGAATTTAAAGAGCTCGTCCAGCGGCTTTAACGCGTTGCTGACAGCATAGATAATCGGGAAGGCCATGACGAACGCGACAAAGAGGAGGAAGAGGTACAGCATGATATCCCCGCCTATGGACCGGTTCGGCTTTCTCCTTCGGATCAGCTTTTTATGGTAGACCTGCGCCTTTTCCTCTTTTTTCTTAAGGCGCGCGGCCTTTTTTTCTTCTTTTGATAGACGTGTCATACTCAGGTTCCCACTCTCCTTAACAGGCTCTGGATTGCTTTGTTGCACAGAATCATCATCAGGAACAGGATTGTCGCGATCGCGCAGGCATATCCCATTTCAAACCTGGAAAAGCCATAGTCGAAAAGGTGCGTCACTATAGTTCTTGCCGCGTAGTCCGTGCTGGGGTAGCCGCACAGGGCCATCGTCACGTCGGCGACGCCGAAGGCCTGGGTGATGGACATGACCGCGCCGAACATCAGCATCGGCTTCATGTTGGGGAGCGTTATGTACCACAGCTCCTGCCAGCGGTTCTTGACGCCGTCCATATAGCCCGCCTCGAACTGGGCCCTGTCGACGCCCTGGAGGCCTGCGACGAAGGAAAGGAATCCGGTGCCGAGGCTCATCCAGAGGATGACGATCATACAGATCGGCAGCATGTAGTTCGGATCGATCAGCCAGAGCTTGGGCGTATCGATGATGCCGACATTCATGAGCAGCGCGTTGACGTAGCCGTAGGCGTCGCCCCTGAAGAAGACCGAGAAGATGACGTAGCAGTTGCCGGCGATCGAAGGAGCGTAGAAGACGATGACTGCGATGCTGCGGATCCAGCGCGGCAGCTCGTTGATCAGCCAGGCAAACAGGAAGGACAGAATGTATCCCAGAGGCCCGGTTATCACGGCGATCAGCATCGTGTTCTTTACGCCGATAAGGAAAATATCGTCCTGGAGGATCAGGTTGATATAGTTCCGAAGGCCGATAAAGCGCGGCGGCTCCAGGATGTTGTAGTAGGTGAAGCTGTAATAAATCGACGCCACGACCGGGAATACAAAGAACATGGTGAACAGGATCGCGTAGGGCGCAAGGAAGAGATAGCACATCTTCCGGCTCTTCGCCTTCCTGACGGCCACCTGGATATTGTGCCTTCGAAGCTCTATGTACTTATTGAAATAGTCTTTCATAGTCAGCTGTTTTCCTTCTGCAGCTCCTGCTGGTCAACCGGCATGCCGAACTCGATTCTCTTCTTCCGGATTTCCTCGTCGATGAGGATCGAGTAGTCTATGATCGTCTCGCGCGAATCCACCTTTTCGTTGATAACCTTGCGGATCGCGTTGGAAATATGGCGCCCCGTAAAGTACCCGCCGGGAACCTCGCGGATGCCTACGGTCTCATCCCACTGGGCGTTCAGGACATCGATGTCGTCCTTGCTCCAGGAGAGGTTCGTGAACGCGTCCCTGTTCGCCGTAGCGTACCGGGCAGACGACCCGAGGAGCGCCTCGATCTCGCGTCCGAACCGCACCTGCGTCTGGGGCTCTGCCCACCACTTCATGAACTCCCAGGAGGCCTGCTTTAAGGAAGGCTCCTGTGTGCGGATCATCATCGTGGCGCTTCCTGTGATAAAGTCGGAGCGGCAAAGACTCGTGTTCCCGTTTTCATCCGTTTTTTCCGTGCCGGGGATCACGGTGAAGTCCCAGAGGCCGCGGATTTCCGGAGCGGATACCATCAGCGTGTTGTAAATCGAATAGGCGGCGATGCCGATCGGCATCTCGCCGGAGCGGAACCTGCTGACAAAGTCGTAGACCGTCGGGATTCCGTAATCGTTGAAATATCTCACATAATCATCGAAGGCCCGGATTCCCGCCTCCGAGTCGACCGTCGTCCTTGTGCCCGCCTCGTTGTACATGTCCCCTCCGTACTGGAAAAGGAGCGAGAAGTACAAAGAAAGGTCCGGTACGTTGGACATGGTCGCCGTCGACGCCGCCGCGGCCGAGTTGCTGCCCGCCGCCGTGGGGATACCGATGGAGAGGTTGTTGCCCTGGATTGTGGGCAGCATCTCGATCAGCTCCTGCCAGGTGTTCGGAGGCGTAAGGCCCAGCTCCTCCAGAACGTCCTTCCGGTAGAACATGACGTTGAAGGTCTGCGTCTCCGGCACGCCGTAGATGTGGTCGTCCAGCCTGTACTGCTCGTAAGAGCTCTCGGAATAATGGGAGAGCACATCCTGCCAGCCGGGGAACTGTGTGATATCCTCGGCCGCTCCGCGAAGCGCGTAGTTGACCGGCTGGTCGGCTCCCACGGAGAGGACGACGTTCGGGCCTCTCCCTGCAAGGACCGCGTTCAGAAGCGCCGAGGGATCGATGATTTCCACGTTGACCTTCACGCCGGTCTCCGGTGTGAACTCATCGTCCACCATTGCCTTTAGGATCGTGCCCTGGTCGCGTCCCGTGAGGACCCAGACCTTTACGACATCTTCGGAGCTGTTTTCGTCATACACGTCGCCAACCGCGTTGTAATCCACAATAAAGGAGGCGACGAAGGATTTAACCTCGTGCAGGGCCTTTGCAAAGAACCCCGCTCTTTCTACGGGAACCGCGGCGTCCGTTCCGGAGACGACGAAATAGTCGACATCCAGCTTTGTCTCGCTCATGTTGAGGGAGGCCGTGCCGAGCGCCGTCACGTTATCCTTGAAGGAGACGAATTCGGTCGTGATCTTCTGTGGCTTTTTGCAGAAGCGCTCGAGCTGCTGCGCCACCGTCTGGGCGCTCGCGATGTTGGCCGCGAGCTGTCCGCTGTAGGCCACCATGTCGTCGACGATCTTGTAGAGACGCGCGGACTCCAGGGACATGGCCTGCATGATTTCCGGATAGTTGGTGTCGATATGATAATCGCGGTACGGATCCGGATTGGCACCGGTGTAGACCAGGATCCTGCGGTAGATCTGGTTGAGGCGGTAGGTGGAATCCTCCATATCCTCAAGGATGGTGCCCATGCCGCCGAGCGTCGCCTCAAGGCGCAGCGTGTGCCGGCCTCCTTTCAGGTAGAAGCGGTACTCTTCGCCGTTATCATCCGTAAGCTTCCTGCAGTCCCAGTCGTTTCCGTAGGAGAAGGAAATCTCTTCCATCTCACGGAAGGGCACGGCGCCGTCGATAAGGAGCCTTCGGCTGGAAACCGAGCCGCGGGAGTAATTCTGGCGGCCCTTGATCATGATGTGATACCAGCCGTCCTCCGGGACCTCAAAGTCCCATTCGATCCACTGCCCGGCGCTGCGCCAGCTGTCGCCGCCGATATAGTTGAGAATGGTTGTCGTTACGCTCCCGGGCTGCGTCGTGGGAGACGAGCGGTCATATTTTGCATAAAGAGAGGACTCCGAGCGGACGGTCGAATCTTCGCCCTGGACGACCTGTACGTAGCTTCCCGCAGCGCCGCTCCCCTGTGCGGAGGGGGCCTCTGCGATGTATTCCTGATAATTCTTTTCCTGCTTTACTGCCGTGAGCTTAAGCTCCGAAATATACATCGGCTCGTTTTCGGCAAGGAGGGTCAGCTCGTTTTCTCCCTTTTCGAACCAGAAAAGGTATGGCTCTGTGATAAAGCCGATGTCATCCCTGAAATACGCCTGCTGCCAGTCGCAGACCTCGACCTGGCGGGGTCTTATCTGGTTGCCCTGGTTGTCGGTGCGGACCTCGCCGCCGTTCGTCCAGATCCTTGTAAAGGAAAGGTTTCTCGCGTCCTCGAAGGGGATTTTCCCGTTGATCATCACGGTCCGCTCTGCGGGAACGCCCTTGGACTCCGGGAGAAGATAGTCGATAAAAAGGTTGTAGTAGCCTGCCTCGGGGACATTCACCTTAAAGGAGGCGGCGGAGTCCGTCCCGGTGTACAGGACCTTCCCGCGGCTTCCCAGGGGATCCTCCTCCTCCCTGACCTCGCCCTCTTCGCAGGCGTAGTCAGACAGACGGATCTCAACATCTTCCTTTGCAAGCGCCGCCGCATCATGCTCCTTAAGGTATCCCCCGTAGGTCCCTTCCCTCAAAAGCCCGCTGATCTGCGCGTCAAGATCTACGCCGGCATATTTTTCATGAAAATCCTCCGTCCTTCGCATGGAAAGAAGGACGCAGACCAGGATCAGCGCCGCAAGGATCAGTATGGTGGTCAGGAGTTTTTTCAGGTTTTTCATAATTCCTTCTTATGTCTAAAGAACTCTGTTTTGCAGAACTCTGTCTTACCGGGCAAAAACATAAAACGCGGGCTTGGGCTCATAGTTTCCGTCGAACAGGAGCGGACACTGGGCAAGGCCGGTGCGGTTGCCGCCGCCGATGTTGGAGCGGGACTGGAGCCAGGAATACGGATCGATGGTTCCCCAGAAGGTGATCCCCGTAATATTGGCATAGCCGGCCTTCTGCGCCGCCTTCAGTTCGTAGTACTCGAGGTTGTAGATTTTCCTCTGTCTCTCGTACTCCTCCAAAAGGGACTCTTCGCTCCCGTCATAGGCGTCGCTCGCGGACATGTCCCACTCGGTGATCTGGACATTGCCGACGACCTCCCCGTAGGCTCTGACGGATGCTCCCACGGCGGTGGTGTTGGGAGAATTCACGCCGTAGTGGCCCTGCATTCCCATCGCGTCGATCCTTGTCCCCTTTCCGGGCGCCCCTTCTTTCTCCTTTATGGCGCCAAGGAGCTTCAGGATTCCGTTTCGTTTCTTAACGTCACATTCGTTGTAATCGTTGTAGTAGAGCTCGAGCGATGCGGGTGCGTATTTGTTCGCGTACAGGAAGGCGTTGATGATATACTCCTCGCTCCCGTATACATGCCACCAGCTGGAGTTGCTCCCGTGCCGGTCCTCGGAAAGGCTCTCCGAGGGCTTTTCCTTGTCGGTCCTGTAGGAGCCGGTCGCATCGGATACCGCTTCGTTTACGACATCCCAGCCATAGAAGAGGTCTTTGTATTTGCTGTCCTCTGCCGTAAAGTGGGTCAGGACCGTCCGGATGTACCACTCAAGGCGCCTGTTCATCTCCTCCGGGGTTACATACGGCTTGCTCTTTATGTAATCCTCATGGAAAAACCACTCCGGCGTCTGGGAGTGCCAGACAAGGACGTGTCCCCTGACCTGGATGGTCCGGTCCGGGTGCTCCTCGTTCCAGGCGAGAATTTTGTCCAGGATCTTCTCTGCCAGGGAAAAGTTCATCTTCGGAACCGTTATCGTTTCTCCGTCCAGCTCCGCCTGCTCTGTCCCGGGGCAGTGGCTTACGCTGTAACCGAACAGTGCATCCGGCTTTAATTCATTGCCGAGCGTCACCGCGTTGAAATGCGTCGTGACAATGTCCCATACGCCCTCGTCCCAGGGCTCCTTGCCGGTAATGGCGCAGCCCACGCGGCACCCGAGCGCCGCCTCGACACTGTCCCTGAGCGCCGGCTGATCCGCGGCCGGTTTTTCAGCGGCCGGTTTCGTCGCGGTCGATTTTTCAGCTGCTGATTTTGCAGCCGCCGGTTTTGTCGCGGCCATACCGACACTGCCGGCTGCCATTACCATCATCACTGCACATAAAATTGCCGAAATTATTCTTCGTTTCATCCCGGTACCTGTATCCCTGCCGGATTTATCAGCTTTTTCGGGCTGCTCCGGCGCTCGTTCAGACAATTCTCCGTCATGTCTCCAATTAAATAATAACTCTTCCCTTAAACGTTTACCTGCCACATCTTGCGAATTAGTATGCAATTATTGTGATTTGGCGGCCAAATTTGCCTTTCCTTATTTGTGCGTTTTTCACAATTGTCAGGTCTTTTATTTCTTAAATACAGTCTTAATCACCCTTCGCGGCGCCCGAATGTTGCTCGGGCCGATCTCAAAAAAAGCAATACCTGGCGATCTTTTTCTTTCCCGGAAAACAGCAGTGTGTTACGATTATTTAAGGCAGCCCGTAATTTCAGGCTGCGTGGAATTCGACAAAACCGCATTCGCGGATCCTGCCGCAGCGAGGAACAGAGATGATAACGAACAGCCGGCCTGAAAATCTTGACTATTTTCAGCAGAACCGTGACTTTGTAAAGCGCACGGTTGAGCAGGATCTGGAAAAAGACATCTTTCCGAAGGGGAGCTCCATCCGGATCTGGCACAATGAGCAGACCGACGGCTTTGAGGCGCACTGGCACAGTGCGCTGGAGATCATCATTCCCGTCGAAAACTTTTACGATGCCGAAATCGATAACCGGAACTATCATGTGCTGCCGGGCGACATCCTGATTATTCCTCCCCGGACCATGCACACGCTGACGGCCCCGGAGAGCGGATCACGCTTCATCAGCCTGTTTAACATCGACTTTTTCTCCACTCTGAAGGATAATGTCGGAATCCAGTCGCTTTTAAAGGCGCCTCTTCTCCTGAATGAGATGAATATCGCGCCGGTTTACAGCGAGATCTATGAGAATTTTGCCCTGATCTGGAAAGAATATTTCGGGGAGGAGGAATATTATGAGTTCTCAATTTATTCCCACCTCCTTCATGTTTTCACGCTCCTTGCCCGCTTCGAGCTCTCGCGCCTTAGGCCGTTTGCCGGCAGCAGCGATCTAAAGCGCAGGGACTATTTTGACCGGCTCGGCCGCTCGCTTGAGTACATCTCTCTCCACTACAGCGAGGCGATCACCCTGGACGATGCGGCGGCCCTGAGCGGATTTTCGAGATACCATTTTTCAAGGCTGTTCAAGGAATATATGGAGTGCACCTTCTACGATTATATGACGGACCTGCGGGTGAAGGCGGCGGAGGCGATGCTGGCGGGCGAGGATCTCCCCATCACGGAAATCGCGCTGCGGTCCGGGTTTTTGAGCATTTCCACCTTTAACAGGACGTTCCGTCAGAAAAACGGCTGTACACCGAAGGAATATCGCGACCTGTATTCCGGAAGAAGACAGGTCGCGGCTTATGAGCTCAAGTGAAAAACACATGGGGGATCGTATGAAAAAGAGTCTTGGACATTTGCTGTCATTGTATCTGCTGGTGCCGGCCATCATTGCCGGAGGGTGCGCCGCAGTACCTGCTGCCGCGCCCGCTGTGAGCAGCGGGGCAGCGGAGGAAGCTCCTGCGCAGCAGGCGCAGGAAACTGGTCAGGAAGTGACGGCACAGGAAACCGGCGCGGCTCCGGAAACCGCAGCGGCGGAAGAAGCAGCGCAGGAGGAGGCCGCGCAGGAAGAAACTGCGGAGCAGGAGACCGCGGAGGAAGAGGCTGCGGAGCAGGAGGAGGCTGTCGTGATTTCGGAAGATACTAAGGAGCTTGTCCTATCCGAAGAGATCCCCGTGGACGGGGCGGACCGCCCCGGGGAAATGCGGGATCTTGCGCCCGCGGAGCTGATCGCTGAAATGACCGCCGGCTGGAATCTCGGCAATTCCCTGGATGCGACGAGCGCCCCGGGACTTGCGGCGGAGACCTCGTGGGGCAACCCCAAAACGACAAAGGAAATGATCGACGCCGTCTGTGAAAAGGGCTTCAATACCATCCGGATTCCGGTGACCTGGGACAGTCATGTGGGGAGCGCCCCGGAGTATGAGGTCGACAGCGAATGGATGGACCGCGTGCAGGAGGTCGTAAACTACGCAATCGACGACGGCATGTTCGTCATTCTCGATACGCACCATGAGGAGAACTGGCGCATCCTTGACGACGCGCACATAGACGCCGTAAACGCCGAGCACACCGCGCTCTGGAGGCAGATCGCGGAGCGTTTTAAAAACTACGGCGACCATCTGATCTTTGACGGACTCAATGAGCCGCGCGTAAAGGGCGGAGCGAATGAATGGAACGGCGGCACCAGCGAGGGCCGGGCCTGCCTGAATCTCCTGAACCAGTCCTTTGTGGACACCGTCCGGGGGACCGGTGGCAACAACGATAAGCGCCTCCTCCTTGTCACCAGCTTTGCCTCGTCGGCCGTGATCCAGACCATCGGAAGCCTGAAGATTCCGGAGGATGATCACCTGGCCGTTTCGATCCACGCCTATACGCCATACGGCTTTACCTACAAGGTGGACGCCGACTGGGCCCTCTCCGAATGGGACGGCTCGCACAATTACGAGATCGACAAAGTGATGAATGATCTTAAGCGGATCTTTATCGACAAAGGAATTCCGGTGATAATCACGGAATACGGCGCGCAGAACAAGGACGGGAACGATAAGGATGTCGCCGCGTGGGCGAAGTACTATGTCGAAAAGGCAAAGTCCCTGGGAATTGTCTGTGTGTGGTGGGACAACGGCTGCTATACGACGGGGAACGAGCAGTTCGGCATCTTCAACCGGAGCGACTGCACCTGGTACTCGGAAGAGGTGGCGGACGCCGTCACGGCCGCATTCCGTTAACCCGGCGTCAACCCCGCTTTCCGGAGATTTGGACAGTATGGATCAGGCCAGTGAATATAAGGAAAAACAGCTGCAGCAAAGACGCGCCGCATACTCACTTCGTCTTCTGGGGAGCGTTACTCTCGCTCAGGGAGCATGGGCCGTCATCAAATCGATCATGTCCGTCATCGACTACTTCTCGGGGTTTTTCAGACAGTTCGACAATACTCCCGACGAATACTCCTTTTTTATCCGCGGGGTCATTTATTTTATAGTGTTCATTATTATCCTTGCAGTTTTTTCCATCCGTTTCTATATCGGGTTTTCTGCCAGGGCGGACAGCACAGGCGCCGGGAAGACGCCGGTCTATATTGTGATATCCTGCCTCCTGGCGGGATTGTATGCGTTTTCACTGGTTATGTCCCTGCTGAATACCGGGCGCCTTTCTTCCGACCCTGCAGACTATTTTGTTTCCCTTCTGCTGGATTTCACCTCCCTTGCGCTGTTCGTGGATCTTATACGCTCGGCAAAAACGTGCCGCCGCCTTAGAAGGCAGTTACAGGAGATCCGCGTGTAAGGACGGAGATTGTCAATGCAGCTTGATTTTCATTATTACGCTACATACCTTGCAGCGTACCTCGCCGGCTGGTCCCACGAGGAGAGCCTTGCTGTCTGTTACAGCGCCCAGTTTGTCGACTGCTGCTCCAGGACCTTCCTCAAGGCGGTAAAGGGGCCTGTTGCCGCGGCGACGACGCAGCTCCAGCTGGAGATGATGGATGCGGGGACTGACCTTTTAAGCCTGCAGGATATCACAAGAATCTGGGCGTCCTTTCACTTCCTTCCGAAGGACCTTTACGCTCAGCCGGGACGCACGACCCGCCTTTACCGCAGCAAATACCGCCTGATCTGCGGTCCCTACTCGGACCTTGTCCGCGATACCGTGCTGCTGGCAAAGGGCCGCTCCCCCCAGGCAGCGGGCATTGCCATGCATGTCCTTGCGGATACCTGGGCGCACCGCGGCTTTGCCGGCACGCCTTCCCTTGTCATCAACAACACGGACTCTTATTTTTACGAGCTGACCGGGGAGGACGGGGAACTGAAGGAAAAGCCGATTGTTTTCCGGCACAATCCGTCCGCAAAGGACAATCCGGCGCAGGGCATCTATGTGAACACACTGCCAAGTCCCCGGGAATCGTCTGTGATGAATCTCGGCCACGGGAGGGCCGGCCACCTTCCCGACTACAGCTTTATGCGCTACAAGTATCTCCCCGCGTGGGGAAATTATGAGGAGCTCGTAAAGGACAATCCCGCCGAATATATGAAGGCCTTCTGCCAGATGGTCTACGCCCTGCGGTTTCTGAAAGAGGAATATGAGACCTTTTCGCCGGATGAGTTTGACAGCGAGAAGACGGATCCGTACCGCGATGAGATCGACAGGATCCTCAGAAAGCGTCAGACCGACGCCTCAGAGGACTGGAAGGAATTCGCGCAGAAGATAACCGGGCGCGAGATCCCGCCCTTCGACCTCGGGCTCTACCGGAAGGCGTATACAGAGGCGCCTCAGGCGGAGAAGGACAGCACGGCACCGGGACGGTTTTTTGTCGCCGCGATGGCGCAGAAAAGCATGGTTACCCGGAAGATCTTCCGCTCCGGAAACCTTCTGGCGGGCGTTTCAATCGATTTTGACAAATACGGTTTCTCCGGGATCCGGGATTTTTACCGGCTGATTGAGTACATCAGAAATGATTCCCTTCCGGAAGAAGGACAGGCAGCAGATGACAAGATTTCAGAGAATTGAAAATATAGCGGTCGCCGCTGTCATGATCGTCTGCGGCATACTGATCGCGTTAAGACCGGGGGACGGCCTTCGCTTTTCGGTGCTGGTCCTCAGTATTTCCCTCGCCCTCAGCGGAATCCGGTACCTTGTGTACTATTTAACACTGGCCAGGTATATGGTCGGGGGCAAGGCCCTTTTGTTCGCCGGTGTCTTCCTTCTGGATGCTGGCGCGTTCCTGAACACTCTGCTGAACGAAAGGTTCCTTACTCTTCTGATCTATCTTATCGTCGTGTATCTGTTCGCGGGGCTGGTGGATGTCCTGCGGGCTTATGAGGCGAAAAGGCTCAATGCACCTCTGTGGAAATTCAAGCTGGCCTTAGGCCTTGCCGAACTCCTGACCGCCGTATTCTGCGTACTGTTTTCGGGGAACATGAACGTCCTGAGCCTTGTCTACTGCGCAGGCCTTATCTACTCAGGTCTTGTAAGGTTCGTCTCGGTCTTTCGAAGGACCGGGATCGTCTACGTGCAGTAGGACGCTCTGCGTATGTGTCCGCCGTTCCCGGCGGGCCGGGCTCCTTTTCCCCGGCTTTACGACAGCACTTTCCTGTGAGAAAATAATGTCAGTTTGTATATCAGGAGGTTTTTACCATGTTCATTAACAGGCTTTCACGGCTGGTAAGGCTCGCCGCCCTGTCCGCCGCGTTTGTCCTTTGCGTATCCGGCAGCGCTGTGAGCGCAAGGGCAGCAGAAAGTGTCGCGCTTTTTCCGAATGTCACACAGGAGATGACAAATCCCGCTTACTGGGCAGCCATTCAGGAAATGAAAGAGCCCGGGAGCGCCGTCAGGGTGCTCGCCTCCCCCTACGCGATCGATGCCCTCAACCGGAGCTTTATCGAGACGCCCGGATGTTCCATGACCGATCTTGCCGCCATTGAGCTTCGCTACGACGGTGACCGGCTTAAGGCCGGCCTTGCCTCGGGCTGGGAATCCGACCGGAGCTATTTCAGATCGTCCGGCGCCATCTATGATATGAACGGAAATGTCGCGGGTGAGGACTTCTATAACGCGATTCTCGCCAATATGCTGAGCCCCGCGCTGACAGGCGAAATGTACATCCGCTACGGCATCTGCACGCAGCGCACCGACATTCGCTGTGCGCCGACCATGCAGATCCTCACCGACGCGCCCGGCGACAACGATTTTGACTATTTCCAGCTCGCCGCCTTAAGGCTTGGCGAGCCGGTCGTCATCAAGGCTGTCTCCACCGACGGCCTGTGGTATTACATTGCCTCTTCCTCCTGCGGAGGATGGGTGCGCGCCTCCGATATCGCTCTTTGCAGGACAAGAGAGGAATGGCTGGACGCGTGGCAGATCCCGAATGACCTTCTGCTGGTCGTAACCCAGGGCAAGATTTATCTGGAGCGCTCCAACAATAACTCCGAATCGTCCGGCAAGATGCTGACCATGGGAACCACCCTGCGGATCGCGAGGGACTGGGAATATTCGGAAAAGGTCACGAACCGCTCATCGATCCAGAACTACGCCGTATGGCTCCCTCTGAGGGACGAGAACGGTTATTATACAAAAAAAGTTGCGCTGATTTCTCAGCACAACAGTGTAAGCGTGGGCTACCTTCCCCTTACGCAGCAGAATATCCTGAATGTCGCTTTCTCCATGCTGGGCGATGCGTACGGCTGGGGCTCGATGCTCGACTCCGCGGACTGCTCCGCCTACACCCGCGATATTTACAAGTGCTTCGGCCTTGATCTTCCGCGCAACACCACGTGGCAGCAGGCCATGCCGGTCGTTAAATGCGATATGGGAGAGCTTCCCCAGAACGAAGCCGGCGATGTTTACAAGAAGGCGCTTCTGGACACCCTCCCCGCCGGAACGCTCCTCTATTTCCCGGGGCACACCATGATGTATCTGGGCACCGTGGACGGACAATACTACGTCATCAGCGCCGTGAGCTCCATGGCAAACCCCGAAACGGGCAAATACCTGCGCGTCCGGAGCGTTGCGCTCAACACACTCGAAATCCGGCGCCTGAGCGGGAAGACCTGGATGAACTGCCTGAACATGGCAATCATCCCTTACCAGAGGGCTCAATAAAGGCAGCTCTGTCATTCGTTTCCGGCTTTCTCTGCCCGCACCATAAACATGGGAACGGAGGCCTGGTTGATCTGTTCGTTGCGGTCCCAGACCCTGCGCCAGATGTTTTCATCCACAGAAGCCTTCGCGCCGAGCCCTCTTAAGAGCTCGAGATCCCACTGCGGGCGCCGGATGGCGGACAGGGGAACCTGTCTTGCGATTGCCTCCATGGCAGCCGTGTCCGTGCAGAGGTAGATATCGTCCTCTCCCGCCTGTGCTGTCTTTTCCCTGTCCCGGTCATACCCCTTTCTGGCTTCTTCGTCGTAAAGGAAATTGTAATAATTGGCGTCAAAAACAAGGAGCTTTCCGCCCGGTTTTAATACGCGCATCCATTCCGCATAGGCTCTGTCCGGGTGGGGAAGGTTCCAGGTAAGGTTTCGTGAGACCACGAGATCGAAGATTTCATCCGCGAAGTCCAGCGCCTCCGTGTTCATTTTAAGAAACCGGACGTCTGCGCCTGCAAGGGCCGCATTTTCCTTCGCCTTGTTCAGCATCTCCTGCGTATAGTCGATTCCCGTCACGCTGTGCCCCATCTGTGCCAGCAGGATGGAAAGGAATCCGGGACCCGTTCCCGCCTCGAGAACCGTAAGCCTGCCGGTTTTCTGTGTCAACCCGGCCATTTCTTCCCTCAGCACATCGCCCCACATCGCCACGTGGTCATCGGAGAGCTCTGCCCGGATCGTCTGCGCATAGGAATCCGCCCTTTTCGTCCAGTAGGCCTGGTTCTCCTCCTCGATGCTCTCCCACTGCTTCCTGCCTCCTGCAGGAAACAGGAGCTTCTCCTTCCGGAGTATTTTGTCTGTTCTCATTTCTTTGAGTGCGGCGTTTGTCTGCATAATTATTCCTTTTCAATTCCTTTCCGGCAGTTTCGTTTCGCTTCCGGCAGTTTCATTTCACTTCCGGCAGTTCCAGCTCGCGGGCTGCGGCCAGCAGCTCGTTTGTATATTGGGAGCGGGGCCTTTCAAGGACCTCTCGCGTATTTCCCTCTTCAAGGACGGCGCCGTCCTTCATGATCATCACTCTGTCGCAGAGCTGACTTATCAGTGCAAGGTCATGGGAAACCAGAAGAATCGATATGCCTTTCTGTCTTTTGAGCCGCAGAAGGAGCTCCGCGACCCGTGCCTGTGTCGAAACATCAAGTGCGCTCGTTATCTCATCGCAAAGGAGAATGTCCGCGCCGGTAAGCAGCGCTCTTGCAATGGACATTCTCTGACACTGTCCTCCCGAGAGGGCGGCAGGATGCCTGTCAAGGAGGTCCGCTGTCAGGCCGGTCTCGTAAAGGAGCGAAAGTATCCGTTCGTTACTCCCCCCGCCCGGCGAAGACTTTTCCGGGGCCATGAACTCTGTCAGCGACTTGCGCATCGTCCTGCCCGGATCAAAGGAGGCATAAGCGTCCTGGAAGATCATCTGCATATATCTTCCGGCATATCGCGCATCCCCGGCGGGAAGCTCTTCCCCGCCCGCAAAGATTTTCCCGGTATCCGCCTTTTCGAGTCCGCAGACAGTCCGAAGGAGCGTTGATTTCCCGCTGCCGCTCTCCCCGGCGATACCGAGGATTTCGCCCTTTTGCAGGTAAAAGCTGACATTCTTAAGCGCCTCGGTAATACTGCTGTCCCTGTCGTAGGTTTTATAGATATTTTCGCCCCGTAAGACGCAGTTTTCCTGCATTCCTTCCTGCATCCTTCTTTCCTGTCCTGTCTTCGAAGGTTCGTTCCTGCTGCGGTTATTACCGGCCGCGGCCAAGCCGCGGCACATCCATAAGAAGCTGCTTTGTATAGACTTCCCGCGGCGCGGTAAGGATCCGGTCCGTATCCCCAAGCTCTGTCATCCTGCCGTCTTTTATAATGCCGATCCTGTCCGCAAGTCTTGCGGCGATGCCGAGATGATGCGTTGCCATAAGCAGCGCTGTCTTTCGCTGCGTGCAAAGCATCCCCAGCTCTTTGACGACCCTGGCCGCCGTCGTTGTGTCCAGCGCGCTTGTCACCTCATCGCACAAAAGGATCCTTGGCTTTAACAGCATCGCTGAGGCGATCGCCATGCGCTGGTTCATGCCGCCACTCATTTCATACGGCCGCATGCGCAGCAGCTTTTTTCCTTCCTTCAGATCCAGCTTCTCAAGAATCTCCGTCACTTCTTCCGGATCCCAGGTCAACCCGTGGCTTCCCATGATATCCCGGATCTGGGCCTCATACCTCCGGAGAGGATTGAACGAGCCTGCAGGGTTCTGGGGAACAAAGCCGATTTCCCTGCCCAGAAGCTCCCTGCGCTGTTTTCCGCCCGCCGCCGTAATGTCCTTTCCGTCATACAGCACTCTGCCGCTGACAACGGTCAGGTTCTCCATTCCGAGAACCGCTCTTAAAAGCGAGGACTTGCCGCTTCCGCTCTCCCCGACCAGAAAGACGCTTTCGCCTTCTCCGATCCCGAGTAAGATATCCTTAAGGACCGGTTCCTCACCGTAAGACGCGGTAAGATGTTCAATTTTCAGCAGCTCACCTTTCATTGTCAGCGGTTCTTTGACAGCGCGCGGTAGTCCATTACCGCGTCACCGAGATAATTAAATACCAAAATTGTAAGGACCGCGGCCAGCGCCGGGAACAGGACCGCCCACGGGGCGATCTGGATGTACGCTCTCTGCTCGCTGATCATGGATCCCCACTCCGCCTGCGGCGGCACTACTCCAAGGCCCAGAAAGGAAAGGCCGGAAATTCCGATCATCGTCGTACCGATCTGTGTCAGTGCGTAGGTGACCATCGGCGCAAGAATATTCGGGAGAATATGATGCGCGAGAATGTACGCGCCGCTCTTTCCCCCGAGGACTGCCGCCTGGACATACGGCAGTGCCTTAATGGATTTTGTGTGGCTTCTTGCGAGCCTTGCAAAACCGGTCCACATGGTAATCCCGAGCGCTGCCATCGCCCCGGCGATTCCTCCGCCGAGGATCCCCGCCACTGCAATCGCGACCACCATCTGCGGAAAGGCGAGCATAATATCCGCGATCCGCATCAGGAGCTCATCCAGAACCGACCCGTAATATCCGCAGAGCATGCCTGCCGCCGTCCCGATGAGGAACGAGAGGGCAACCAGAAGGAATGTGACTCCGATTGTCGTGCGTGCCCCCACAAGAACCCGGGAAAAAACGCAGCGCCCCAGGTTGTCCGTACCGAAGGGGAATGCTCCTCCCGGCGCCTTCCGTATCAGATCGCTCCCCGTCCTGTATGGATCATTGGGCACAAGGAGCGGCGCTGCCAGCGCAGCCAGAACGAGAAGGAGCGCCGCTGCCGACGAGATCACGATTTTCAGTTTCTGTCTTTTTATCCTGTCTTTTACGGAAGGTTTCACTCTCACTCGCCCTTCTTCTGCGTCCTCGGGTCAAGAATCCCGCCCGCGATATCCGCCAGAAGATTGATCACCGCATAAATAGTTCCCATGATAAGGACAAACCCCAAGATCACCGGATAGTCCCTTGCCTTGATCGAATCCATAACCAGCTTTCCGATCCCGGGCCAGCGGAATATCGTCTCAATAACAACGCTGCCGCCCATCAGTGTTCCCACGGCAAGCGCCAGAATCGTAAGGACATGCCCGAGGCTGGCCGGCAGGACATTTTTCAGGATGATATCGCTTTCCTTAACTCCGCGAAGGCGAAGCCCGGTCACATAATCCTCCTCCAACTGGGAGAGGAGCTCTGCCCGGATCTGCCGGATAAAGCGGCTCGAAAGCGGAATTGCCAACGAGAGCGCGGGAAGGAAAAGGCCCTTCAAATCTCCCGCCGCAATCACGGGGAAGAGCCTCAGCCGGATGCAGAAGAAATACATCAGAAGAACCGAAATCAGGTAGTTCGGCATGGAGTTGCCGACAAAGGAAAGAATCCGTATAAGGTGATCCGGTATCCGGTCCTTCAGCACTGCGCCCGCAATGCCCAGCGGGAGAGCAATTGCCAGTGAAAGGAAAAAGCTCCCCGCAGACAGGATCAGCGTATTCTTCAGTCCCGCCAGAAGCTTTCCGGAGACCGGAAGCTCGTCCTTGAAGGATATCCCGAAGTCGCCGCGCACAATTCCTGAAAGCCACTCCGCATACCGCACCAGAAAAGGCCGCAGAAGTCCGAGCCTCTCTCTCTCCGCCTGCAGCACCTGCTTTGTGACCGCGATGCCCTGGGAGGTGAGACGCTTCTCCGCAGGATCTCCCGGGGCAAGGTACATCAGGGCAAAGACCAGAAAGCTCAGGACCAGTAATATTATAATCAGTTCGGCGGCGCGCAAGAAAAGGCGGCGGACCGGGGTGTTTATCTTCATAATCTATCATTTATCTTGCGGGCATGTCGGTATTGGCATCAATCCCGTAGAAGTCGAACGGCACATCTTCCGCAAAGCCGGAGACACCCGGACGAAGAACAGTCGTATTGTTGAAAAGTCCGACATAGCCGAACGCATTGTCATCAATCGCGATCTGTACGATCTCATTTGCAAGACGGGCACGTTCATCCGTATCGGTTTCGCTGCGGAGCGCTTCGATCATCTCCTGGCATTTTGCATCGGAGAAGCCTGCAACATTAAAATAGGCGCCGTCCGAAAGTGTAGAGTCGATAAAATACAGGGGATCACCGGATTTGTCCGCGATCATACAATAAAGCGCAAGGTCAAAATCAGCGTGCGCAATATATGTGGAATCGGGGTCCTCCTCCACCCGGATCTCTGAATCAATGCCGATCTCTCTTAACTGCTCCTGGATCAGTACGGCAAGCGTATCAAGCGAGCGGGCAGCATAGCAGGCAATCCGTATGGAGAGCTTCTGGCCGTCCTTTTCATAGAAGCCGTCTGCTGCCTTTGTATATCCGTCTGCCTGAAGGAGACTTTCCGCCTTTTCGGTATCCACTGCAGGAACCTGCACCTGGCCGTAAGGCGCATTTACGGAAAAAGGTCCCACTGCCGGCGAGACCGTTCCGGACAGGTAGGCGGCAATTTTGTCCTTATCAACCGTGAGATTAATCGCCTCGCGGACCGCGTCGTCCAGCGTATTCTCATTCAGTATGTAGAACTGCAGGCGGGCGCCGGGGATCTGCACAACATGATAGGTATCGGGATCCGCCTGATAGATCTCAAGCGCCGCGGAGGAAACACTGTTATAGCAGTCAATCTCTCCGCTCTGCATCGCAAGGAGCTTCGGATCATCCTCCTGCATATAGTAAAAGACAGCGCCGTCCAGCTTTACATCGCCTCCCCAGTACTTCTCATTCCTGACCACCTCTACATCTCCCGAGGGTACAAAGCTCTTCAGGACGAACGGTCCTGTGCAAACGGGATTCAGATCATAATCTTCCGTGTGATCCAGATCGATCATGCCCAGTTCAGGGCTTGCAAGGTCGTTTTTAAGGGTCGGATAAACCTCCGGGGTCGTAATGACGACCGTCTTTTCATCGGCAGCCTCGATGTCAAAGTCCGCAAGATAGGTAAACCGGCTGTTGACCTCGGCCGCGCGCTCAAGATTCCGGACAACCATGTCCGCGGTAAGAGGTTCACCGTTCGAAAAGGCGGCGCCGTCCTCAAGCGTAATTGTCCAGGTATTCCCCTCGGCCTCTGCGGCGGATGCAAGACACGGCTCTGCCGAAGACTCTGCATTCAGCTTGAACAGAGCTTCCGAGATTCCGTAAATGGATGTGTACCAGCCGTAATACTCCTTGTGGACATCGAGACTCGGATAGGCAAACGATGCCGCCGTGCGAAGAATCTTTGTGCCGTCCGAGGTTTCTGCGGTGCCGCTCTCAGATGCTGTTACATCCTGAGTTTTCTGTGCAGCCGAGGGAGTTCCCGCTGCAGATGTATCCGATGCCGGAGAAGCGGCCGGTACGGCAGCGCAGCCTGTAATGGCCGCAGCCAGGAGGATGCCTGTCAAAATAACAGTCAGCAGGCTGTACTTTGCGTTTCCGGGTCTGTTTTTTATTCGGTTATTCACTTTTCTGTCCTCCACTTATTGTCGCCGAATGCGTGCGGCTTCGACGCAATGTGCCATGCCGGCAGTTACGGGACCTTCGGTCCCTCACTGTCGCGCACATAACAAAAGGCACCGTTTCCTTCCGGAAACCGCATGCCTTCCTGACATACCATTCATTGTTGATAAGAAAACAAGACCCACACGATGATTCGTACGGATACAAGCCGGCAGGCCATAGCCGACGCCGCACCCGATCTCTTCTGAGAATTCCTTCTGCTTCCTGCAGACAGGAGAGTGCCTTTTGCCCGCAGGGGCTGTCCCTTCCGGCTTCTGCCTGATCCCGTCGGGGCTTACGGGCCTATATCTCTTCCTGGCGGACAAGTTCCTCGACCGCGTCCGCAATCAGGGCTCCCATGGCTTTGTTCCTGACACCGGCTATATAGGTGTCACAGTTCTGGAACGGGATCAGTATTCTTTTCGCCGGCGACTGAGCTACCGCCTTTGCCATTTCCGGTGTGATTTCACCGAGCATGGAATCCGCGAGCGCAATCCCGACGGGGCCTATGATCACATCTGCCGTCCGGGCGCATACGACCACGGCGTTCTCACCGGTCGCCGCATTATCCGCCCCCGCCTTCAGCATCGCTGCCGTCGCAGCCGAATTCGTCCCCACAGCGGTGATCACCGCCTTCGGCATTCTATCTTTGATCTGCTGGATCAGCTGCCTTCCGACACCGCCGCCCTGAGCGTCAACTACTAAAATGTGCATACCTGCCCCTCTGCCTGTCTGTACGGCGCGCCGCGCATTAATACGCCGCAGCAAGCCTGCACAGCGTTATTAGAATAGCATCCCCCGGCGAGCCGCAAAAGCCCCACCGGGGGATGTACGGACAGCCCATACAGCTGTCCGGAACTGTATTATCAGAAACTCCCGGACGGGAGCTGCGTTATTTGAGATACCAGGTCACGGTGACTTCCGCGCTGATCTCCGACTCGCCGGGCATCACGCTGGCTGCCATGGAGCCCACCGACTTTTCCTCGGCGGCATCCATCGAAATGCTCGAATTGGAATACCTGGCGCTCATATCCTGATAACCCTCGACAAGCGCCTGTACCTCGCCGATTTCGCTTCCTGCCGCCTTTGCCAGCACGGCTGCCTTTTTCCTCGCTGCATCGACTGCCGCTTCCAGCGCCTTTTCATAGCACTCATAGTAATCGGAGCAGCTGTAGGAGATGCCGTTCATCTCGTTGACGCCGTTTGCAACCGCCGTTGAGATTACCTCGCCCGCAAGGTCAATATCCAGATCCTTTACGGTAAGATTTGTCGTTACGTTATAGCCCCGGATCTGGTCAGTCTCGTAATTGTATTCCTGCCATATATTGTAGCCTGTCGTGCGGATCGACTTTCCGTCTACGCCAAGGTCCTTCAGCGCCTGTATGACCTTGTCGACCGTCTCGGCGTTTTTCTCCTGCGCCGCGGCGGCATCGGCCTCCCTGGTGCGCACGCCGACATTGACCTCCGCCTTGTCCGGCGTGGAATAGACCGAGCTCTTGCCGGAGACCGTAACCGTCTTTACGCCCTCCGTTTTCACGCTGTCTGCTTTTGTCTCTGCAGGCGTCTGTGCCGCCTGCGCTTCAAGGACAGGGCCTGCCGCCCTGCCGCACCCTGTCAGCATCGCTGCCGTAAGAAGACAAACCAGTAATATTGTTTTTTTCATATTTATACCTCGCTGAGGCAAAATCCGCGAATGCGGTTTTGCCGAATGCGGCGCCCGGTGCGTCAGCACCGATGGCGCGGGTTTGAAAGACTGCATCAGCAGTCCTTTCAAACATTCCCTCCCTATAAAGTCAAGTGATTTTTCCTTGTAAATCAAGGATTTTTCAGTGTTATACCTCTGCTGAATGAGCCGGATGGATGGACA
>CADBPC010000039.1 GCA_902796425.1 uncultured Lachnospiraceae bacterium
GTGCAGTACTTTGTTTCTGCTGGTTTCTGTCGTTATATGGCCGAGCCTGTGAGCAATGAACCCGGTCAGCAGACCGATGCACAGCTTGATTACAAAGGTGATGGGGGCCTGCACGATATAGACAGGGTCGAACAGGTCGGCGATTGTAAGGCCGATTGCTCCGCCGATTCCGCCGTACACACCTCCGAGAAGAAGAGCGCCGAGTACGACAAAAGCGTTGCCAAGGTGAATGGATACCTGGCCGCCTCCGGGGGTCGGTACCCGGATGGACAGGAAGGTAAAGACCACGTAGGTGATGGCGGCAAACACGCCGGCAAAGACAAGCTTGCGGATTACTTCATCATTTGTCTTTTCCCGGGTGCTGTATTCAGCATTATTCTCTGCAGCAGTGCGGCTTTTTGTGTTCATGAGAAACCTCCTGACATCTTATTCCTAGTTACTTTGTCGGATTTGTTTCATTATATTTCATTTTGGCCTTGCCGCAAGTGCCAGAATATGTATTTTTAACCATGCCAGTTTGGCCGGGCGGCTTGCGGGAAAGAATACTCCCGCAAACCGGAGCGTCAGGATCAGTATTCGCGAAGCTCAGCCGACTGGGCGGCTTCAGAGGGCCGGATCCGTCGGATGATCAGAGAATAGCTGTACGAGCTGTTGACCTTAACGGTTACCGTATCCCCCTCTTTATGATTCAGCAAAGCCCTGCCGATCGGGGACTCGACACTGACGAGATTATTCAGCGAATCCTCGCGGATTGTTGAGACAATGGTATAGGTCTCTTCCTCATCATCTTCCGGAATATAGACAGTGACATCCTTGTTGATGCCGACTTCATCCTCGGCGGAGCTGTCCTCAATCACCTGGGCGGTGCGGATCATCCGTTCCAGGAAGCGTATGCGGCTTTCGTTCTGGTTCTTTGCCTTCTTGGCCGCATGGTATTCAAAATTCTCGGACAGGTCGCCGTGCGCCCTTGTTTCCTTTACTTCTTCGAGAAGCTTCGGGCGCAGTTCCAGCTTTCTATAATCAATTTCTTCCTGCATTTTAGCAAGATCATCTTTTGTGAGCTGATTGTGCATGGATATCCTCCTGAGTAAAAATCGGACGCAAAGCGTCCGTTTACCTATAGTAGCACAACATGCTCAGTCCTTGCAAAGCGATAGCTGCAAAGATATAATAATAGTTTATGATGAACATGCATAACAGGAAAACCAAACAGATTATAGCCGCAATTATCGCCATTCTGCTGATCCTGGCGATGGTGCTGCCTTTCCTTCTTTCCGCAAGCGCTGCGGAAACCGGTGCATTTTCCGGTGCAGGCAGGGCGGACAGTTTTGCCAACAGTGATACTGTCAAGAACGGCGTTACGGTTGAAGGCGTCGATGTGTCCGGAATGAACCGTCAGCAGGTGCAGGAGACGGTCGACGGCATGATCAGCGACATGCGCGGCGCGATCGTCACGATGCATGGCAGGACGGACGATCAGAACGTTACGGTGCATGCGGGAAATCTCGGACTGAAATGGAGCAACACGGACATGGTCGATGAGATCATGAAGCTCGGCCATGCTCCGAATATTATCGCACGGTATAAGGAATCAAAGGATCTGGAAAAGAACGGCGCGGCCTATTATATCGACCTTGATTTCGACAGGGAGATGATCCGGAAATTCATAGAGACGAACTGTACTGTCTTCAACACGTCCCCGGAAGAAGCAAGGCTCAGAAGAGAGAACGGCACCTTTGTCGTAACGGGCGGTGCCACGGGCTATGTAGTGGACGAATCGGGGAGCGCGGATTCCTTTTACAGCTTCCTGAAGGATGAATGGGCAGGAAAGGACATCGACCTTTCTCTTGAGTTCATAAAGAAGGAACCCCGCAATAAGGCGGAGGATCTGGCAAGAGTGCAGGATCTTCTGGGAACCTTTACAACGAACTATTCCTCCTCAAACAGTGAGCGCAGTTCGAATATCTCAAACGGATGCCGGCTGATCGACGGCAGTGTAGTTGCGCCAGGCGAAGAGTTTTCTGTACTTCGTCACATTACGCCCTTTACAGAGGAAAACGGATATAAGCTCGCAGGCTCTTACCTCGGCGATGAGGTAGTCGACAGCCTCGGCGGCGGCATCTGCCAGGTATCCACGACGCTTTACAATGCCCTGATCCGCGCTGAGCTTGACATAACCGCAAGGTCCAACCATTCCATGATTGTCGGCTATGTGCAGCCGTCGGAGGACGCCGCGATTGCCGAGTCGGCCGGAATGGATCTGAGATTTGTGAACAATCTGGATTATCCCATATATATCGAGGGCCTGATCTGGAATAAGTCGATTACCTTCAATGTGTACGGTGTGGAGACGAGACCGGCCGGAAGACGCGTTTCCTTTGAGAGTGAAACACTCGAAGTGATTCCGACTGAAGGATCGAGAGTCAAGAAGGATCCCGAGAAGGACGTCGGCTATGTGTCCGCAGCCTATGGGCATACGGGCTATAAGGCTCAGCTCTGGAAGATTATCACCGGGAGCGACGGTCAGGTAACCAGGGAACTGTTTAATAAGAGCACCTATAACATGACGCCGATGATTATCACGGTAGGAACCAGGGGAACGGTTACGCCGGAGCTTGCGGAGGCGATGGAGGCGAACAACCTGAGCCAGATCCAGACAGCCGCTGCAAATGCGAAGGCGGCCATGCAGCCTGCCCAGCCTGTCCCGGAAGCCGGACAGGAGGGTGCGCCTGCGGAAGAAACGGCGTCCCAGGAAGCCGCAGAGGGAGCTCCTGCAGCGGGCATTGAAACGATAATTAATGAAAGTGATTTCGTGTCGAACTAGGCGTATGGAGCTTCGTACCGGGAAAATCAGCGAAAATGTGCTGGACAGGAGTGTGGCCAAACGTCTTGGGAAAAGTGCCTGCCTGAAGAGCCGTCCGGGATTTCAGGGCGGGGGTTCTTATCTTTCCGTGGATCCTGTTACATTAAGGACAGGCGATGCGGGCTTTCTTGCCGTAACGGCAGCTGCTAACGATCTGCTGGCGAAGGGGCTGCGGCCCTGTGAACTTCAGACAGTGGTTTTACTGCCGCCGGGAACGCAGGAACAGACACTCCGCGACCTGGAAGATCAGATCGCGCAGGCTGCCCGTCTGTATGATGTCAGAATCACGGGAGGACACACGGAGGTAACCGGCGCCGTGACAAGGCCGGTGGTTACAGCCTCCTGCAGCGGAATACCACTGCTGAGTGACCTGCCCGGTGTTTCCGCCGGGGTGCAGGTGAAGCCGTCGCCCGGAATGGATCTTGTCGTCACAAAGTGGGCCGGCCTGGAAGGAACCTATCTTCTTTCTCTGGAGAAAAAAGAGGATCTGCTTTCCGTGCTGCCATATTCTATCGTCAGCGCGGGCATGCAGATAAGAGAGCTTCTTTGCGTGCAGAAGGAGGCCGGGATTCTTTTACAGAGCGGCGCGGCATGCATCTGTCATGCTTCCGGAGGAGGGATTCTTGCCGCTCTCTGGAAGATCGGAGAGCAGGCGGGTTGCGGTTTTGAAGCAGAGCTAGGGGCAATACCCATCCTTCAGGAGACGATTGAAATTACAGATATTTTCGGCCTGAATCCGTATGCGATGGCCTCAGCGGGATGTCTTATCGCGGCTGTAAATGACGGAGACGCCGTTGTCCAAAGCCTGCTTGATGAAGGAATCAATGCTGCCTGTATCGGGAGGCTTACGGAGTCCCACGACAGAAAACTGTCTTTGGACGGCGAATATCAGTATGTTAATCTCCCGGCCCCGGACGAACTTGTAAGGGTGCTGGATCAGTAATCAGAATACATTTTGCAAGGAGTGATATACCGTATGAATACTTTGAAGGAAAGAATTCTGACGATCATCGAAAAAAACAGCAGAATCAACACCTCAGAGCTGGCGATTATGCTCGGAACGGAAGAGGAAGAGATAACCTGCGCGCTTGCCGAGATGGAGGCCGACGGAATCATCTGCGGCTATCATACAATGGTTAACTGGGACAAGACCGGGATTGAGAAAGTTACCGCGCTGATTGAAGTGCGCGTGACCCCTCAGCGCGGACAGGGTTTCGATAACATCGCGGAGAGAATTTTCAAGTATCCCGAGGTTGATACGGTATACCTTATGAGCGGCGGCTATGACCTGATGGTAATCCTCGAAGGAAAGTCTTTGAAGGAGGTTGCCGGATTTGTCTCGAACAAGCTGTCTACTCTCGATACGGTAATCGGAACGACAACGCATTTCATCCTTAAGAAATACAAGGATCATGGAACGATCATGACAAAGAAGGATGTAGATATCAGGGAGATCGTTACGCCATGAGAAAAGATCTGTTAAGCGATAAGACAGTTGGGTTGAAGCCGTCGGGAATCCGCAGATTCTTTGATATCGTAGCGGAAATGAGCGACGCCATATCCCTGGGTGTCGGCGAGCCGGATTTTGACACTCCCTGGCATATCCGGGATGAGGGTATTTATTCCCTCGAAAAGGGCAGGACCTTCTATACCTCCAATTCGGGTCTCAAAGAATTGAAGATGGAAGTGGCTGCCTATATGAAGCGCTCCCAGAACATTGATTATCATTATAACCATGAGATTTTCATCACAGTCGGCGGATCGGAAGCTATCGATCTGATGATGCGGGCAATGCTGAACCCCGGCGACGAGGTCCTGATCCCGCAGCCCTCCTATGTTTCCTATGAGCCCTGCGCTATCCTTGCAGACGCCGTGCCCGTGATCATCGAACTGAAGAATGAGAATCGTTTCCGTCTGACCGCTGAGGAACTCGAAGCGGCGATTACGCCGGCCAGCAAAATCCTGGTTCTGCCTTTCCCGAACAATCCGACAGGCGCGATTATGGAGAAAGAGGATCTCGAGGCAATTGCCGAGGTCGTAATCCGTCACGATCTGTACGTTCTTTCGGATGAGATTTACGGAGAGCTGACCTATTCCGGCAAAAAGCATGTCTCGATTGCTTCCCTTCCCGGAATGAAGGAGAGAACCGTTGTTGTCAACGGCTTTTCCAAGGCGTATGCAATGACGGGCTGGAGACTCGGCTACGCGTGCGGGCCGGAGGAGATCATCAGCCAGATGATCAAAATTCATCAGTACTGCATCATGTGTGCCCCGACCACCAGCCAGTACGCTGCTGTTGAGGCGCTGCGCAACGGAGACGAGGATGTCCGCATGATGAGGGAATCCTACGATCAGAGGCGGCGTTTCGTGCTCCATATGCTGGAGCAGATGGGCATCCCCTGCTTCGAGCCCGAGGGAGCGTTCTATGTGTTCCCCTGCATTTCGGAATTCGGGATGACAAGCGATGAGTTTGCGACAAAGCTCCTTCAGGAAGAGAAGGTCGCAATTGTTCCCGGAACAGCCTTCGGCGACTGCGGAGAAGGGTATCTCAGGATTTCCTATGCATATTCCATAGACAATCTCAAGAAGGCGCTCACCAGACTGGAAAGATTTGTGACAAAGCTAAGGGCAAAGAATTCGTGACAAAGCTGAGGGCAGAAGGAGAACCGGCAGTCTACTCGTACGAGTCGTTAAGACTGGACCTCTGGAGCGTGAAAATAAATTCGCTCCCCACGCCTTCTGTACTGATTACATTAATATTTTCACCGTGGGCACGGATGATCTCACGGGCTATGGACAGGCCGAGGCCTGTCCCTTTTTTGTCCTTTCCGCGGGAAAGATCGGTCTTGTAGAAACGGTCGAAAATAAATTTCTGGTCATCCTTCGGGATGCCGATTCCGTTGTCCTTGACGGAGACGAAGACTTTCCGGTGCCTTTCCGTCGTCTCGATCTGGACATCGCCGCTGCTGCGGCTGAATTTAATCGCATTGTCCACAAGGTTATACAGGACCTGCTGGATTTTGTCCCTGTCGGCCTCGACGTACAGTTCGTCTCCGTACAGGATCAGGCGGATGCGTACATTTTTTTCCCGGCAGATCTGCTCGAAGGATGCGCTTACACTCCGGATGGTTTCATTGATGTCGAAATCGGACACGGAAAGGAGCATCCCCTTTGTGTTGAGATTGTTCAGCGTCAGCAGGCCGTCCGTCAGCTTTTTCAGACGGTCTGTCTCATTCAGGACGATCCGGAGATACTTTTCATACAGCTCCGCCGGGATCGTGCCGTCCAGCATCGCCACAAGGAATCCGCGGATAGAGGTGAGGGGCGAGCGGAAGTCATGGGAGACATTCGCGATGAATTTCTTCTGGTCATCCTCCTGACGCGCAATTTCACTTGCCATATAGTTCAGGGAGGCGGCAAGATAACCCATTTCGTCTTCACTGTCGACGGTGAACTGATAATGCATGTTGCCGGAGGCATACTGCTCAGTCGCCCGGGTGATGCGCCTTAAGGGAATATACACGATTTCCGTAAAGAAGATCAGGATAATCAGAGACAGCAGCAGGAGAAAGAGGAGCTCGAGCCACGAGATGTTCAGAAGCTGGGATGCCTGCTTTGTTATGGCGGCGGACTCCATATGAATTACTACATACCCGCTGGTCTTGTAATTGGAGGTGATCGGAGCCATGACGGTCAGGTGGGGCGTCTGGAAAAAGCCGAAAAAATCCCCCTCGATGTACCTTTTTCCGGCACTGACGGCGGGATTGAAGTTTTCGACATAGACCTCATCATCCTGCGTAAGGGGAGTATCCGAGCGCACAACCATTCGGCCGGAAGGGTTGAGAATCCATATCTGTGTCCCGGTATAGTGAGAGAGGGCGGTGAGCTGGCGATATACGGTTTCGAGTGAAACCTCGGCGCTGTACAGGTCAGCTGCGTATGAGTCGGCAATGGTTACAGCCTCCCTGTAAAGGCGGTCGGCCTCCAGCTGCCTGCAGCGGTCGTACGTCATGTCGGATATAAAGGAGGCCACCACTATAAAGCCGAAAAGACCAAAGAGCAGATAGGCGAATATGAATTTCAGGTACAGTGTTTTTTTCAATTTTGTTCTACAGTTTCGAATTTATACCCGATTCCCCAGATCGTTGCAATCTTCCAGGCAGCATGATCATGGATTTTCTCACGGATTCTCTTGATATGGACATCCACAGTGCGGGTGTCGCCGATATACTCGTATCCCCAGATCTGGTCCAGAAGCTGTTCCCGTGTGAAAACACGATTGGGTGAGGCGGCCAGAAAATACAGAAGCTCGAGTTCCTTCGGCGGCATATCTATATTTTTACCCGCATAATTAACCGAGTAGTTCGTCAGGTTGATTGTCAGGTCCGGATAGGAGACGATTTTGTCATGATCCGTCTCGGTCAGTACTTCGGGCTGCGAATGATATCTGCGAAGGACAGCCTTGACTCTCGCAACAAGCTCACGGGAATCGAAAGGCTTCTCCATGTAATCATCCGCGCCGAGCTCAAGACCGAGAACCTTGTCAAACACCTCGCCCTTGGCCGACAGCATAATGATCGGCGTACGGGAATTCGCGCGAATCCTCCGGCAGACCTCATAGCCGTCGACACCGGGCAGCATCAGGTCGAGAAGCACCAGATCCGGCGCGTAGCTCTCAAAAAGCCGGAGAGCTGTTTCGCCGTCCTGCGCAATTCTTGTGTCATAAAACTCTTTGGTCAGATATAGTTCAATCAGATCGGCGATATTGCCGTCGTCATCTACAATAAGGATTTTCTGCTTTGCTACAGCCATTTAATAATCTCCGTCTGTATTCGGGGCGGTACGTCACAGCTTTACGATTGTAACTCCCGCATCCCCTTCGCCGAAATCACCGGCGCGATAGGATTTGATCCATTTCTGTTTCCTGAGATAATTCTGCACCGCGTTTCTGAGAGCCCCCGTTCCCTTTCCGTGGACGACGCGGACGCTGTCAAGGTGCGATAGTCTCGCCTCGTCCAGGTACTTGTCCAGCACCAGAAGCGCCTCATCTGTCGTCATCCCGAGAAGATTGATTTCAGGGGAAATAGACATCGAGCGGGACAGATCCATACGTGTCCCGCCGGAACCCGCATTGGGATCCGAAAAGGCACGCTTTACAGAGCTGCCCTTCGTACCGGCCGCGCCCCTGCGGCCTCCTGCACTGTGACCTTCGTCGACAAGGGACAGGTCCGAGAGAGGAACCTGGGAATTCAGGATACCGCAGCGCACGGAAACCTTGCCGTTTTTGTCCGGGACGGCGCAGACAACGCCCTCCATGCCCATGGACAGAACCTGTACGCGGTCACCTACGTGAAGATCTCCGGGCTGAAGCTTCCTGCCCTGCCTTGAGGGAGGAATAAACGCAAGATTCCCTCCTTTTGCGGAGGCTTTCTCACGAAGTTTGGTCCGGGTTCTTTCCATATCGGAAAGATCCAGATCTTTACCGCTTTTCCGGATGGCGGCAATGGCTTTGTCGGCTTCTTCCTTGGCTTCCTGGAGGATGTCTCTGGCTTCCTCGTTGGCCTTCATAAGGAGCTGCCGGCGTCTGTCTTCAAACTGGGCTTCCTTTTGCTTCAGCGCTTTCTCCCTTGCCTGAAGATCCGCCTTGAGACGGTCGTTCTCCTCCTGCTGGTCCTGCGCTTTCCTTCTTGTATCCTCAAGCTGCGTCAGGATATCCTCGAAATTCTGTGTCTCCGTACTGATCTGCTCGCGGGCAGTTTCGATAATATAGTTCGGAAGACCGAGCTTTTTGGCTATCGCAAAGGCATTGCTCTTTCCTGCGACACCGACAAGCAGCCGGTAGGTAGGCTGCAGAGATTCGACGTCGAATTCACAGCTTGCGTTTACGATACCGTCCGTCCGCATTGCAAAGACCTTGAGCTCGGCGTAATGCGTGGTTGCCAGTGTTGTGATATGGCGCACATGCATATAGTTCAAGATGGAAATAGCAAGCGCGGCGCCCTCGGTCGGATCCGTGCCGCTTCCGAGTTCATCGAAAAGGCAAAGGCAGTCACGGTCGGCGCGGCGCAGAATATCCACGATCGAAGTCATATGCGAAGAGAATGTCGAAAGCGACTGCTCGATACTCTGCTCATCGCCGATATCGGCGAAAACCTCGCGGAATACGGAAAGTTCGCTCCTGTCGGCAGCAGGTATATGGAGCCCTGCCATACCCATGAGTTCAAAAAGGCCGATCGTCTTGAGCGTAACGGTTTTGCCGCCGGTGTTGGGACCGGTGACAATGATCATATCGTAATCCGTGCCGATGGCGAGATCGATCGGGACTACCTTCTTCTTATCGATCAGAGGGTGGCGTCCCCTGCGGATATTAATTCTGTGCTCTTCGTTGAACAGAGGTTTTGTCGCGTTCTGTTCAAGTGCCAGAGAGGCTTTTGCGAATATAAAATCAAGGCGCGTCATATTGGCCGCGTCATCTCTGAGCTCCGTCAGGTGCTCGCCTGCCATTGCGGAGATGGAGGCGAGAACCTTTTCCTCCTCCTTCTTTTCCTGAATCTGGAGTTCACGCACATGATTGCCCATTTCCACTATTGCGGCAGGCTCGATAAAAAGGGTAGAACCGCTGGAAGACTGGTCGTGGACAATGCCGCGCACCATGGACTTGTGTTCTGCCTTTACGGGAATGCAATAGCGGTCGTTGCGGATCGTGATGACATTATCCTGCAGGTACTGTGCATAGGTCTGGTTGACCATACGATTGAGCTGCGCATGGATTTTGTCGTCCGAGAGACTGAGCTCGCGGCGGACCTTTTTAAGCTCGCTGCTGGCGTCGTCCGCCATCAGATCCTCGGCGATGATGCATCTGCGGATCTCTGTCGAGAGCGGGGTCAGCGGATACAGACAGTCGAAAAGGTCAAATAAGGGACTGTTCTCGTCTTCTGTTCCATAGCTTTTGACTCTGGCGACATTCTCAAGGAAAGAAGCAAGATGCAGAAGCTCGGGCATTGACATCGAAACGCCGATCGTGACAGCGCGGAAAGCATCGGTAAAATCCCGGTTGCTGCCAAAGCTTACGGAGCCGTTCCTGAACAGGAGCGCAAGGGCGGCGTCTGTTTCTGCCTGGGCTTTCTCAATGTCGTCCAGATCGTCCATGGGCAGGAGATTTCCGCACATCTTCCTTCCGGGAGCGGAGGTTGCATGCTCTTCGAGCATGGAGATTATTTTGTTAAATTCAACTACACGTATAACTTTTTCATTCATGCGAGTATTTTACCACAAGACAGCACCTTATACGTCTGTGATTGTGGTAAAATACTAATGTTTGCGGCATCCCTCCGGAAAGAACCGGACGGACCGCAGGCGCGTTACCGGGTGACTGTATGGGACTTATGGATGACGAGAGCAAACTGAATAATCCGGAGCAGCAGGCACAGACGCTGGACATGGAGTATATGCATGAGCAGATTAAACAGCGTCCGGTCAATAAACGGAGGCTCGTGAGGCGGAGCCTGATTACCGCCTTTCTCGCGGTTCTGTTCGGAGTGGTTGCGTGCTTTGCATTCCTCCTGCTGAGGCCGCTGATTGAGAATAAACTGTATCCCCCCGAGGAGCCTGTCCCGATTACCTTTTCAGAGGAACCGGCAGAGGATGTTGTATCGCCGGAGGACATGATAGCGGAAGAAAAAGAGCTGTACATGAACAGCGTCGGGGACGAGGTCACTGCATCTCTTGATACCGAGAAAATCCGTGAAGAAGTTCTGGAACAGGTACAGCAGCAGGCGGAGCAGCAGGTCCGCGAGCAGGCAGAACAGCAGGTCCGCGAGCAGGCGGAGCAGCAGGTTCGCGAACAGGCGGAGCAGCAGGTCCGTGAACAGGCTGAGCACGCTATTTTGGAGCGTGATCTGGCAGGAGAGTATATTGCCCAGTACCGCGCCTTAAGCGAAATAGCTGCGGAGGCCTCCAGATCGCTTGTCACTGTCACAACCATTACATCTGATTATGACTGGGTCGGTGATGTTTATCTGGATTCGGGAAGATCAACCGGTCTTATCATCGCCGAAACAGAGGACGCGTACCTGATCCTGACAGAGGGGAAGTTGGATGATGCTGACCGGATCAGGCTGACATTTTCCGACGGAGTCACATGCTATGCTTCGATCAGGGCTGCGGATGATATAACCGGACTGACAATTCTTGAAGCGGCAAGGACCGATGTGTCAGAAACAGATACTGAGGATACCGCGGATATTCCCGAAACCGATGAATCGGTCAGGGTTGCTTCACTTGGCAGCAGCGCCAGATCCACACTGCTGGGGCGGCCTGTGATAGCGATCGGAGCGCCATCCGGAACGCAGGGATCTGTCAATTACGGGATTGTCACAAACCAGGCGCTTCCGATCGATGTGACAGACAGTATATGCAGGCTGATCACGACAGATATATACGGAAGCACGCAGGCGAGCGGCGTTCTTATCGATACAAATGCGGAAATCATCGGCTGGATCACCATGCGCTATAACCGCGAGGATTCCATGAATCTGATCAGCGCCATTGGGATCACGGAATTAAAGCCGCTGATCGAAAAGCTGTCCAACGCTGACAGCACAGGCTATTTTGGGATTCACGCGGCGGATGTGCCGCTGGAAGTGAACGAAGAGCAGGGTGTCCCGTTCGGTGTATATATAACCAGAGTTGAGATGGATTCGCCCGCCATGCAGGCAGGGCTGCAGAGCGGTGACGTTGTGGTTTCCTTCGACGGAAAGGACATTTCCATGTACAGGGAACTCGTGACGGCAATGATGAGCGCTTCTGTTGAGGAGCCCGTTCCTCTGGATATCATGCGGCTCGGAGCGACAGGCTATGAGCCTGCCCATCTCGAGATTACCCCTGTCAACAGGATAACCGCCGGGGAATAAAAGGCAGGCCTTAATAAAGACATTTTATACCATCAGCGTCCCGGAACAGCCGGGGGAAAGGATAGTCCGGAGAATCAGATAACGGACAGGTCAGTTTATGAAGTATATTCAGGATCTCAGAGAGGGCGACAGCGTTAATGACATATATCTGTGCCGCAAGAAAAGCTCTCTGGTTGCAAAAAACGGCAGAGCATATGACAGCCTGATTCTTCAGGACAAAACCGGCTCTATCGATGCGAAAATCTGGGAACCGGGAAGTGTGGGAATAGAAGAATTCTCCGAAATGGACTATGTGGACATTATCGGTGAAGTCACTGTTTACCAGAAGAAACTCCAGCTGAATATTAAGCGCGCCCGCAAGTGCCGCGAGGGAGAGTACAACCCTGAGGAGTTCGTTCCCGTAACCCGTAAAAGCATCAAGTCAATGTATGCTGAACTGATCCAGCTTGCAAATACAGTGCAGAACCAGTACCTGCGCCAGCTGATCATCAAGTTTTTTGTTGATGACCAGGAGTTTATAAAGCTCTTTCAGCACTCATCGGCAGCCAAGACGGTACACCACAGCTTTATGGGAGGACTTTTGGAGCATACGCTGAGCGTTATGAAAATCTGCGATTTTTTCTCCAAACAGTATTCCTTCCTGAACCATGACCTGCTCGTTACTGCGGCACTTCTTCATGACATTGGCAAAACCAGAGAGCTGTCCAGTTTTCCCCAGAACGACTATACGGATGAAGGCCAGCTGATCGGTCATATTATTATCGGCGTTGAAATGATCGATGATAAGATCAGAGAAATACCGGATTTCCCCAAGGTCCTCGCCGGGGAGCTGCGCCACTGTATCCTTGCGCATCACGGCGAGCTGGAATTCGGCTCACCCAAAAAGCCTGCCATTGCGGAGGCGGCAGCGCTGAATTTTGCGGATAACGCGGACGCGAAGCTTGAAATATTCAAGGAAATGTTCGAGGCAAAAACAGACTCTGCCTGGCTCGGGTGGCAGGGCCTGCTCGATTCAAACATTCGCAGGACAGAAGTCTGAGGCGCAGATAAACAGTTTTTTCAGTAACCGATGCCGAAGAAATTCCGGCGTCGGTTCTTTCTTTTAATATGGATAACAGAAGAATATATCATAAAGATGAAATATTGCAGGTTGAGATCACAGACATAGCTGACGGCGGTGAAGGCATCGGTCGTGTGGACGGCTATACGCTGTTCGTCAAGGATGCGGTAATCGGAGACACAGTCAGGGCAAAGATTATGAAGGCCGGCAAAAGCTATGCCTTTGCCAGACTTGTACAGATCGTAAGCCCTTCGGATTATCGCGTGCCGCCAAGATGCCCGGTGGCAAAGCAGTGCGGCGGCTGTCAGATCCAGGAGCTGTCCTATGAAAAGCAGCTGCAGTACAAGCAGGAGAAGGTTAAAAATGACCTTATAAGGATCGGCGGTTTTTCTCCTGAGATGATCGAGAGGATCATGGAGCCGATCGTCGGTATGGATGATCCGTGGAGATTCCGGAACAAGGCGCAGATGCCGGTCGGCTGTTCAGGAAAGGACAGTAAAGCTCCGACCGCGGGTTTCTATGCCGGAAGGACCCACAGCATTATACCGGTCTCAGACTGCCTGACGGGCGCTCAGGGGAATTCTGCAGTGGTCCGCGCGGTTCTCACATACATGAAGGAAAACAATGTGCCTGCATATGATGAGCAGTCAGGCAGAGGCATCGTGCGGCATATCCTCATAAGAACAGGATTCAGCAGCGGCCAGGTGATGGTGTGTATTGTGGCTAATGCGGCCAGGCTGCCGGGGTGCGAGGAACTGATTGAACTGCTCCGGGCAGTGCCGGGGATGACCAGCATCAGTATCAATATAAATAAAGAAAAGACAAATGTAATTCTTGGCAGGACAACAAAAACCCTGTGGGGCAGTGATACGATAAAAGATTCGCTCAGAATTCTCTCGGAAGACTTCACCTGCTCAGGCAGATCCGTCGACTTCAGGATATCACCCAGATCCTTCTACCAGGTCAATCCCGGACAGACGGAAAAACTCTACAGCCTCGCATTACAATATGCAGGCCTGGACGGCACACAGACTGTCTGGGATATCTATTGCGGCATAGGAACAATTTCGCTTTTCCTGGCAGGAAGCGCCAGGCATGTATTTGGCGTGGAAATAATTCCGGAAGCAGTTGAAGATGCCCGCAGCAATGCTGTGCTGAATAATATTGCAAATGTGACGTTTGAAACAGGAAAAGCCGAAGAAGTACTCCCGGCATATATACAGAGGGTGAAGGAAACACCGGATGTCGTTGTGGTAGACCCACCCAGAAAAGGGTGCGATGAGAAGTGTCTGCAGGCTATTCTGCAGGTCAGGCCGCAAAAGATAGTGTATATAAGCTGCGATCCTGCAACACTTTCCAGGGACCTTAAAACTCTCGTTTCCGGAGGATATCAGCTGCAGCGCGTGCGGCCTGTAGACCAGTTTGGCCATACTGTCCACGTTGAGACAGTAGTTTTGCTAACACACAAAGACTGAAAAGGGGCAGAAATGCCTTTAATATGGGGGCCAGCATCAGAGCTAA
>CADBPC010000040.1 GCA_902796425.1 uncultured Lachnospiraceae bacterium
AGACTGCGTCCCAGCGGATGCTCCATCAGCACGCGCAGCGGCATTTCCATGCTGTAGCGGTCGAGGTGCAGACTGGTTTCAGTGGCGTACTCATAGACATAGACGCCGCTGCCCAGCTCCAGGTCCTCATCCTTCTCCGGAAGCGTCACGACTGCCGTGGTGTTCGCCGGGACTTCAATCTCCACCCGGATCATCTTGTTCCCACAGGACCACTCCACCCGGATCGGTCCGTAAGGACTCTCGTAACCCAGCTTCACCCACTCGATGCCCTGGATAAACTGAGGCCTGACAGAAAAGCGCCGATATCCCGGCTCCAGGATCTGCAGGCCGGCCAGTCTCGTGTAAAGCCAGTTCCCGATAGATCCGTAGGCATAATGATTGAGTGAGTTCATATTGGCGGGATTGAATCTGCCGTCCGGCATGATTGAATCCCAGCGCTCCCAGACCGTCGTCGCCCCCATCTTCACCTCATAGAGCCAGCTCGGATTCTGCTCCTGCAGAAGAAGCTTGCCCGCCAGGTCGTGCATCCCGTTGTCGGAAAGCGCAAGACATGCGTAAGGCGTTCCGATAAAGCCGGTCACAAGATGCGTCTTGTGCGCGTCGATGCTGGTCTTGAGCATGGCGGCGATCCGCGCCCGATCCTTCTCCTCCACCAGGTTCAGGTGCAGCGCCAGAATCAGCGCTGTCTGCGTCTCACAGACCAGACGCCCGGTCCTGGTCACATATTCTTCGCGGAAGGCAGTAAGCACCTTTTCCCGCAGTGCGCGGTACTTGTACTCTTCCTCGGTCTCCTCCAGCAGCTGTGCTGTGTCGGCGACAATCTGCAGACTCCAGAGATAGCACGCGTTCGCGGCAAAATAATCATCCGTCGCGCCTTTGCGGGATTCGCCAAGGCCGTTCATCTCCGCGTCCAGTCCCAGCCAGTCGCCGTACTGGAAGCCAGTCTGCCATAGTCCGTTCTCACCGCACTGGGCTGTGATAAAATTCACCCAGACCTTCATGCTCTCGTACTGCTCTGTCAGAATCCGCCTGTCTCCGTAGGCCTGATACAGAGTCCAGGGCAGCACCGTCGCCACGTCGCCCCAGTAAGCGGCGCCGTTCTGTCCCACACCCATGATGTTCGGCACGACCTGCGGCATGCCGATCTCAGGCGTCTGCTCGCTGGCAAGATCCCGCAGCCATTTTTTCATGAAGGGAAGAATATTTTCATTAAAGGCAGCCGTCGGCCCGAAAGCCGTGGCATCTCCGGTCCAGCCCAGGCGCTCACTGCGCTGCGGACAGTCTGTCGGGACGTCGAGATAATTATCCCGCTGACCCCACAGAATATTCTGCTGCAGACGGTTGACCAGCTCATTCGAGCAGATAAAGCTGCCGGTCTGGCGCAGGTCTGTGGAAAGATGGCAGGCTGCGAACTCCGCTTCCTGCCCTTCCTCCAGGCCTTCCACCCACAGATAACGGAAACCGTGGAAGGTGAAGTGCGGACGCAGTACCTGCGTATCCCCATTCAGAATATACGTATCTGTCGCTTTGGCGAAGCTCAGGTTCCCAGTGTAGAAATTGCCCTTTTCGTCCAGGCTCTCCGCGTGATGCAGGGTCAAAGTCTGCCCCGGATGTCCGCTGATCCGGACCTCGACCCAGCCTGTGAGATTCTGCTCGAAATCATAAACAAGTTCGCCCGCCGGCGTCACGAAAAACTTCTGTGCTTCCAGCCGCGCAAGGCAGCGGACGGGCTCATTCTCCTGACCGATGATCGTATCAAAACCATGCTCGTATCGAAGTGCAGGTTTCGGCGCACTCTCCTGCAGCGTCGTGTTCTGGGTCTCGCCGTCATAGATCTCCGAGAAGCGGATGGCGCCCGTCGTGACCGTCCAGGTCTCGTCCGTGCCGATCACCCGGGATGTGCCGTCCGCATAGTCAATGACAAGCATGGCCAGCAGCGAGGTCTGATCTCCGTAATTGTCCGGCGTGGGGTTAAAGCCCAGGGCGCCGCAGTACCAGCCTTTTCCCAGCGTGATGCGCAGTTCGTTCGCTCCCTGAGTTAACGAAACCGGATAAGTCTGATATTGAAGGCGTTTGTGATAGTTCGTCCAGCCGGGAGCAAAATAAACCTCTCCCCTCCCGTCACCAAGCATCTCGCCGTTGAGCTCAGCCTCATACAGCCCCAGCGCCGTGGCATACAGCCGTGCGCGCAGAACCTCATTATCCACCCGGAAGGTCTTGATAAAGACCGGACTTGCGGTCTCCTCTTTCGGAAGTGTGTGTGTAATCCAGGAGGCATATTCCTGAAAGGCAGCGCCGGTGAGAAGTCCTGTCTCAAACCGGGAGGAAGCAGTGCTGCTCTCGCCGCAGTTATCCCAGACTGTAACTTCCCATCTGTACTCTGTCCGGGGAGTGAAAACCGCCCCCAGATATTCAATCAGTGTACTCTGTCCACTCTCGATCCGACCGGTGTCCCACATCTCTTCGCCGTTAGAAACGCTCAGACGGTAAGCTGTCTGAACAACATTCTGATGGTCGCTTTTAATCTTCCAGGAGAAGCGGGGCTGCATCTCGTCCAGTCCCAGCGGCTCTGTCTTCTGTTCAATCGTAAGGTCATATATTTTCAGCATGATTATTCTCCCTGCGCTTCCGCTTCGTTGCGGGCCTTGATTTCTGCCATCATCTGAGGATATTTCGCTTCCAGATCAAATTTTCGGATCATCAGGTACAGGCAGATCATCATGACAAGCGGCAGATAAATTGCGAAGCTGTAGATGCCGTAGCGGACAGAAGTGGTTGCTGCAGCGGCGGATGCATCGTAGTGAACTGCGGCAAGAATCCAGCCGATCAGAGAAGCACCGAGGCCGCTGGCGATCTTCGCACCGAAGCTCGTTGCGGAAGAGGACATACCGATGATTTTGTTGTGATACAGATAATCGTTATAATCGATCGCCATACTGGTCAGCGCACCGCCCAGGCACATCATCGGAATGGTGGAAAAGCCGGTAAACAATGCGACGCCCAGAGTCACAGGCAGGCTTGCCGGGAAAATGCAGCGGACGATATTGCCGGCAATTCCCAGAATAAAGCTGATCTTCAGTGTTTTGACAATTCCGAATTTCTTTGTCATCGGACCGACAATGCCAAACCCCACAAAAGTCGGAATCAGACCGACGGCACCCAGGATTCCTACAATGTTGTCATTGCCCAGGATCCACTTGGCATAATAGGTTCCCGAGGAGCTGGACAGCGCATAAATGACATTGACAAAAAGATTGGCGACCAGCACGATGACCCAGTATTTGTTCTTAAACAGCTTGCCGATAGCTTCCTTAAACGGAATTCCGTCATCAGCCTTTTCTTCTGCTGCGGCAGTCTCCTTGCTGTTGAAGTAAAGGATCAGAAGGAAGACTGCGCTCAGAGCGCCGACTACAACAGCGAACTTGATATAAGCTGCCTGATCCGCGACACCGTTGGGACCAAGCATGTTTGTGATGGGTACCAGCGCAATGGCAATGATCATGCCGATCACATAGCCTGCTGCCGCGCGGAAGATGCCCATAGTGCTGCGCTCTTCCAGGCTCTTGGTCCGCATAACCATCAGCGCGCCGTAAGGAATGCTGATCGCCGTGGAAACAATGGCTGTCAGGAAGATATTCGTCAGGAACAGGTAAGCGATCTGGGCAAAACCTGTCAGGCCCTGAGGTACCATGAAGATCGCCACGATTGCGACGAAAGCCGGAATCGCCATACGCAGGAACCAGGGACGGCACTTGCCTTTCGGGCTCTTTCCGCTGTCCATGATCTTGCCCATGATCAGATCCGTGAAAGCATCACATATTTTGGCTGCCAGGAGGACATTTGCAGCTG
>CADBPC010000041.1 GCA_902796425.1 uncultured Lachnospiraceae bacterium
AATTTGCGGACCATGGCCTCGACTTCCTCGGTGGTCATAGCGCGGGGCTGCTCGCCGATGACTTTGCAGGTGACGTCCGATGCCGACACGGGCTGCTTGCCGCCGATCAGCCTGCTGGGCGTCTGGTTGCCCGGATGGTGAAGCTGAACGAAGCTCTTGGTGTCATAGGCATGGACAGCTTCTGCCAGGCGCGAGAGCTGCGCGATCATGTGTGTATTTGTGACGCTCAGCTGGTTGGGCGTGCCGACGCCGGTCTCGTCGTCGACGCGGGTGATCTCGGTGATGATCAGGCCTGCACCGCCTTTGGCGCGGTCGGCGTAGTACTTGATCATGCGGGCGCCGGCTTCACCGGTGGACTCTGCCAGGGAACATCCCATGGCGGGCATCACGATGCGGTTCTTGAGCTCAAGATTGCCGATCATGCCGGGTTGAAAGAGCTTTTCGTATGACATATTGCTGTGCTCCTTTCTTTTAAGAATCGACAAAAAAGGGGTTTACTGAGACATGGGATATTCTGACTGTACTTGATGCGATCTGTATTTATTATACTATTTTCCGGCAGGATATTCATTGGGAATTGTCTCCTGCCACCGGGTAAGGTTTGTTACGACTCGCCGCCTGCAGAGACGGGAGACTTCACAGCCGAGTTAAAATCCCCTTACATCCACCAATTGCCCGTCATGTCGGCTGTAAACACCGATAATCAGCTTTTGGGAATCATCTGTCTTCTCCTCTGCATCCCAATCCCATTCTTCTGCGTGCGCCTCGAATGACTCTACCCGATTGCCAAGGTTCTCGATCAGCTTCCGCACTTTCTCCTCCTCAAGCACCGAAGGATCTCTGACATCAAACATGATCTGATAGTCGTCATCGTACAGAAACATCAGGTAATTTTCTAAATCCTCCTGCTCTCTCAAATACTTATGCTTATCGGCAATATATGCCTCGCAGTCGCTGCGCCACTTCTCATACTCCGCGTCTTCCCTGTGGTCCTGCAGTTTACAGTTCTCTTCCAAAATATTCCCGACCCGCTCCGTCATCTTCTGCGCGCCGGAAAAATTGACATGCGTATTATGCCCGGTCGAATTTAAGTCTGTGTCGAAATTTATGATATCTTCATTGGTAAAATCGTAATAAGGGACCCCATAAGAATCTGCGATCCCCCGCACGGAATCATGAAACAATTTAGCTTCCTCGCTGCAATCATAACCGGTGTTGACCAGAATAAGCCGGATGTCCCTGTCTTTACATAATTTAATGATTTTCTCAAGATATACTTTGGATTGTTCATCGTACACGAGTGCTTTGCCGGCTTGCGAATCCGTTCCCGTACCACCGGTCGAATCAGAAGCAGCGTCGGTTTCTTTATATACCTGCTCCTTCCGGTCGACGACTCTGTCCAGAGGCATTGCCCCTTTCCAGACCCGCGAGCTCTCTGATATGGCGCGTTCGCCGGCGAAATCGTCCTTTTCCAAAGAGGACCACCTGCTGTGATACTCGCCCAGGTTCCAGAAAAGCTCCCATCTCTTCTCATAGAGATTATTGCCATAGCGGTCCGTCAGCGACGGATCCTTGAACAGGTCAAGAATCATCTGTGCCTTGTGCACCGACAGCGGAAATGCATCGAACTGCTCATGGACCTGGCCACAGCGGTCGCTGACGATCCTCCCCGGCCACATATCAAATACATCCATGACTACAGCTTCAGGCACCCTGTAATCCAGTGCATTCACAAGGGCCCAGTAAGAGCAAGGAATAGTAGCGCCGTTTGCTGCCAGATTGTAAGCTGAGATTCCTCTCGTCTTCCACAGTTCCATTGGAAAAATACCATACCGTATATGGCTTGAGCCGATCAAAATCACATCGACAGACTGCTTCTCAGTGAAGAACGAGGCATAGCGGTAATCACTTTCCTTATTCTCCAGCAGATTTGATACTCCGGCTACGCTGATCACAATAATAATGATTAATATAAATACCCCGATCATGTCGGACAGTTTCTTACGCATAGGTCACCCTGCTCCCTATTCTTTGCCAAAAAAGCGTATTTCCATCATAACTTCCCACTCCCTGCCAAAATGTCCTGCATCAGAATTGGAAATAGATGAAATTTGCCGAATCATACGTTGATCCCCACATACCAAAGACCAGCAGCGCCACTACTGCGGCGTCGATCACAAGGCAGCGGGCCCAGTAGTCCTGCCTCATGATCACATCCCGGATCACAACGCCTTTATGCTTGCAGAAGTCTGCAAACAGCAGGAGTCCTATACCCAAGATCATCAGCATGAAATTTCTTTGGTCCAGGCCGCAGTCGTACAACGCCCCGTTCCAAAAGATCCATAGGTTATGAACGGAAATGATTGAGCGCACTATTTTGAACGAATCGCGCAGCGAATCTGCCCTGAAGAAAATCCATGCGAAATCGACGAACACAAATGTAAGAATTGTCTGCACCATCCTGTATCCGAGAGAATCCCTGTTGATCTTAAGCAGTTCCGACATCCGGAGGCGCAAAGGCGTTAAAATCTCGCCGACAATCTGATATAGTCCGTTGAGCCCTCCCCATGCA
>CADBPC010000042.1 GCA_902796425.1 uncultured Lachnospiraceae bacterium
AGCAAACCTTATATTACAATGAGGTATCTTTTCTTTCACCAGCTTTCTGTTGAGTTCCTATATTTGAATCATACAGGAAGCTCCTTTATCCAAGAACCCGGATCAGCATGCAGATAAGAAACGTTCCCGCTATCATCGCGGCGAAGCTGATCTTCCAGTTCCCTCCGCGGTTAAAGCCGTAGAAATCCTCCCATCGCTTTTCTTCCTTTTCGTACAGGATCTTGTACAGGTAAAGGCACCCGTAGGCGAGCACCGGCAGGATCCCGGTCAGCGAAAGGCCAAAGCCCAGCTCCCCTTTCTCAAAGAAGCAGAAGGAGATGATCGCAAGGAGCGGGCCGGCCAGATGCATGTATAAATTATCCGCCGGCAGAAGAAGCGCTCTGTATCCGCCTTCCATCGTCGGTCCAAGGAAAAACATTACCGTAAGGAATGTCACCGTCACCGACACTGTCCCCAGATACTTCAGGAGCCAGACCGGGAAGGGTACGCTGCCGCCAAGTTCAAAGACCAGCATCAGGAGCGATGCTATGGCGCACAGCACGTTGGAGAGGCAGGTAAAAAAGCGAAACGATGCCGCGCCCTTTTTCCTGTCCCAGTGCCCGTCCTTCCTGAAGTACCCGATGATAACACACAGTGTCGAGACGAAAATAATCAGATTAATAAAAACAGCAATCATTGTTATTTACGTCGTATCGTTATTTTGTCCTTCTTCAGTCGTATACGTTGCTTCCCTCAAACGGGACTGCAGCCTTTGCAGCCTCTGCCGCATCGATGCGGACATCGTCATTGTCGATGTCAATCAGCACGTAGCGGTTATTTCCCATGCCCAGCTCCTTCATGTAGGTGAGCTGTCTCAGGCCGTGGCGGCTGGTCATGCGCTCCACCATGGCGCGCTTGTCCTCATCCGGGAGCGCGTACAGAATATCGACGCATGCGCTGTCGATGGCAAGGATATCCAGGGATGCCAGGATTCCGATATTGGGCGTCACTACGGGCTCCGCCGCTACTCCTTCACAGTCACAGGAAACCGAGATATTCCGCATGACATTGATGTAGGAAACCTTCTTTCCGAAATGATCGATCGTTCCCTTGGTCGATTCGGAAATCTTCTCCATCAGCTCCTCCTGCGCGATATCAAACGCGAAGCTGTTCGAGGCATTCACATCGTGGGAGTGGATCTGCGCCTTGCCGACACGTCCGTCCGCGCAGCCGATTCCGATGTTCTTGTTGGAGCCGCCGAAGCCGCCCATCACATGGCCCTTGAAGTGGGTGAGCGCAAGAAGAGAATCGTAGTTCTTCATATGAGAGCCTACGCCGATCGTCTTGAACCACTTTCCTCCCTCGACCGGATAGTTATCCACGCCGTCCTCGTCCATGATATCGACGGTAGTCCACTTATCCCATCCGTTCTTCTTCAGGGTCTGTCTGTGCTGCTCGGTTGTGAAGCGGTCGCCCGCATAATAGGTGTTGGTCTCAACCACGGTTCCCCCGGGGATTTCATTTTCCACCAGCTCCTTAACCCAGGCGGGAGGAATGATGTTCGGACCCTTGGGTTCACCTGTATGGCACTTGACAGCAATCTTTCCTGTCAGGTTGGCGCAGACTCTTTTATAAATCCTGCGAAGGCCTTCCGGGGAAATGTCTCTCGTAAAATAAACGATCGACTCATTGCCGGTTCTCGCGTCGTACGGAACATAACGGTCACCTCCTGTGCCCGGGACAATTTTAACGCTGCTCATTGCACTTTCCTCCTTGCTTTTATGCTTTTGCACTTCATGTGCATTTTTATTATATCAAATTCAGGCGCCTGATAAACAGTATATCAGGCGCCCTCATTCGGATTCAGATTCAGCTTCGAATCACCCGGATTCCTTCCGGAATCTCTATGTCGTAAACCGGTTCGCCGTTTTCCCGCCGCGCCGCGATGCGGATCGTGCTGCCCCAGGCGATGATGTCATAAAAGCTCCCCATCCCCGGCACCGGCAGCACGTTCGGAATGTAGCAGGGCGCCTGAGAAGGCACCAGGCCGTCCCCCGCAGGGAACGGTTTTCCCTCAAAATCATAGAAAACATCCTCCGGCCCGTGCTGTGCGTCGCGGCAGTCCGAGAGGAACTTGCGCCACAGCTCCTTTCCGTTCTTCATATAGAAGATGGACGGAGCCATCAGATGATTCGGCTCCTGCCAGGCGAAGCGCTCGATGGTCGGGCAGTCCGTGTGCACGCCGACCATATTGGCCTCCACTGTCTTCTCGATCATGTCGTAGATCCGGTTGAACCGCTCGTCGTCACAGGTAAAGCTGCCCGCCCGCTCATACGCGCTGGTGAGCGCCCTGCCCGTCAAGGCGCGGATCTCAAACGGCTCGTCTGCCTCCACAAGAAAATAGCGCCCGGCAAAATAGGTAAAGGTCTGGGTAAATGTCTCCCACGCGTTTTCTTCGCCAATCACAAAAGTAATGCAGCTGTCGATGGGCATCCAGCCCTTCGCCATCTGGTCCGGCACACCGTTTTCATCCAGCTTCTCCGCGGGGAAAAAGCGCACCTCGCAGCCTTTCCTTCCGCGGATCTGCGCCTCCAGAAGCCCGGAAATATTCTGGGACAGATCAAAGATTTTCCGCTTCGGCGTATCCTGAAGAAGGGCGCCCTCATAAGTCCGGATCACCTTCACCGGCGGCATTGTCTGCTCTTTCAGGGCGCCTTTCGGAATCTCATCCGGGGACGCGATACAGGCCGCTTCCCAGGCGCTGTCGTCATAATCCGGCAGGGAACAGACCGCAGCCGCCGGGATCCTTCCGGCGTCGATTTTCTCGGAGCCGTAGACATTGGAGTAAAGTACGCGGTGCGGCGCGGTCCGGAAGCTTTCATCCGTCTCCACCAGCTCCTGCGTCCCGTCTTCATAAGTGATTTCCAGGCGCAGTGCCGTCACCAGGCTCCTGCCAAAGGGTCTGTATGGATTCGGATTCGGCGGCATAAACGGCGGGAAATGGAAGGAATAGTACTCGCCGTCCATGATATACCAGCCGTTTCCGACCTCTGCCAGCAGGCCGTTTTCCCCTTTCCTGAGAGTTTCCTCCTGGTTTTTATTGTCTCAGGTGTCCTTCTGGTTTCTTTTTCCGCCTCAGGCAAGTGACATCTTTCCGTCCTGAATCCGTACACGGTAAAACACCGGCCGCTCCATGTACTTGTCATTCGGCGCATGGAGCGTAAAAACCAGATTTCCCGAAAGGTCGGTAAAGAACATCCCGTGCCCGCCGTTTTCCGGATACAGCGGCTCTTCCTGCTGCCGCCAGGGCCCTGCAATACGGCCGCTGTCCGAAACTGCGACGCCCACTGCATAGCCATTGACACTCCAGCTCGAGAGGATCATGTACAGGCGGCCGTCTTTGGCCTTATGCAGGCACGCTCCGTCTGAAAAATAGCAGTCCCCGCTGATACCGAATTCCTGCTTTGCAAAGGGAAAAGGCTTCGCCCAGGGAGTGTCGGACGCACTAAACAGGCACACCGGCTCCGATACCGCGCAGTCCAGCTCCGGTGAGAGCTGCTGCATGCAGTACTCTCCCTTCAGCGCGCTGCCCCCGTCCTCAAAAGCATGTGAATACACGAGATACGGAATGCCGTCCTCGAACAGCAGCGTCCCGTCAATACTGGTCCACTCCTCTGGCGTGATCCGGCCGCTGATAACCTCAAACGGTCCGGTCGGCGCGTCGGCGCGCAGCACATAGATTCCCTTTTTGATCTTGTCTGATCCCAGCGTCGTCACAAGGTAAAATGCATCCCTGTATGCGTAACACTCGGGGGCCCAGTAGAAGCGGTCCGCGAAGAACCCCTCCGGTCTGTGGAAGATTTCGACGGGACCTTCATAGTTTTCCAGGTCCGGACTTACATAGCAGTCAAAACCGTCCATTTCGTCCCAGCAGCTCTCGCTTCTGGTTCCGTAAAGATAATATTTTCCCTCATAAACCAGTATAAACGGATCGCGGATATTTACATCTTGTCTCTTCATACTGTTCCCCCTGTGCTTTTAGCATTAATCAGGCCTCGTCGCTGGCCTTCATTTTCGCCTTCATCTCGTTGATCTCGGCGCGGTGCGGCTCAATCCGGGAAGCCCGGAAAAAATGGAAATTGTTATTACAAATAGTATAGCGGCATTAGGACAAGTCACCAAACACTTTTGGCCGGATCGCGTATTTGCTGTTATAAACCATGGTATATGTTACAATTTAAGTGTCCCGGGAAACAGTTTCCCGGCTGATTCTTACAAAGGAGGTATCACTATGGCATCGGATTACTATGCGTCACTCGGAAAAAATTTGATCGGCACGAAGACCTTTGACAATTTGATGGAAGCATTCGCCGGCGAATCACAGGCAAGAAACAAATACACCTATTTTGCTTCGAAGGCAAAAAAGGACGGCTACGAGCAGATCGCAAAGATCTTCCTGCAGACCGCCGAAAATGAAAAGGAGCACGCGAAGATCTGGTATAAGATTCTCGAGGGCGTCCACTCCACGGTAGAAAACCTGGAGATCGCCGCCGACGGCGAGGCCGAGGAATGGCAGGAGATGTATCCCGGTTTTGCAAAGACCGCAAGAGAAGAGGGCTTTAATGAAATCGCGAATCTCTTCGAGATGGTCGCCGCGATTGAAAAGGAGCATGAAGCCAGATACCGCAAGCTGATCGAGAACATCAGGGGCGGCCTAGTCTTCTCCAAGGACGGCGACAGAATCTGGGAGTGCGGCAACTGCGGCCACATCGTGATCGGCCCCTCCGCCCCGGACGTATGCCCCGTCTGCAACCACCCGCAGGCATACTTTGAAGTAAAAGCGGAGAATTACTGATTTACTTATGACTATCCCGCGCCGGTGGGCAAAGGGGAACAAAGATGCAATACAAATATATGCGTATCCAGGGCCAGGAGCTGGCCGAGAACACGATGTATGCCAAAGGAGTATTCAGCATATGCTGGCAGTTGATTCAAAACGACGTGATGGATCAGGAGGACGCGGAGCTTTTCAAAGAGATCGACAGCTGGTTTGCGGACTGTCTGCCATTCCCGCCGCAGTGCAGAAATCAGGAAAAGGTCGTATGCTTTTTTAAAACAGAAAACACCGATGAGATGATGAAGATGATCCGGCCCGCCCTGTGGCTTCTGGAGCGATATCATCATCCCTATTTCCTGGTTTACACAAACACGCCCGGGGAAATCGTCTATGAGGATCAGTATCAGGTTGCAGTTCGCGTTCCCGGCGTGCTGGTGATCGAAAAACAACAGGAGTCATGGGGCCCGAAAAATTAGCGGACCGGATGACTCCTGCAAAATATGTCTGTTTATTGCATGGCGGGTATACAAACCCGCCTTTTTTATGCCTCAATCAATGCCTGCATATCGTCCCACAGGCCGTCAAGACACTCGATGGTCTTAAGGTAGAGCCTGTACTTCTTCTCGTAGACCTCTCCTGCTGCCTTGTCCGGCTCGTAGCGTCCGGAGATCACGGTCATGTTCGAGATGGCCTCGTCGAGGCTCCTGTACTCGCCGGCAGCGGTGGCCGCAGCGATGGCGCAGCCGAGCGCTCCGGTCTCATTAGCCTGTACGGTCTCCACGGGGATCTGCATCACGTCGGCGAACATCTGCGCCCAGACGGCTGCCCTTGCGGCGCCGCCCGCGAGGCGAATGCACTCCGGCTTTTCCTGTCTGGTGGCAAGCAGCTTGTCAATGTGATAGCGGTGGCAGAAGGTAATTCCCTCAAAGACGCTGCGGACAAGGTGCTTTCTTGAATGGGACAGACTCATGCCGACAAAGCTGGCCTTTGCGTTCGGGTGAACATTGGAGGCCATAAGGAAGGGAAGGAAAATGGGAACGAATTCCGTCACGGGGATCTCTTCCACCCATTCATCGATGATGTCGTAGACACTCTTTCCCCCTGCTTTTGCCTGTGCCTTCAGCTCCGGAAGGAGCGTATTGACAAACCACTCATTGTTCCCGGCGCTGGTGGCGCTCGATTCTTCAATCAGATAGTATTCCGGCAGGCAGAAGAGCGAGTTCATCAGGACCTTGCCATCCAGGACAGGCTCTTTACGGATATACTCGTTGATCGACCAGGTCCCGGCGATCGCGCAGAGTCTTGACTCCTCATTAACGCCGGCGGCAATGGCGCAGGCATTGATATCGAACATTCCGCCGATCACGGGCGTTCCTGCCTTCAGGCCGCACTTCGCAGCTGCCTCCTCCGTGACATAGCCGCATACATCGGCCGCATGGCAAAGGGGCGGAAGCGCATCCATAATCTTCTCAAGGCCGAAGAGCTTTAAGAGCTCAAGGTCATAGGAGCGGGTGTGCAGATTTAAGAGATTGCCTCCCGAATAGTCCGTCATCTCCGCGCGGGCCTCGCCCGTCAGGCGGAAACGCACATAGTCCTTGCACTCAAACACATATTTGATGTTGTCAAAGACCTCCGGCTCGTTGTCCCGCACCCAGGCGAGCAGGCAGACCGGCTGGCAGGCCATGATATGCTGGCAGGAAAGGGCAAAGACCTTCTCCTCGGTCCCGTCCTCTCTCCACTGGTTCATATAACGGTAAGCGCGGTTATCGGTGGAAATAATTCCGTACCTGGCCGGCCTGTCATCCTTTCCCCAAAGGTACAGGCCCTTGCCGTGTCCGCAGATTCCGATGCCGGCAACCTCCTCCGGCGAAACGCCGGTCTTTTCCAGGACGCCGCGCACGACGCTGCAGTTGGCGTCCCACATCTCTTCCATATCACGCTCGACAAAGTCCGGTCTCGGCGTAATCGACGCGGTGGACATGCCGCACACGCCGATTTCCCGGCCCTTGCTGTCAAAAAGCGCCGCCTTTGTTGCCGTCCCCCCGTTGTCCAGTCCGATATAGTAATGCATACGTTTAGCCCCTGTTATTCTATGCAGCCCGCCGCGGGAAAGTCGTTATCAGCCATGCAGTCCGTCTGTCTGGCGCTGCATATCCTCCACTACGATGTCATAGATTTCGCCGAGGCTCCTGCAGTACTCCAGGACCTTCCACGGCTCGTTGGTGTGATAGTGAAGCTTGATTGTCGCCTTCTCGCCGCCGAAGTCATCCTCGCCGGTATCGCCCGCGACGATCAGGCTGTCGCCGATAAATTCGTCGATGATATGATCCCGGATCTCATCCACAAGATCGTCGCACTCATCGTCGTCAGCGCCGTATCTGTCCAGCAGAAGCTGTGTGTCGTAGCGAAACTCAATAATCTCCTTATGCTCCATAATCTGTTTTCTCCTTATCTTCCGGTGTCATACTCCCGCCGCTTTCGCATTTGCAAAGAAGACTGGAGTTCCTGCTTTTCAGGTTAAATATCAGCGCCGTCCGCGACCTGCTCTGCCGCGCCAGCCTGTCCGGACTGCACGGGGCCGTTCAGCTCCGGCTTTTTATTCAGTATATACATAAACTCCTCGCCGGTAATCGTCTCCTTCTCATAAAGGAATTTTGCGATTTCGTCGAGTTTTGAACGGTTGTCCTTAAGAAGCTTGACCGCCTTCTGGTGCTGCTGCTCCACAAGGGCGACGACCAGCCGGTCGATCTGCGTCTGTGTCTCAGGCGAGCAGGCAAAGGAGGAGTCTCCTCCGAGGTACTGGTTGTTGACCGTCTCGAGCGCAACCATTCCGAAATCCTGGCTCATGCCGTAGCGGGTGATCATCTGCCTTGCGAGCCTGGTCGCCTTCTCGATATCGTTCGAAGCGCCGGTCGATACGGAATTGAACACGACCTCCTCGGCCGAGCGTCCGCCGGTCAGCGTAGCGATCTCCGCAAGGAGCTCTTCCTTGCTGACAAGATAATGATTGCCCTCGTCCACCTGCATGGTATAGCCGAGCGCCCCGGACGTGCGGGGGATAATCGTGATCTTCTGGACCGGCGATGTGTGCTTCTGGAGCGCCGCGACGAGAGCGTGGCCCACCTCATGATAGGATACCACAAGCTTTTCCTTGTCGGTCAGGATCGCGTTCTTCTTCTGGTAGCCTGCGATGACGACCTCGATGCTCTCCTCCATGTCCTCCTGCGTCGCGAACTTCCTGCCGTTTCGGACAGCGCGAAGGGCCGCCTCGTTCACGATATTGGCAAGCTCCGCGCCGGAAGCGCCCGCCGCCATTCTCGCGATCTTGTTGAAATCAATATCGTCCGCGATTTTGATCTTCTTTGCGTGAACCTTCAGGATATCCTCGCGTCCCTTGAGATCCGGGAGCTCCACGGGCACACGCCTGTCGAATCTTCCCGGCCTTGTGAGCGCCGGATCAAGTGACTCCGGACGGTTGGTGGCCGCCAGGATAACAACGCCCGTATTTCCCTCAAAGCCGTCCATCTCGGTCAGCAGCTGGTTCAGCGTCTGCTCGCGCTCATCGTTGCCGCCGTACTGGCCGCTCGATCTCTTCTCGCCGATCGCGTCGATCTCATCGATAAACACGATGCAGGGAGCCTTCTCCTTGGCCTGGCGGAACAGGTCACGCACCTTTGACGCGCCCATACCGACGAACATTTCCACGAATTCGGAGCCGGACATGGAGAAGAACGGTACACTCGCCTCGCCGGCGACCGCCTTTGCCAGCATCGTCTTGCCCGTTCCGGGAGGTCCCACGAGCAGGACGCCCTTGGGCATGGATGCGCCGATCTCCTGGTATTTTGCCGGATCATGCAGGTACTGCACGATTTCCTGCAGGTTCTCTTTTGCCTCTTCCTCGCCGGCAACATCGCTGAAACGGATTCCGTCGCTGGACTTCACATAGACCTTCGCGTTGCTCTTGCCCATGCCGCCGAGGCCCGGAATCCCGCCCCCGCCGAACATCATGGAATCCCCGCCGAGGTTCTTCATCATGCGGTTGCGCATAAAGCTGCCGAACGCCATGAAAATAATGATCGGGAAAATCCAGCTTAAAAGGAATGACAGGAAAGGAGACGTCTCCTCAATGATCTGGCCGGAAAACTGCGCACCGGAATCATAGAGCCTCTGCACCAGGCCGTCGTCGTTCATCAGGCCGGTCTCATAGATCGTCTTCTCCTCTTTGTCCGTGAAAATAATCTTGTTGGAGAGGATCTGAACCTTTCCGATCTGGCTCTCCTCCGTCATCTTCATGAAGGTGCCGTAGTCGGTGTCGACAATCTGCCTCTTACTCATCATCGGGATGCCGATGAGATTGATAAGGAGAAGTACGACCATCGCTATGGCGTAAAACGTCAATAGTGGTTTTTTCGGGGTTTTTAATTCGTCCATACTCTGCCTCAACTTACTTATTAAATGCCTGTTTTTCCTGCGGCACAGCCTAATTTTACTACAAAATTCTAAAAATAGAATGAAACCCGCATGAACATCGGCAAAACACGCCGGGTGTCAGCGCCTGCTGCCGGAGGCCGGCGTCAGAGGCCGAGCTTTTTCATCGCCTTCGCGATGCCGCCCTCGTCAGGGTCCTCAAAGGTAAGGTCCGCCGCGGCAAGAAGAAGGGGCGGTGCAAATTTGCTGACAACGCCTGTCCCGACCGACCCTATCATCTCGAGGTCATTCATGCTGTCGCCGAAGCCGACGGCATCCGCGGGGACGGCGCCGTAGTATTCAAGGATTTTCGCGATGCCCGTTTTCTTGGTGCAGTCCTTCAGGATCAGCTCGCCTGCCGTAAGATTTCCCGCCTGAAGGAAATAATTGAGGTTAAAATCCTCCTCCAGAGAAGGCAGGAGCGTCTCGAACTCCTCCCGCCGGTCGGTTACAAAGACGATCTTCGGCACCGGGATGTCCGGGTTCCAGTTCTTTATATCCAGGTTGATTCCCTTGTCCCAGGCCTTTTTGAATTCCTTCTCCTGCGTCTTTTTCTGCTCCTCATTGAGGCCGTAGGTCTCGCAGATCATCTGCAGGAAGAAGGCATCCGTCTCCGGAGCCGCATAGATTCCGTCCGCCGACTCAAACTCGTACCGAACTCCGAGCCTCTCAAAATCCGCGAGGATCCTGAGAAGCAGAGGCTTTTCAATGCTGTTTTTGAAAATGCACTTCTCCCTTCGCCCGTCCGGCGTGCTCTCAAAAACGCTCGCGTACCCGCCGGCGCTCGCCACGATCCCGTCAAATTCAAGCTCCCTGCAGATTCCCTCCCGCAGATATACGGGAGACCTGCCGCTGCACAGGAAAATCCGGTTTCCCTTTTGCCTCGTATCCTCGAGCGCCGCCTTTGTCTCGGGATGCAGCACACGGCTCCTCCCAAGGAGCGTTCCGTCCAGATCCAGGAATAAATTGTAAATATGCATATGTTTACCTTCTGAAGATATGATATGATGCCATAAGCTGTCTTCAGACATCATATCATACAAAGGACCTGATTTATGAGACTTAAAAATATCCCCCGCGCGAGGGATGTAATCGCGGCGAGCAGATGGGCGGTTGACGAACCGGAAAAAATGAAGGGCCGCTGGGCCGAGGAGTTCGGGGAGCCGGCGGATGCGCCGGTTCATCTTGAAATCGGAACCGGGAAGGGCCGTTTTATCCTGGAGCTTTCAAAGGAGCACCCGGACATCAACTATATCGGACTGGAAAAATACTCCAGCGTGCTCCTTCGCGGCGTCGAGATTCAGGATGAGCTCATGCTGAAAAACCTGCGCTTTATCCGGGGCGATGCGGAGCTGATCACGGAATATTTCCTGCCCGGCAGCATCGACAGGATTTACCTGAATTTCTCCGACCCCTGGCCGAAGGAGCGCCACGCCAAGCGCCGCCTCCCCTCGAGGCAGTTCCTTGCCCGCTACGACACGATCCTGTCGCCCGGCGGAACCATCGAGTTTAAGACCGACAACCGGGATCTGTTTGATTTTGCCGTGGAGGAGGTCCCCGGAAGCGCCTTTGAAATCGCGCAGCTGACCTATGACCTTCACGCGGACCCCGTCATGAACGAGGGTAATATCATGACCGAGTACGAGGAGAAGTTCTCCGCACTCGGCAATAAGATCTGCAAATATATCCTGGTGAGACGGTAAGCCGGGTGCCCTGCCCGGTGCCTGGCCAGCGAGGGCATTACCGGGCACAGCAGATGCTGCCGCAGCGATGCGGTTACCGGGCAAGGATGCGCATCACGTTCTGGTACGCGATCTTCTCGATGATCCTGTCCGGCATCCCCCTGAAATGCAGTTCGTCGAACAGGCGCTGCACCTGCGTGCTGTCCGCAATCTCCGCGGCGGGATTGATTCCGTCAAAGTCCGAGCCGAGGGCAGGGAAATCCTCCCCGCCGACCTCCCACATGTGGAAGAGGTGCCTGCACATACTGTCGATCTTCCCGGGCACGCGCTTTGCCTCATCGGCGGTCAGGGACTTTGCGTCGGTGCCGGCGGTCAGGCGTTCTGTCCCAGTGCCGGTGACCTTGCACTTTGCCCCGGTGTCGGCGGTCGGGTTGCAGAAAAAGCCGTAGAAATTAAGGCCTGCGATGCCTCCTTTTTCCGCAAGGACACGGATCATGTCATCGGTCAGGTTCCTCGGATGATCTGTCAGGGCGCGGCAGTCGGAGTGTGAGGCGATGAACGGCTTTTTTGCAAGGGCTGCGACGTCATAGAAGCCCCCGTCGGACAGGTGCGAGACGTCGACCAGGATATCCAGCTCCTCCATTACAGCGACGGCCTCCTTCCCGAACGGCGTGAGGCCTTTGTTCATCACCGCGGGATCTTCACTGTTGGGATATCCGAATCAGTTCTCATCATTCCAGGTCAGCGCGATCGCCCGCACATTATCTTCGCGAAGTTTTTTGAGCCGGTCCATATCGCCCATGACCATCCGCCCGTCTTCGATCGTAAGAATCGCGGAGGCTTTTCCCTCTTTATTGTTTTTCCGGACCTCATCCGCATAGAAGGCCGGCGCCATGTAATCCGATGCGAGCGCCAGCTCCCTGTGAAAAACATCCACCAGTTCCCCGTAGAAAATCTCGTCCTCCGGGAATTCCCTGAATGGCATGCCTTCCTTAAAATATTTTCCCCAGGTCCTTCGTCTCGGGAAGAAAATCGCAAAGAACTGAAGAAGCTGGCCTGCCTGCCTCATTTTCTCAAAGCTCTGCATGCCATCTCCCGCCCTCACATAATCCTCTCCGGCAAGGAATGACCTTTCCAGTGTGTCACAGTGCATATCCGCAAACGGCAGCTGATTCATCGTCGTACTCCTCCTGATTCTCCTGAATTTCATCAGGAATAGTATAGCGCAAACTCTTGCAGCCGTGATTTTTCCTGTCTATCATTATTTTTATGAAAGCAAAGAATAATTCAGGCACTGCAAAAAGTCCTTTACGCGACATTCTGGTTATTTTTCTGACCGCCGCTCTCACGACGGTAATCTTCCTATGCTCAAAACCACTGAGGAATTACCTGAAAGCGGAATATTATCTGCTGTCCGGACAGTACCGGGAGGCACAGACGCTCTTTGAGAGCATTGACAGAACCGGAAGCTCTTCCATTGTCCAGAGTCAGAAACAGAAAGCGATGTACTGGCGCGCCGTCACCGCGGCTGGTGAAAATAATAAATGGATTGCCATGGATCTTTTCTACCGGCTTGGTGATTACAGAAACAGCCGGCAGGCATTCGAAGGACTGGCGGATGCCTATGTTGAATCCTATGCCGAGGTTTCCAATTATGAACCCGCCTTCGACTTTCTTGCGGTTTACAGCGGCAATGAACACATGCAGGAACTGGACAGAGAGCTTCACCTTCGGAGGGCAAATGAGCTGCTGGACGTACATAAATTCGATGCCGCCCGCGAAGAATTCGAAAAGCTTAAGGAATATTACGACGTCGAAGCCAGCCTGATTAAGGCAGATTATATGAAGGCCTGCAGTCTGATCCGGGAATGCAGGTATGAAGAGGCACTGCCGATCCTGGAGAGTCTCGGCAGCTATGAAAATGTTCCCGCCCTCACAAAGGCAGTCATCCGGGCTCAGGAAACAGATGTTATATACAAACGTCCCGATACAGCCAACCACAGATATTATTATCTGTGGTATCACACCGCCGTCGACCCGGAGAAGGCATCCTGTTTCCTTACGGCACAGGAAGGCGTAACTTTCAGTTCGGCCGATAATATTTTCAGCGGCCGTAATTTTGTTGGCAAGGCCGGAGATCACCGCACAGACCTGAGGTGGACAAAGGACGAACGGTATGAACTCCGTATGGGTGACGCCCGCGGCGGATACAATCCCAATCCTGTCATTTCCGAGGGCCGGGAATTTCTTGGCAGAATAACCGAAAGAGAATCACATGAATGGAGTCTTGTAACCAGCATTGAAGAAGAGGCGGCAGCAATTAAAAGCCTGAGACAGTTCATGTATCGCGACCTTGCCGGTGACGGATGTATGGAATTTTCGGAATATGTGGCAGAGAATGACACCGAGTATCCACTCGTTCGCCACGTGTGCTCCGTCCGGGACTGCCCGGATCTGTGTTATTCGGAAAAGCCGGAGGAAATTCGCGGAAAGCGGCAGTATCTCTGCACATGGCATAAAGAACGGATCGATCTGTATTGAGGATAAGTGCATGAATAACCCCGAATTATTCGGTTTCGACTGGGACGGCGACGGAAAGGTCGATACCATCGACAGTTTGCTTACGCTTAAGGTACTGGATGATCTCAGTAAGCCTCCTGCTCCCGGGAACTCCGGTCGCGGTCCCGGGTGTCTTGAGTATCTGCTGGGCGGGCTTTTTATCATTGCCCTGATAATAGCCCTGATATTTTATGGGCCGGTCCTGTTTGTCATAACATTTATTGTCCTTCCCCCGTATGTCTTCATATCCCTGGTCTTTATTGTCGCTGCCCTCTTCATCTGCTTTCGCAGGTATGCCAGTCCGGACAAGATGGCCCCGTCTCTGGGTATTGGACTTATCGGTGCAGTATGTTACAGCCTGGTTGTATCATTTGCACTCATAACCGAGGGCTATGGCGGAAGCTCGATTGAAAGCGCCGTTGAAGACGATGTTTTCCTGGTCTATGTCAGCATCTTCCTGATGTTTCTTGCCTACTCCCTGCTTGGCCCGCGCATCCGGCGGGCGGATATGTTCTTTATCAACGGCTTCAGGGAATGGCTGACCGGGCTGTTCTTTACTCGCGGCAAAAAAACGCAGGAGACAACGGAAGCTGCAGATGAAGTGCCGGCGGACACAATAAAAGCGGATACGCGGCTGGTGTTCCGCTATCCGCATCTGCTGCCTTATGCAGCGGGAATCCTGATTGGGCTTATCGCTGCCATTGTTATCAGCTCTGTCATAAACACACCGGCGGCCGGTAACCTTACGGAGAGAGCTGCCTCAGGCGATTTACTGCTCTCAACAAGGTACTATACGCTGGAAATTCCCGACGACGGCGGGCTTATATGGGCGTACAAAATCACCGAGCTTTCAGACGGAAAAACGAACTATGACCGGGATAAGAATACGGACAATTACGCCGTGACGCTGTATGGCAAAATCGGTGATCAGTACCTGCCGGTTTGTGATCTTGTCATGACAGACAGCACAAATCGCGAATATTCCTGGTCAGATCTCGGCTTTCTGTCCCTGAAAAAGGGATCAGCGAACTATTATGCCTCCCTGATGCTGCGCAGTAAGCCGACCAGAGGGTATTCGGCCGGGGTTCTTCCGGAATACTTAAAATACCGGCAGCATATTCCTTACATTGTTGATTCCATAAAACCGGTAAAAAATACCTACCTGGACGGCAGCGCTGTCCATGTAACATTTAGCCCTGAGCATTCCGGTAAATTTTCTAATTTGCGCTGGTACAATTACTGGGAAAACTATTACAGGGATCTGCTGCTTATGAAGTAACCTGCCTTATTTTCCCTGGTTTTCCGCCTCATAAATCATCTCTCCGAGCATCTCGTAAAGGTGGTCGGGCTCAACCGGCTTTGTCAGGTGGGCGTTCATGCCGGCCTGGAGGGAGAGCTGCACATCCTCGTCGAAGGCGTTGGCCGTCATGGCTATGACGGGAACTTTGGCAGCGTCAGGCCGTGCCATGGCGCGGATCCTTCTTGTCGCCTCGAGTCCGTCCATCTCCGGCATGCGGATGTCCATCAGGACCGCGTCATAATAGCCCTCGGGGCTTTCTTCGAACATTCTGACAGCGGCCGCCCCGTTCTGCGCGTGGTCGACAATGACCTCCTTCATGGTAAGGAGCTGTCTCAAAATCTCGGCGTTGATGACAATATCCTCCGCCATCAGTATATGGCGCCCCTCAAGAGACACGCGCTTCTTTTCGCCGGTGAGCTGTATGTTATTGCGCCTTGCTATGCGCTCAAACTCGTCCAGGACATTTGCGGCAAAGACCGGCTTTGCCAGAAAGCTGTCCACGCCCGCATGAAGGGCATCGTCCATGATTTCATCCCAGTTATAGGCCGTAAGGATAATGACGGTTGTCTCATTGTTGTAGCGCTCGCGGATTTTCTGCGCGGTTTCGATTCCGTCCATATCGGGCATCTTCCAGTCAAGCAGCACAAGGTTGTACGGCTCCATCTTTGTATGCTGTACGTCCAGAAGATACAGCGCCTCTTCTCCGGAATAGCAGGCATCGGCCTTTACGCCGGCGTCATCGAGCACCATTCTTGCGTGCTCGGCGGCGATGTCATCATCGTCGACCACCAGGACACGAAGCTTCTTCGGGTTGACATAGCTTCTCGAAAAGCCGACATGGTCACACTGCTTCAGGGAAAGGATCACCGTGAAAGCAGTGCCGACGCCTTTTTCCGACTCCACGGAAATCGTGCTGTTCATCATTTCAACAATGCTCTTGGTAATAGCCATGCCAAGACCGGTGCTGCCGTACTTGCTGTTCCTTCTGCTGTCCTCCTGCGAGAAGGAGTCAAATACCTTCGGCAGGAATTCCTTACTCATGCCAATACCGGTATCCGTGACCACAAATTTTAATGTCGACTGCTCATCGAACGCAGCCGTTCCCTCAATACGGAGCGAGACTTTTCCCGGTGCGTCCGTAAATTTAATGGCATTGCTGAGAATATTGATCAGCACCTGCTTGAGCTTCATGTCGTCGCCGATATAGTATTCGCTGATGTTTCCACTCGTGACACATTCGTAGGTAAGACCCTTGTCCGAGCACTGGGAGGCGACCATGGTATTGATCTGCTCGAGCATATCCCTGAAGGAAAACTCCTCCTTGCGCAGGACAAGGCGCCCCGACTCTATTCTGCTCATGTCCAGAATATCGTTGATCAGCCCCAGAAGGTGTCTTGCGCTCCCGCCGATCTTCTCGAGGTATTCCCTTGTCTGCGGCGAAAGTCTCTCGTCCTTGAGCGCCAGGCTGTCCAGGCCGATGATCGCGTTCATAGGCGTGCGGATTTCGTGGCTCATATTGGAAAGGAACGCGGTCTTGGCCTTGTTGGCCTCCTCTGCGGCGGCGAGCGCTTCGACCAGCGCCCGGCTCCGGGCCATAGACTCCCGCATTTCCGCATCGATCACGGAAAGCCCGAGCCCGATGGCGTGCACAAGATGGTCGTCCCTGTCCTCCGCGTGGCGGACACCCGCCACCCGGATCATCTCATAGTATTCCCTGCCGTCCCTGCGGATCAGGTAGCGGTACGCAAGGATCAGGTTGTCGGCAAGGCCCGCGCGGATATTGTCGGGCTCAATAAATTCAAGAAAGCCTTCTCTGTATTTATCGTCTATATAGCGCTCCGCATAGCCTTTAAATGCCTCGTGATACGCAAAATGCACCCCCTGCGGATGCTGCTCTTTGTCGGCAGGATCGGGGCGGTAGCAGACGGCGTCGTCCGCATCGAGGTCCACGTGATAGACACTCCGGTAGTCGGAGGCCAGGGCAGTGATCATTTTGTCCTGCTGCTCCCGCAGAAGTTCCTCCTCGTGAAGCTGTTTCTGGAGCGTGCTGCGGTGCGCAAGCTCACTCTGTCGGACGGAGTCCTCTGTCTCCTTCTTCTTGAGCTGCGCCATGATCGTGACATCCACGCACAGGCCCAGACTGCACAGCCTGCCGGTCTCATCGGTAAACTTCACCTTCGTGGTCTGGAAATGTCTCGGATTCCCGGCTGCGTCCGGCACATCTTCGATGAAAACATGCGGAACGTCCATCGACAGCGCAAGCTTGTCGTCCTCGGTAAAGTGAGCGGCCGTCACCGGATCAAATATTTCAAAATCCGTAAGACCGACGACCCCCTCCGGACTCGCTTTGTGCGCATATTCGGCAAAGGACTGGTTGCACGCCAGGTAGACCCCGGTCGCCGCGTCCTTTGAAAAGACCATCGCCGGCATATACGTGAGCAGCGCTGACATCAGCCCGTTCTGCTCACTGAGCTTTTTAACAGCTTCATCGAGGTTCATAATTATCTCCCGGAAGTTTCCTTTCATCCGCCGGAGGGGCAGCGCCGCTCCGGCAGAGTAGTGTGTACTGATTTCTATTTTATAGCATGTCTGTCATCTTGTGTGCTATACTCATTATTGTACATTGTTGTTCTTCAGTACAGGAGAAATAAAATTATGATCTTTACATCGGATAATTTTGACAAAGAAGTGCTCCAGAGCGACATCCCGGTCGTTGTGGATTTCTATGCAGACTGGTGCGGCCCCTGCAAGATGCTCAGCCCCGCAGTCGAGGCAATGGAAAGCATTTTTGCCGGCAAGGTCAAGGTCGGCAAGCTGAATGTCGATGAGAACGGCGATATTGCTGAGCGCTACGGCGTCATGTCGATTCCCACCGTTATCTTCTTTAAGGGCGGTGAAATCGCAGGCACAAGCGTCGGACTCATTACAAAGGATGTGCTGCAGTCCAAGATCGAGCAGATACTGTAATCCGGGCGTCTGAATATGCATATTATCCTGCATGGCCGCAGAGTGCTCTGCGGCCTGTTGTTATGGCTGTTTCTAATACCGGTCCTTATGATCTGCACGGCTGTCCCTGTACGGGCGGCCGTTTCTTTTGATGCAGAAGCGGGAGACATGTATTCCGCCGACGGTCATGTCATCAATCCCACTGCCGCGCAGGCAAATCTGGAGCTGGAAGTCCAGTCCAACCTGATCGATGGCTGGCCGCAGGGGCCTGCCATCACTGCCGGAAGCGCGATCCTCATGGACGCCGACACGGGAATTCTTCTGTACGCCAAAAACATCCACGACAGAATGTATCCCGCCAGCACGACCAAGCTCCTGACGGCGCTGATCGCGGCGGAAAATCTCGATCTGCACGACACGATCACCTTTTCCGAGGCGGCTGTCAAATCCGTTCCCCCTGACGGCTCCAACGCGGGAATGGACGTCGGCCAGACAATTACGGTGGAGGAGTGCCTGTACGCGACGCTGGTCGGTTCCGCGAACGAGTGCGCCAACGCGCTTGCGGAAAAAACCGCAGGGTCCGTGGAGGCCTTCGCCGATCTGATGAATGAAAAGGCTGCGTCTCTTGGCTGCGTTGATTCTCACTTTGCCAACGCGAACGGCCTTTACGACGATAACCACTACACCAGCGCCTATGATCTCTGCCTTATAGGGAAGGCGTTTTTTGCCAACGAGATCTGCCAGGTCATCGGAAATACGGGCAGATATCACTTCGAGGCGACGCCGACGCAGCCGGACGACTTCTGGCTGACAAACAAGCACGCGCTGGTCAGCCAGGTTTATGCCTATGACGGTATCCTCGGCGGGAAAACAGGCTACACCTCCCAGTCCCGCGAGACTCTGGTGACAGGGTGCTACCGGGGCGGAATGCGGCTTGTCTGTGTCGTCATGAAAGAGGACGATCCCGCGCAGTTCCTGGATACGATGACCCTGTTTGATTACGGCTTCAATTATTTCCGCCTCCTGAACATCGCCGATAACGATACGGCTCACAGGGTAAGCCTCCCGGCATTTTTCGCATCGGGACGGGATCTAATGGGCAGCAGTGTGCCCGCGCTCTCCATCTATCCGGAGAGCAGCGCCGTCGTGCCGGTCCAGGCATCCTTTGACGATCTTACCTGTGAAATCAGCGACAGCAATGAGCTTATTTACTCCTACGGCGGCCAGGTGACGGGGCGCGCGGCGCTCATTCCCGCGAGCAAGATCCTCTCCGCAGCGCCAGCGGAATCGGATGCCGGCGCGGCGCAGGATCCTGTGGCAGCGCAGGGCGGCGCGCAGAGTCCGTCAGTCCTGCAGGAAGAGCAGGCGCAGGAGGGCGGCGTTTCTTCCCTCATTCCTCTTGAAAAAATCCTGGCGTTCATAAAGCCCGTCACGGACTTCTATGTGCAGAAGGGTCTTAACGGCGTTGTTTATATCAATGTCCGCTCCTTTACGGCAACGCTGATCGCCGCGCTCGCGGTGATCCTGCTGCTGCTTCTTATCCGTCGTTTCCTGCGGGCCTTCAGCTTCGGGACGACCTCCGTCAGAAGGCGCAGAAGGCGTGTAAAGCGCCTCGAGGTCAGAACGACCGCAGACCCCCGCCGCGAGCCGCGCAGGGATGATGACAGATACCGGCATCTGCCGAAATACACCTTTGAGGAGTATACCGGCGATTACAGCCACTTAAACAGAGACCGGCGCTTTGACCGCTCTCCCGATGAATTTTCCGATATTGACCTTCTGGATTATCCGGGCGAGGAAAGCGGCGAAGACGACCTTTATGATCAGGACGGCTTCGCCGGGGATGACCAGCTCGAAGACTGGGATTTCTATTCGGATGAAGATTAGGTGAAAAACGAGCCGCGGGTCTGTCCCGCGGCTCGCTGCTTGTTACGACTTATTATTCGTCACGACCTGATACTCGTCACGAATCGCTGTGACTTACTGTATCAGTCAAGCGCCTGGGCAAGATCCGCGATCAGGTCTTCCTTGTCCTCAAGGCCGCAGGACATGCGGACGAGTCCTGCAGGGATGCCTGCCGCAAGAAGCTGCTCATCCGTCATCTGACGATGCGTCGATGTCGCGGGGTTCAGGCAGCAGGTTCTGGCATCGGCGACATGGGTCTCGATCGCCGCGAGCTTTAACTTCTTCATAAAGCTTTCGGCGCCGCTTCTTCCTCCTTCGATCTCAAAGGAGACTACGCCGCAGCCGCCGTTCGGCATATATTTTTTCGCCACTTCATAGTACGGATCGCCGGGAAGTCCGGGATAATTGACCTTCTTCACCTTCGGGTGCCGGGAAAGGAACTCCGCCACGGCCTGTCCGTTTTCAACGTGCTTCGGCATGCGCACGTGCAGGGATTCCAGGCCCAGATTCAGCAGGAACGCGTTCTGCGGGGACTGGATGCTTCCGAAATCGCGCATCAGCTGGGAGGTGCACTTTGTAATGAACGCCCCGCCAGGGCCGAACTTTTCTGCATATACGATGCCGTGATAGGAATCGTCCGGAGTCGTAAGCCCGGGGAATTTCTCCGCGTGCGCCATCCAGTCAAATTTACCTGCATCGACAATGGCGCCGCCTACCGCCGCACCGTGACCGTCCATATATTTCGTTGTGGAATGTGTGACAATATCCGCGCCCCATTCGATCGGCCTGCAGTTGACGGGTGTGGGGAAGGTATTGTCGACGATCAGCGGAACGCCGTGCCGGTGCGCGGCCTTTGCAAATTTCTCAATATCCAGGACCGTGAGCGCGGGATTGGCGATCGTCTCGCCGAACAGGGCCTTTGTGTTGTCCCGGAACGCCGCGTCCAGCTCCTCCTCCGTGCAGTCGGGGGAAACAAATGTGACGGAAATGCCCATTTTTGCCATGGTCACGGAAATCAGGTTGAAGGTTCCGCCATAGATGGAAGCGGAGGAGACGATATGGTCGCCGGCGCTGCAGATATTGAACAGGGCAAAGAAGTTGGCCGCCTGTCCGGAGGAGGTCAGCATGCCCGCAGTGCCGCCCTCAAGGGCCGCAATCTTGGCAGCGACGTGGTCGTTGGTCGGGTTCTGGAGCCTTGTGTAAAAATAACCGCTGTCCTCAAGGTCAAACAGTCTTCCCATCGCTTCGCTTGTATCATATTTAAAGGTCGTCGACTGAATGATCGGGATCTGCCTCGGCTCACCGTTTCCCGGCGTATAACCGGCCTGTACACATTTTGTATCCATTCTGTACTCGCTCATTTTACTCCTCCTTAAGCGTGCTCCTGTTTTTACAATATTTTCCGCGAATCTTCTTTTATGCTGCGTTTCCTTCCAGCCCCAGCTCTGCTGCGTGCCGCATTTTCTTTCCTGCCTGCGGCCGGATAAAAACTCCCGTCCCACGGGGCCTTCAACCTCATCAATTATAGTAGCGGCTGAGATTACTTGCAAACCACTTATACAAAAGTACAAACTGCAGTGATAAGGCATCCCCTGCGCCTGAGCGGCCGGCCCGTGAGACACGGGGTCTGACTCCGTGTCTCACAGATTCTCGTATTCTGCTGCCTTGTACTGGTCACGAAAAGCTTTGGGCGTCATATTTTTGTACTTTTTGAAAACCCTGCCGAAATAGCTCTGTGTGGGGAAGTGGACATACTGGGCGATTTCCGGCAGCGACAGATCCGAATAGATCAGGAGGTTGGATGCCCGATAGACACGTTCCTCATTAATGTAGTCC
>CADBPC010000043.1 GCA_902796425.1 uncultured Lachnospiraceae bacterium
CGCGTCTCTCCCCGGCGCCTTGATATCTCTCGGATTGGAGGCTCCGCAGGCAAGAATCACGCTGTCATATTCCTCCAGGAGGCTCTCGGCAGGCACGCTCCTTCCGACATCCGCATTCAGGACAAACCGGACACCTGCCTTTTCCATGAGGCGGATTCTCCTGTCGACCAGCGACTTATCAAGCTTCATATTGGGAATGCCGTATCTTAACAGTCCTCCTGCCCTGTCTCTTCTCTCATAGACCGTGACCTCGTGTCCCCTGCGGTTTAAGAGCTGCGCTGCTGCCAGTCCGGACGGCCCGCTCCCCACAACGGCAACCCTTTTCCCGGTTCGGACAGGGGGCGCTGTCTCTTCGACAAGGCCGTTCTCAAAGGCGTACTCGATCACCGCCTTCTCGTTCTCCTTCGTCGCAACCGGGGCGCCGTGATACCCGCACGTGCAGGCCGCCTCACACAGGGCGGGACATACGCGGCTTGTGAACTCCGGAAAGCTGTGCGTAACCGAAAGCCTCTGATAGGCCTGCGCCATCCTTCCCCTGCAGACAAGGTCATTCACCTCCGGCACCAGGTTGTTTAAAGGACACCCGGAAGCCATGCCGCTTATCATGACGCCCGCCTGGCAGAACGGGATGCCGCAGTCCATGCACCTCGCCGCCTGCTCCTGCTGCCCGGGCAGGGGAAGTCTTAAGTGAAATTCCTTAAAGTCCTTTATCCTTTCCTCTTCGCTCCGGACAGGACCATCCTTTCTTTCATAATCAAGAAATCCGGTTACTTTTCCCATGATTCAATCCTTTCTGCGCCGCTCCCCGCACAGTCTCATCCCACAAATGTTCTGAACGCCTCGATTCTCGCCGTCTCCGGATCCGCTCCCTGTTCCTGTGCCTCCGCGATCAGACGCAGGATTTCCTTGTAATCCTCGGGAATGATCTTTTTGAACTGCGGTACATACTCCGCAAAATGCGCCAGGATTTCTTTGCCCTTCTTTGAACCCGTCTGGCGCACGTGCTCCGCAATCAGTCTTCTCAGCTCCTCCAGGTCGCTTTTGTGCTTTACATCCTCGAGGCAGACCATCTGCTTGTTCAGATTCCTGTACAGACGGTTATCCTCATCCAGGACGTACGCCACGCCTCCGCTCATTCCTGCGGCAAAGTTCTTCCCCGTGGGGCCGAGGATAACGACGCACCCGCCCGTCATATATTCACAGCCGTGCTCGCCGACGCCCTCGACGACCGCAGTCGCTCCGGAGTTGCGGATACAGAACCGCTCGCCCGCCATCCCCGCGATGTAGGCTTCTCCCGAAGTCGCGCCGTACAGCGCGACATTTCCTACGATGATGTTCGTGTGCGGATCATAGCCGGCTTCGGGCGGCGCCGTCAGGATCAGCTTTCCTCCCGAAAGTCCCTTTCCGAAATAGTCATTGCTCTCACCGGACAGCCGGATCGTAAGGCCGGAGGGGATGAATGCGCCGAAGCTCTGTCCGCCGGAGCCGCTGCAGCCTATCGTGATCGTATCATCCGCAAGTCCCTCCGGATGCTGCCTTGTAATCTCTGCTCCAAGGAGCGTCCCGAAGGTTCTGTCCGTATTCCTGACCGTAAGGGATGCCTCGGAGGGGGTGCCTGCATTGATGGAGCCGAGGATCTCCGGGTTCTTCAGAAGGACTTTTTCATCCAGCGTATTTTCCAGATGGAAATCGTATCTGCACTCCGGCCGGAAGGTCGCCTCCTTCCTTGTGACATCGGAAAGGTCGGGAAGGATGCGGGAAAGATCGAGCCTGCGTTCCTTTTCGGAGAGGTTCTCTTTGACCTTCAGAAGATCGGTTCTTCCCACCAGCTCCTCCACGGAGCGGACGCCGAGGGACGCCATGATTTCTCGCATCTGTCTTGCGATAAAGAGCATGAAATTCTCGACATATTCCGGCTTGCCCGAAAAGCGTTTTCTCAGCTCCGGATTCTGCGTCGCAATGCCCATGGGACAGGTATCCGACTGGCAGACTCTCATCATGACGCACCCCATGGTAATGAGAGGCGCCGTGGCAAAACCGAATTCCTCCGCTCCGAGTATCGCAGCGATCACGACGTCTCTTCCGCTCATCAGCTTTCCGTCCGTCTCGATGACAACGCGGTTCCTCAGTCCGTTGGCAAGGAGCGTCTGGTGCGTCTCGGCAAGTCCCAGCTCCCATGGAAGACCCGCATTATGGATGGAGCTGAGCGGCGCCGCACCTGTGCCGCCGTCGTATCCAGAGATCAGGACAACACCTGCGCCGGCCTTTGCAACGCCTGCAGCGACGGTTCCCACGCCCGCTTCGGAAACCAGCTTGACCGAGATCCTCGCGTTTTTGTTCGCGTTCTTCAGGTCGTAAATAAGCTGCTCCAGGTCCTCGATGGAATAGATGTCATGGTGCGGAGGCGGCGAAATAAGGGAGACGCCGGGCGTCGAATGTCTTGTTTTTGCGATCCAGGGATAGACCTTCCTGCCCGGCAGGTGTCCGCCCTCCCCGGGCTTTGCCCCCTGTGCCATCTTGATCTGGATCTCCCTTGCACTGACAAGGTAGCGGCTGGTCACGCCGAACCGTCCGCTCGCGACCTGCTTGATGGCAGAGCTCCTGTCGTTTTCCGTCCCTGCGGAGAGGATTCTCTCCTCACTCTCTCCGCCCTCGCCGCTGTTCGATTTGCCGTGGAGATGGTTCATCGCAACGGCGAGCGTCTGGTGCGCCTCCTCGGAGATGGAGCCGTAGGACATCGCGCCGGTTTTAAAGCGGGTGACAATTGACCGCTCGTCCTCGACCTCCTCCAGCGGGACTCCCTGCACGGGATAATTGAACTCCAGGAGCGTACGGAGGTACCCCGTCTGTTCGGAATTCACCATTTCCGTATATTCCCTGAATTTCTCGTAGCTGCCTTCTCTTGCCGCCTGCCGGAGCTTGTGAATTGTCTGCGGATTGTAGCGGTGGTGCTCTCCGCGGCTTCTCTCCTTGTGCCTTCCGAGTGCCGTCAGCTCGAGATTTACGGGGAGTCCCAGCGGGTCAAAGGCCCTGCTGTGCTGCGAATCGACAGCCCTGCCGATGTCGTCCAGCGTAATTCCGCCGACGCGGCTCACTGTCCCCGTAAAGTAATCGCGTATTACATCCTCCGAGATGCCGACGGCTTCGAAGATCTTGCTGCCCTGATAGGACTGGATCGTCGAGATTCCCATCTTGGATGCGATTTTTACAATGCCTGAGAGCACCGCCCTGTCATAGTCGTCTGCGGCGGCATAATAGTCCTTGTCCAGAAGCTCCTCTTCCACGAGCTCTGCGATCGTTGCGTGGGCAAGGTAAGGATTGACCGCAAGCGCGCCATAGCCCAGAAGCGCCGCGAAATGATGGACCTCCCTGGGCTCCCCGGACTCGAGGATCAGCGACATCGCCGTGCATTTTTTTGTGTCGACGAGGTGCTTATGCACCGCCGCGACCGCAAGGAGCGAGGGGATCGCGACATGGTTCTCGTCGACGCCCCTGTCCGAAAGGATGAGAATATTCGTTCCCTCCTTGTACGCCTTGTCGACCTCCACGAAAAGATGGTTTAAGACACGTCTCATGGGCGTACTCTTATAGAAGAGCGTGGAAACCTTCTCGACCTTGAAGCCTTCTTTTTTCATGTTCTCGATTTTCAAGAGGTCCAGGTCGCTTAAGATGGGATTATTGATTTTCAGCACATGGCAGTTCTCCGGCTGCAGCGCAAGGAGATTCCCGTTGGTTCCCGCATAGACTGTCCTGGAGGTCACGATCTCCTCCCTCTGCGCGTCGATCGGGGGATTGGTCACCTGCGCGAACAGCTGCTTGAAGTAATAAAAAAGCGGCTGGTACTGATCAGAGAGCGCGGCAATCGGCGTATCGACGCCCATGGAGCCGATGGCCTCAGAGCCCGAGAGCGCCATATTCAGGATGCTGTCATGATAGTTTTCCCATGTGTAGCCGAACGCTTTCTGCAGCGTTTTTCTCTGCACGGCGCTGATCGCGGGAACGCGGTGATTGGGGATTTTGAGGTCGGAAAGCTGCAGAAGATTCCGGTCGAGCCACTCGCCGAAGGGCTTTGCGTGTGCGTATCTGTCCTTGAGCTCATCGTCGTAGATGACCCTCTTCTGTTTCGTGTCCACAAGAAGGAGCTTTCCGGGGTGGATGCGCTCCTTTTTGACAATGTGCTCCTCCTCCAGCTCCAGCACGCCGACCTCGGATGAGAGAATCACCCTGCCGTCATCCGTGATGACATACCTTGAGGGGCGAAGACCGTTCCGGTCCAGGATCGCCCCCATGACGTCGCCGTCGGAAAACAGGATCGATGCGGGGCCGTCCCAGGGCTCCATCATTGTCGCGTAATATTGATAGAAGTCTCTCTCCTCCTGCGACAGCGTCTCGTTGTGCGCCCAGGGCTCCGGAATCATGATCATGGCAGCAAGAGGAAGATCCATCCCGCTCATGACAAGGAATTCCAGTGTATTGTCCAGCATCGCGGAGTCGGAGCCGCTCTGCGAAATCACAGGCAGGACTCTTGTCATGTCCTCCTCGGAAAAAAGGTCGGAGTGCATGGTCTCTTCTCTTGCGAGCATCTTGTCCGCGTTGCCCCGGATCGTGTTGATCTCTCCGTTATGGACGATAAAACGGTTGGGATGGGCACGGTTCCAGCTCGGCGTCGTATTCGTGGAAAACCTGGAGTGAACCATCGCGATCGCGGATTCATAGTCCGGGGCTGTCAGGTCCGTAAAGAAGGTCCGGAGCTGTCCGACAAGGAACATTCCCTTGTAGACGATCGTCCTGCAGGAGAGCGAGACCACGTAGGTGTTGACACTGCTCTGCTCGAACTCACGGCGCACGACATACAGCTTCCGGTCAAAATCAATGTCCTGTGCCGCATCCCCGGGCCTTGCGATAAACACCTGGTAAATATTCGGCATGCACTCCCTTGCCCGTGTCCCGAGAACGTCCGGATCAGAAGATACCTTTCTCCACGTGATGATCGAAAGTCCCGCTTTTCTTACGATGATTTCGAACATGGACCTCGCCTGGCGCATGTCCAGGTCGCTTTGAGGGAAAAAGAACATGCCGACGCCGTACCCTCTCTCCGGGGGAAGCTGGATACCCTCCTCCTTCAGGATCCGTGAAAAGAACAGATGAGGGATCTGGGTCAGGATTCCGACACCGTCCCCGGTCTTGCCCTCGGCGTCCTTCCCTGCCCGGTGCTCGAGATTCTCCACGATCGAAAGCGCGTCGCAGACGAGCCGGTGACTCTTCCTGCCTTCAATATCGATCACCGCGCCGATACCGCAGTTGTCGTGTTCGAATTCCGGAGAATACAACCCTTCCCGTCTCATTCTTTCCAACTGGACTGTCATTTCCCGCCTCCTGTAAACGCAGAAAGGGCGCTTCAGGTATAAACCTGAAGCGCCCTTGCCTCTGATTATCATTCAATACAAATGTATAATTATGCCGCCTTTGACATCAGAGACATTATAGTTCCGTATCAGAAGATTGTAAAGTCAGTATTCGGCTTTACGCCTTCAGGATGAGAGCGACTTTTTCTTCCCTGAGGTCGTGCAGTACTCTGCACCCGAGGGCTGACACGTCGCAGATTCTTACAATTTCCTCCATCTTTTTTTCTTCAGGGAACAGATCAGCCAGGATATTGGGCAAATGTATCAGCTTCTCCGGGTGCCAGGCAAGCGTGTGCTCATTTTCGAAGACAGCGGTGTACAGGATATCCGCCTCCACAAGATCCTGGAAAATATGGCTTCCGTAGGACAGCTCCGGATTATATCCGACCCGGGACTCTGCCACTTCGCACAGGACCTCAAACTCGCTGATGTCGGAAAAAGCTGTCGGAACGCCCAGCTCCGGGGAGGAGGTACCGACCCTGCCGGGAACAATCAGCATCATATGCTTCCCGAGCCCGCGGTATTTCCAGTTGATCCGTCCGATCAGTCCTGCCACGCGGTGCTTTTCACTGTACGGCATTTTGTAGTACTCCTGAGGATCCACATAGATAATCATATCCAGACCGATATCCCTGGAGAGCCCCATCGACGCCCCCTTAAGGTTCATCAGAAGGCTCTCCTCCGGCAGCTGATCCGGGACCGTAATCTCTCCGGTATCCATGAATACCTTCAGCGGCCGGCACTGAAGCAGGTTGATCATATAATCTCCCTCGGCGGACTGGTTGACTGTAAACTCAATGTCAACCGGCTGTCCGTACTCCTCCTGGAGGGTCTTAAGAATCTCACGGAACTGCCCCGTCATTTCACGATTTCTCACAAGTCCTCTGCAGGAAATAAACAGTATTTGGCGACAGCTTCCCATTTCCCGGAAGCGCTCCTCCGCCTCATAATCGTTCTCCAGCAGGAGCCTTTTAAGATATTCGGGGAGTTCCGGGAGCACCTCCTCCAGGGGAAGACGTGAGAGCGCCCGCTTCCTGAAATCAATCAGTTCAAGTTTCCTTTGGGAAAACTGGTGCCTCTCGGCAATGGTCGTCAGCGCCGTGGCCTCCGGGTTATCCAGATTGACGAGCCTGGGATAGGAGCCCTCCGTGCGGTCCACCGCAGAAGTTCCAAGACCCATGACAAGACGCAGCATTCCGGCGGACGGATCCATCGTCTCAAGGAACCGGTAAGGGCTGTAGGAATAGCCCACGCCCGCGGCGCAGGGCATATAAAGCTGTCCGTAGCGTGAGCCCGACACTCTCTGAACCAGCACCGCCATCTGCTCATCCCGCCCCGAGAGGCCCCTCCTTTTCCTGTAGTCGAGTGCGGACAGGCTCATCGTGCTTGCGTAGACCTGCCTTACCGCGTTTTCAAACTCATTCAGGCGCTCCTCCATTGTCCCCGTATTCGCGCAGAAGACAGAATCGTATTTTCCGGCGAACGCGTTTCCGAACCCGTCCTCCAGGATACTGCTGGAGCGCACGATAATCGGATCCTGTCCGTAGTAGTCCAGAAGGAAGGAGAATCTGTCTTCCATCTGCTTCGAAAAGCTCCCCGAAAGCAGCCGGTCCGCAAAGGTATCTGCCAGCGAAAAGTACTCCTCCTCGGTTCTCTGGCGGATCCTCAGATCCCAGAATCCATTTTCAACAATATAGCTGTAATAGACATCGGAGCCGATATAGAAGGAATCGTGCGGCTCCATGATGTCGGCAAGCTCCGGCATGCTGCTTTGTACTATTTTTCTTGCGAGAAGCATTCCGCACGCCTTCCCGCCGATCATGCCGGTCCCGATCATTCGGTCGCGGACAAGGAAATAATCCTCCGGAGTAAAATGCCTGCGTATCAGGATGCGCATCCTCTCGTCCCGGCTCATCATAATATCGCACATGCGGCTGCAGGCATCCGAAATATCCGCCCCGCTTTCATACATCTGCTGGGATATGTTAAAAAACCGGTCCCAGGCATCCGTATTCTGTTCTGCTCCGGAGCGCTGATAACGGTTCATCGCCTGATAGAACCTGCTCAGCCGGACACCGTCGAGAAGAGGACTGCATTTTCCGGTATCCGGCTCATACAGATGCGGCAGGAACATGGTCTGCGAATTCCTGTTCCATACCTTGTCCGGCCGCACATAGACCGCCCTGCCGCCTGAATAGACGTCAAGGAATAGCTGCGTTGTGTCCTGAATCTTTGCGATCGCCTGCAGAGAATGTTTTCCCCGGATCAGCGGAAAGAAAGCGACCGTATCGAGGCTGAACAGGAACGGACAGGTCACTCTGAAAAAATTCCCCATCATCAGGTCCGTAGCCCACGCCGTTTGCAGCTCGGAGAGACAGTCAAAGACGTAAAACGCATCCCTTCCCTCCTTCTCGATCAGGTTATGGATATTCACCGTGAAGGTCTCAAACCTGTGGGACAGCTCGATCTGCACGGTCCGGACCGCCGGCTGGCCGGTTACAAGGGGAGGATGGCTGGCAAACCGCACATATATAATATTCCTCCCGTCGCGGACCGCCTGCTCCACAAAGGGATCAAGAAACAGATGAAATTCATCAAGGTCCGAGACCCGGAAGACGACATTGTCCCCCATTCGGATGTTGTCAACCATCCTGTCGACTTCCGGAATTCCCGACAGAACACGTTCAAAAGCTGCCATATGTATCCCCCTTGTTCCGTACCCCGCCTGCTGCGAAACAGATTATTCCACATCCTGGAGCGCCGCGAACCCCTCTTCGCCTGTCCGGATCTTGACGACACGGCTGACCGGGTAGACAAAGATCTTGCCGTCCCCGATATGACCGGTGTACAGCGATTTCTTGGCCGCTGCAATGACATCGTCCACAGGAATCGCGCTGACTACAACCTCGAGCTTGACCTTCGGAAGGAGGGTTGCGTCGATTTCGACGCCGCGGTATCTCTCGCCGGCTCCCTTCTGGATGCCGCATCCCATGACCTGTGTGACCGTCATGCCCGTGACGCCGAGCTCGTTCATGGCTCTCTTTAAGGCGTCATATCTTGTGAGCTTTGCGATAATGACAACCTTTGAGATCCCTGTGCTGATTCCTGCAAGATCTGCGCCGTCGGCACGGATGACCGGAACCGCCGCGTTCTTCTTTGCCTCGGAAGCCTCCTCATAGGTGTCTGTCCCGAGGTTCGTGTTCTCGTTGACCTGCATTGTCATGGTGTTGGAAATATCCATGATAGAGAAGCCTGCATAAGCTGAGGGGAGGCCGTGCTCCGTGGAATCCAGGCCCATGATTTCCTCCTCCTCACTGACTCGAAGGCCGATCGTAAGCCGGATCACCGTAAAGGCAATGTAGATTGTGACTACCGTCCAGGCGATGGTGACAAACATCCCGCCGAGCTGTTTGAAAAGCTGCGTAAAGCCGCCGCCGTAGAAAAGGCCCTCCCGGATTCCCGCGACCGCAAAGCCGGGTGCCGTTTCGGTAGCAAAAAGACCTACGGCAATCGTTCCCCAGATTCCGTTGAACATATGCACCGCAACGGCACCGACGGGATCATCAACGTGGGAGACGTTATCATTGAACCAGACACCGAACACGACCAGGAGACCCGAGACAGCGCCGATGATCGCCGCACCCGCGCAGTCCGTGACATCGCAGGGCGCCGTGATGGCGACCAGTCCCGCCAGTGATGCGTTCAGGCACATGGAGACATCCGGCTTTCCGTATTTGATCCAGGTAAACAGCATGCAGACCACGGTAGCTACTGCAGGAGCGACCGTCGTTGTCAGAAATACCGATCCCAGCGTCGGTACGTCGGTCGCGGCAGCTCCGTTGAAGCCGTACCAGCCAAGCCACAGGATGAAGACTCCGAGTGCAGCGACAACCAGGTTGTGACCCGGGAACGCGTTGACCTTTGTGACCCTGCCGTCTTTGTCCTTCTCGAATTTGCCGATCCTCGGTCCCAGCATCCAGGCGCCGATAAAGGCACAGATTCCGCCGACCATGTGGATGCAGTTGGAGCCCGCATAATCATGGAAGCCCCACTGTGCGAGGAACCCTCCGCCCCAGGTCCAGTGCGCCTCGATCGGATAGATAAGAGCGGAAATCACAGCCGAATACACACAATAGCTGGAAAACTTCGTGCGCTCCGCCATGGAACCGGAAACGATCGTTGCGGTTGTCGCGCAGAAGACAAGGTTGAACACAAAGGCCGAATAATCAAAGTTCGCATAGTTTGTAAATACATCAAAACTGAAGCCTCCGGCAAAGCCCTTCAGAATATTGGGCCCCAGCATCAGCGACGCTCCGCAGATAAACCACATCACGGTGCCGATACAGAAATCCATCAGGTTCTTCATGATGATGTTGCCGGCGTTCTTTGCCCTGGTAAAGCCTGCCTCACACATGGCAAACCCCGCCTGCATCCAGAACACAAGCGCAGTTCCGATCAGGAACCATACGGCGAATATCTCTCCGTCCAGCAGTTTCATAATTTCTTCTGTCATCTGTTTTTCCTCCCATTTAAAGAGGCCATCCCCTCCGGCTTTCCACGCCTTTGTGGGGATGACCTCTCAGTCACACATATTATTCTTTCGGGACGGTCCGCGGATCATCTGCCCGCGCGGCCTTCCTTCTCCTTTTCTGTTCCTCTCTGCTTCTCAATATACCGAGAAGAGGAGCTTTCCGTAGCTCGGGAACGGCCAGCACTTCTCGCTGGTCAGCATCTCCGCCTCGTCCACGGATTTGCGAAGATCTTCCATCTTCGGAAGAAGATCGTCTCTTACCGCGGCGGAGGTCTCGATGATATCCGAATGGCCCTTTATGTCTTCAAGCGCTGTTTCGAGGATCTCCACCTTCTCCAGGATGGCGTCCGTCAGCTCGGAGAGCCTTTCCATCGTGGAAATCTCGTAGTTGCACTTTACGTGGGCACTCACGGACTTCATAAGCGAGGTCGCCTGCGCGAGTCCGAAGAGGTACTCCTCAATCGCGGGAAGGTAGTTCTTGCGCACCATTTCCACCATGGTGTGTCCCTCGATGTTGACGCTCTTGCAGTAGTTCTCGAGCATGATCTCGCATCTGGAGTGGATCTCGGACTCCGTAAAGACCTTGTGCGCCATGAGCATTTCCATGTTCTTCGGATCCAGAAGGCGGGGCATTGCGTCGGCTGTGGTCTTTAAGTTGGAAAGTCCGCGGACCTTCGTCGCCTCCTCCACCCATTCCTGTCCGTAGCCGTTGCCGTCGAACAGGATGCGCTCGTGCTTTGTGATTGTCTCCTTGATCAGGTCATGCAGGGCTGCCTCAAAGTCGGAGGCGCCTTCCAGCCTGTCAGCGTACTGCTTCAGGCTCTCCGCCACTGCCGCGTTGAGCATGATGTTGCAGCAGGCGATGCTGTTCGAGGAGCCGAGGGAGCGGAACTCGAACTTGTTGCCGGTGAAGGCGAACGGCGATGTGCGGTTCCTGTCCGTCGTATCGCGGGAAAATCTCGGAAGCGTCGAGACGCCGAGCTTCATGATCACCTTCTCTTTGCCCTCGTAAGGAGAATCGGTCTTGATCGCCTCCAGAATCGCTGTCAGCTCCTCACCGAGGAAAACAGAGATGATGGCGGGCGGGGCTTCGTTCGCGCCGAGCCGGTGGTCGTTCCCCGCCGTCGCGACAGAAAGTCTTAACAGATCCTGATAGTCATCCACTGCCTGGATTACAGCGCACAGAAACAGCAGGAACTGGGCGTTCTCATAAGGTGTCTCGCCGGGTGAGAGAAGGTTTGTGCCGGTATCCGTCGCCATGGACCAGTTGTTGTGCTTGCCCGAACCATTGACTCCCGCAAACGGCTTCTCGTGCAGGAGACATACCATTCCGTGCTTTCTTGCGACCTTCTGCATGATCTCCATGGTCAGCTGGTTGTTGTCGGTGGCCACATTTGTTGTCGAGTAGATCGGAGCCAGCTCGTGCTGTGCCGGGGCGACCTCGTTGTGCTCGGTCTTTGCCAGAATCCCGAGCTTCCAGAGCTCCGTGTTAAGATCCTCCATAAAGGCACTTACCCGCGGCTTGATCACTCCGAAATAGTGATCGTCCAGCTCCTGTCCCTTCGGGGGCATCGCGCCGAACAGTGTCCTTCCGGTGTAGACAAGATCCGGTCTTTTCTCGAACATTTCCTTGTCGATGAGGAAATATTCCTGCTCCGGCCCGACGCTGGTGCGGACGTATTTTACCTCCTTGCCGAAGAGCTTGAGTACTCTCTTTGCCTGAATGTTCAGGGCTTCCATGGAGCGAAGGAGCGGTGTCTTCTTGTCCAGGGCATCCCCCGAATAGGAACAGAACGCGGTGGGAATACACAGGGTATGATCCTTGATAAACGCATAGGAGGTAGGATCCCATGCGGTATAGCCTCTTGCCTCAAAGGTTGCCCGGAGGCCGCCGGAGGGGAAGGAGGACGCGTCCGGCTCGCCCTTTATGAGCTCCTTGCCGGAGAACTCCATGATCACGCCCCCGTCCGGGGAGGGAGTAATAAAGCTGTCGTGCTTCTCCGCGGTAACGCCGGTCAGGGGCTGGAACCAGTGGGTGAAATGAGTCGCGCCGTGTTCCACCGCCCAGTCGCGCATCTCGGAGGCGACCGCCTCGGCAACACTCTCATCGAGACGCACATTCTCATCGATGGTCTTTCTCAGGGACTGATAGACATCTGCGGAAAGTCTTGCCCTCATGACTCTGTCATCGAATACAAGGGATCCGAATATTTCGGGAACGCTCTGTTTTTCCATAATCTCCTCCTTACTGAACGCGAAAAAGGCGCCTCGGAGAGCTCTTCTCCAAGACGCCTTTGTCTTTACAGTTCGTAATGTTAAACCTGCTTTTCAGAATTGTCAACAGCAATTTACAGCTTATTGTATTGTTTTACAGTTCCTTATTCTCCGCTCGCGCCGTAGTTGGACAGGACTCTGGCGGACGGATCTTTGACTTCGCACCCCTCCCATTCGCGGTTCGGCATCCAGAAGTCGGCGATCATTTCGGCCTGGCCCGGATAATATTTCTCGAAGATGTCCCTGTAGAGAAGGGACTCCTTCGTGAAGGGCTGCGCATAGGTATATTTCCGGATCCTCTCCTCATATGCGGCGTCAGTGCAGCAGCTTTCCGCATATTCCGCGAGGTCGTCCTTGAGGGAATGGCCGACCGCATCGGAGAAAGCGGCCTTCTCTCTCCAGAGGATGCTCTCCGGAATCAGGTGATCCTTCTCAAAAGCTTTGCGGAGCAGGTATTTTCCCTTGCCATAGTGATTCATCTTCTTCTCGGGGTCGATCGACATGCAGTATTCCACAAAGGCAAGGTCGCCGAAGGGGACACGCGCCTCGAGCGAGTTGACGCTGATGCAGCGGTCTGCCCTCAATACGTCATACATATGGATTTCCCGGATGCGCTTTTCGGCTTCCTTCTGGAAAGCTTGCGCGTCCGGAGCAAAGTCGGTATATTTATAGCCGAAGATTTCATCGGAGATCTCGCCCGTCATAATGACGCGCACATCCGAGGTCTCATGGATCTTCTTGCAGACGAGGTACATGCCGATGGAAGCCCTGACCGTCGTGATATCCCAGGTGCCCAGAAGCCTGACTACCTCGTCCACGGCGCCGATGACATCCTCCTTCGAGATGATGACCTCGTGGTGGTCGGAGTGGATATAATCCGCCACCTCCCGGGCGTATTTGAGGTCAATGGCATCCACATCCATCCCGATCGCCCAGGTCTTAAGGGGCTTATCCGTAAGGCTTGCCGCAATCCCGCAGACCAGCGAGGAGTCGAGGCCGCCGGACAGAAGGAACCCCACCGGCGTATCCGAATCCAGGCGCTTCTTAACGCCCTCAATCAGAAGGTCATGGATCTTCTGCAGGGTCGTCTCCATGTCATCGTCCGAGGGGTGCTCCACGACGGACATGTCGCGGTATTTGACAAACTCCCCGTCCTTGAAATAGTGTCCCGGAGGAAACGGGTGAATCCTGCCCACAAGTGTCAGAAGGTTCTTCGGCTCGGAGGCAAAGACATAAGTCCCGTCCTTTGTCACTCCAAAGTAGAGCGGACGGATGCCGACCGGGTCTCTTGCGGCGACAAAGGAATTCTCCTTCGCATCATAGAGTACCAGCGCGAATTCCGCGTCCAGCATGCGGAACATATCGGTCCCGTATTCCTCATAAAGTGCCGGCAGTATTTCGCAGTCGGAGTCGCTGATAAAGCGAAAGCCGTCCGATACCAGCCTGTCCCTGAGCGGGCGGAAGCCGTAGATCTCACCGTTGCAGACAAGCGCGATCTGTGTGTTCTCCGGGGCGGTGAGACAGCCTTCCTCTTCCGAAGCCTCAGCGCAGGGAACGGTCGCCTTATCGGAATAGAGGAAGGGCTGCATTCCCTCCGGGGTAAGGCCCATGATGGAGAGCCGGTTAAAGCCGAGCCACCCGTTGTCCAGCTTCAAAAGCCTTGTCTGGTCCGGACCGCGCGAGGCCGTCTGTGAAAGGGCCTCCCGTATCGACTCGTAATCTCCTCCTGCTCCGCAAAAACCGAGTATTGAACACATGATTTTCTCCTCCTGACATGCGAAAGGCGCCATGGAGAGTATTCCTCTCCATGGCGCCCTTGCCCTGATGCCTGTATTTTATGTTCATTTTTTCAGTCTGTCAAATATTTTAACAATCTGCCGGTCAAATCCTTACAGTGCACTCATTCCGCGGATAAAGCGCGCGAGGCCGTCCTCCAGGACACTTCGCGGGCATGCCGTATTCATGCGAAGGAAGCGCTCTCCGCCGGGGCCGTACTGGCAGCCGTCGGAAAGGATGAGCCCCGTCTTTTTCCGGAGGGCCGCGGCGAGCTCCCTGCTGTCCTTAAGACCGGCCGCATCGATCGCGGCGCCGCAGTCGATCCACAGAAGGTAGGTCGCCTCCGAGTCTGTAATGCAAAGCTGCGGAAGGTCCCTTTTCACGGCGCTGCGGACGATGTCTTTGTTCTTCTTAGTGTAGGCGCGCATGGCATCCAGCCACGGACCTCCCTCGTTAAAGGCGGCGGTCGCAGCGTCGATTGCAAAGGCATTCGGCTCTGCAACCTCGTCCGTATTCAGACCCCGCCACATTTTGTGTCGCAGGAACGGATCGGGAACCATCACGGCAGCCGTCTGCAGGCCCGCCAGGTTAAAGCATTTTGTCGGCGCGATGCAGGTCACACTGATCCGCGCGCAGGTTTCGGACGCAGAAGCGAACGGGACATATTCCTTCCCGGGGTCTGTGATGTCGCAGTGGATTTCGTCGGAAATTACGGTGACACCGTACTTCTCACACAGTGCGCCGATCTTCTGCAGGGTTTCCTTATCCCAGATCTTCCCCACGGGGTTGTGCGGGTTGCAGAAGATCATGAGCGACGTCTGCGGGTCGGCAAGCTTCTCTTCAAAGTCCGCCCAGTCGATCCGGTATGCTCCGTCCTCGCAGATCAGCTGACTTTCCAGGACCCTCCTGCCGTTGTTTAAAATGGAGTTATAAAAGATGTTGTAGACGGGCGTCAGGATCAGCACATTCTCCGCGGGGGTCGTGAGCTTTCGCACCGCCGTTGAGATGGCGGGGATCACGCCCGTGCAGAAGACAAGCGACTCCTTCTGAATGGCGAGATGGTGTCTTGTTTTCCACCAGCCCATGTACGCCTCATACCAGACGTCCGGTATTTCCGTATAACCGAAAATTCCGTTGTCGAGGCGCCTTTGGAGCGCCGCACGGATTGCGGGCGCCGCCTTAAAGTCCATATCGGCGATCCACATCGGAAGCTCGCCCTCTCCGATCTCCCACTTGGAGGCGTAGGTACTCCTGCGGTCTGTCAGTGTATCAAAATCAAAAATCTCTGCTGCCATATGCCTGTCCTGTCTGCGTCTGCCCATGTGCTTATTGCTTTCCGGTATGGAAATCCCCTGCCGAAGCGTCAGAATCCCGCCTCAATTCCCCGGAGGAACTCCGCCGCTCTCTGGGTCTTCGGCGCCGTAAAGAACTGCTCTGCGCCGTCCTCCTCCACGATGAGTCCGCCCTCCATGAAGATGACTCTGTCGGCGACCCGTCTTGCGAATTCCATCTCATGTGTGACAACGACCATGGTCGTCCTGTTTTCCGCGAGCTTTTTCATGACATCCAGCACCTCGCCCGTCAGCTCGGGGTCGAGCGCGGAGGTCGGCTCGTCAAAAAAGATGACGCCGGGGTCGGAGACCATCGCTCTTGCAATTGCGACACGCTGCTGCTGGCCGCCGGAGAGCTTCGAGGGATAATAATCGGCCCTGTCCAGCATTCCGACCTTGTCGAGCGCCTCGCGCCCCAGCTTTTCCGCCTCGTCCCGCTTCATTTTACGTGCGACGATAAGGCCCTCCGTCACATTTCCAAGGGCCGTCTTGTTGCCAAAAAGCTGATAGTCCTGGAATACAAAGCCGATTTTCCTGCGGTACTGCAGGATTTCCTTTTTCGAGGCGCTCCCGAGATCATAGGTTTTGTCGTCAAAATCGACCTTTCCGGCATCCGCCTTTTCCAGAAAGCTCAGGCACCGCAGGAGTGTGGTTTTGCCGGAGCCGCTCGGCCCCAGTATGGCAATGACGTCGCCGTCGTCCACCCGGAAGGAAACGTCCTTTAATACTTCATTGTCTCCGAATCTTTTACGGACATTGTGAACCTGAATCACCCTACCGGCTCCTTTCCATTCTGCGTTCCACTGCGCGCTGCGCCCAGGTGAGGACCGTACTGAAGATCAGATAAATCAGTCCCGCTTCGCAGTAAAGCCAGAAATAATCATAGGTACGCGCCGCAATGCGCTGCGCCGTGGCAAGAATCTCAACGACCGCGACGCTGTATGCCAGCGAGGTGTCCTTTACAAGACCGATCAGGGAGTTGGACAGCGGCGGGAATGCCGCCCGCATCGCCTGCGGTATTACAATGCGCATCATCGCCTGCGGGAAGGTCATCCCCACGCAGTAGCAGGCCTCGAGCTGTCCCTTCGGGACGGATTCGATCGCCGCCCGGATTGTCTCCGAGCAGTACGCACCGACGCTCAGGGAAAACACGATCACCGCGCTCGGGAACGCTGCCAGCCGGATCCCGATGCTGGGCAGTCCGAAATACACGACAAAGAGCTGTACGATCATCGGCGTTCCGCGGATGATCCATACATAAAACCTTGCCAGGTGCCGCACGACAGGGATTTTGGCTACCTGCACCAGCGCGACAATCAGCGCAATAATAATCCCGCAGGTGAAGGATATCACCGTAAGCGGGATTGTAACGCGGATTCCCGGAATCAAAAGCTTCACGAAGGAATCCGCAAGTTCTTTAAGAATACGTTCTGACATAATGCCTCAGATCTTCTGCTTATTCGGCGGCGTTCATTCCTGCAGTCACATCCATGCCGAAGTACTTTTCCGAAACCTCGGCGAGTTCCCCTGCCGCGGCTGCTTCCTCAAGGGCCTTGTTGATCGCCTCTACAAGGCGCTCGTTCCCCTTGCGCACGGGAATATAGGAGCTGGGCTCGGGATCGGTTGTCGCCGCGATCTTAACCTCTGCCTCCGGATGCTCTTTCATATAATCCGCAAAGGCTGTCACATAGTTCAGCGTGCAGTCAGCGCGGCCGTTCATAAGCTCGGAGATGGACTGTGCCATCGCGTTGACGGGGTCAAGCTCCGCGCCGTATTCGAGAGCTGTGGCACCCCATGTGCTCGTGGACTCATTTGCCGCGACCTTCCCTGCAAGGTCCTCAAAGGACTTGATGTCCTCATTGTCCGCGCGGACAAGAATTCCGCCCTGGACAAACGCGTAGGGCTCGGAGAAATCATATTTCTCGGCGCGCTCTTCGGTATATCCGACCTCATTGATTACCGTATCGATCTGTCCTGCATCAAGAGCTGCGAAAATGGATGCCCATTCTGTCTCGAGGTACTGGACCTCAACGCCCATGTGCTTTGCGACCAGTGCCGCAACCTCGACGTCAAAGCCGACCAGGTCGCCGTTCTCGTCGTGGTAGCTGTTGGGAGAATAGGTTCCTTCCGTTCCGACCACAATATAGCCGCGCTCCAAAATCTCATCGAGAAGATCGGCCTGTGCCTCTTCGCCTGCCGCCTCCTGTGTGGTCTCTTCTGCAGCTTCTTCTGCCGCGTCTTCTTCAGCGGCCGCCTCAGCGGCGGTCTCCTCCGCAGGAGCCTGCTCTGCAGGTGCCTGCGCCGCGGGCGCTGCAGCCGGCACGGCGCAACCTGCCATGCTCAGCGCCATGACTGCCGCGATCACTGCGGAAATAACCTTTGCGTTCCTTTTTCCATCCTTACTGATTCTGCTCATCGGTATCATCCTCCGTCCGATTGAAAGCTCCCTGTTACTACTGTAATCAAAAGTGTATCTGCTGTATGGCCGGTCTTTCCTGCGGCTTAGCCTCAGCGGCTCTGCGCCGCAAGAATGCCGATCAGCTCAAGCTTCTGGGCATCACTCATGCGGTCCACATTGTCACAGACAAGGTTCATGATCTCCCTGACGGGAATCTTCTCGTCATTTCCCGTGAGATACTCCACGGAGACTCCGAGCGTCCTTGCCATTCGGACCAGAACATCCATACACGGCTTTCTGGTGCCGTTCACATATCTTGACATGGAGCACTCATCGACACCGGCAAGGTTCGCCAGCTCGCGCTGCGTCATGCCGCGCTGTGACAGCACGCAGGACAGCTTTTCGGCAAAATTGCACTCCTGTTCCATCACTTAGCCCTCCTTGCCGTTTATTATATCCCTGTTTATACAACTGTCAAGCATCCCGAAAGGTCCGCGCTCTCCTCCAGGACACGGACGATGCGCTCAAGGCCTTCCCTGTCCCTTTGTGTAAAGCGCGCGGACACGGGGCTGTCGATATCAAGGACAGCGACGGGCCGGCCGTTAAAGTGAACCGGGAGGACGATCTCCGAGCGCGACGCGCTGTCACATGCAATATGGCCGGGGAAGCGGTGGACGTCCGGCACCACAAGGACCTCATCCTTTAAGAGCGCTGTGCCGCAGACTCCCTTCCCGCGGGCGATGCGGATACACGCCGTCTTTCCCTGGAAGGGGCCCAGCATAAGGCTCCCGTCCTTTTCATCCGCGATATAAAAGCCCGCCCAGTTGATGTTATCCATGGCTTCGAACAGCGCTGCCGCCGTGTTGGCCATCACCGGGAGCCAGTGCGGCTCCGACTCAGCCAGCGAGCGAACCTGCTGCGCCAGCATCTCATAGTCCGCAGGCGCTTTGTCCGTATCCATCAGGTCCGGAACTGCGGCAAGCGTCGTCAGCACAACGTCCGCGAGCCCCCGGATTTCTTCATCCGGCTCGATCAGGTCCGGGATCATCACCGTAAACATCCCTGCAGCGTGTCCTGCCCGGACGCCGTTGAAGCTGTCCTCGATGACCATACACTTCTCCGGCTGCGAACCAAGCTCCTTAGCCGCCATAAGGAAAATATCCGGGTGGGGCTTTCCTCTTTCCAGGCGGTTTCCGCTGACGATCCTGTCGAAATACTCCGCCATGCCGGATTCCGCAAGATAGCGCTCCGCGGTCGCGATGGATGATGAAGTCGCGATCGCGGTCTTAAATCCCCGTTCCTTCAGCCACACAAGGATCGTCTGTGCGCCGTCCTTTAAAGGAATCCCCTTTGCCAGCTCGTTTGCCGTGTACGCAGTCTTGTCCGCCACAACCTGCTCCGGGTTAAACCCGTGCTCTGTCAGGGTCTCATGAATATACGTGGAGCTGGTACCGATAAAGGTCAGGTAAAGCTCCAGAGGAACGCCTGCCGAAAGCCAGCCGTCCCGGTAGATACTCTCCGTATCGTAGAGCGTCCCGTCCATGTCAAAGATCACGGTGTCGATATTCTTTAAGCGTTCTGAAATGTTTTCCGCCATTTGCTTCTCCTTTGGCTCCCGGGGCTTTCTTTTCCCGGGGCGTTACCCGTTCTCGAAAAGGTCATCTCTTGTTATGTTGCGAAGCCACTTCTTGCTTCTGTAATGGCCGATAACCCACGGCCACTTGACGAACTCATCCGTGCAGAGCAGGAAATACACCCACATCGGGGGCAGCTTTAAGACCGCCGCGGTAAAGAAGCCGAGCGGCACGGCGTAGCACCACATGTCGATCGTATCGCAGATAAAGCCGAACCTGCTGTCGCCGCCCGCGCGGAAAACACCGGCGATGAGCGTCGTGTTGACCGCAGCTCCCATTACATAATAGGAATTGATAAACAGCATGGTCCTCAGGAACCCTTTTCCTGCCGGCGTAAGATCCGCAAAATTCAGGATAATCGGCATCGCCGCCAGGATGATCACGCCTCCGATCGCGCCGAAGAGTATCGTCAGTGTCATGATATTCTTTGCAGCCGTATCCGCGTCCTCGAGCCGGTTCTCGCCGATGATATGCCCGAGCAGAATGCTGCCGCCGCTCGCCACGCTGAAGGCAAGGATCGTCCCGAGGTTCCTTGCAAGAGACGCGAAAGAATTGGCCGCCACCATGTCGCTTCCGAGGAACTGCCCGATGATCACGGAATACATGGAAAATGCCAGTCCCCAGGAGATATCGTTGAGGAGCGCCGGCATCGCCATTTTCATGAAATCCTTCTGAAGGACCGGGTTATGGATAAGCATATAGCGCAGGTTCAGCTTTACGTCCTTACTCCTTGCGGAGACGATAATGCAAAGGACCAGCTCCAGGAGCCTGGAAATCGAGGTCGCGAGCGCAACGCCCGCGGCGCCGAGCTTCGGCGCGCCGAAAAGTCCGAAGATGAAGACTGCGTTGAGGAAAATATTCAGCGTGAACGCGAAGGTGTTCAGCACGGTCGTGATCATGACCCTGCCGATACTGCGCAGCGTTGCCAGATAGATCTCTATGACGCCCCAGCACAGATAGGCGATGCTGATGTTGCGAAGGTACTGCGCGCCGATCGAGATCAGCTCCGGATCCGGCGTAAAGACGCGCATCATGACCTGCGGGGCAAACATTGCCGCCGCCGCAAAGAGCGCGGCAACTACCAGCGAAAAGCGCATGGCGATTCCCTCGACCGCGTGGATTGCCCGCATTTCCCCTTTGCCGTAATACTGGGAGCTCAGCATCGTAACGCCCGTCCCCAGTCCGTAAAAGACCATGAACAGTATGCTCGCGTACTGCGCCGCCAGCGAAACGGCGGAAATATGCGCCTGTCCTACATAATTGAGCATGATTACGTCCGCCGAGTTGACGGCCGCGCTCAGAAGGTTCTGCAGGATGATCGGTATTGTAAGTTTTGTAATGTCGCGGTAGAAATTTTTACTGTTCATGTCTCACCTGTGTATGACGAATATACCGTGCAAGGTGGTATAAAACTGCATGTTCAGAAGATAATATCGTAAAGAAGAGCGTATGACAATAATGAATCGGGGGAAAGGTGTGGCAGCAGGCTGCAGGGTATGCGCGCTCACGGGGTCTCCTCGGAGGCGCTGCGCCGCTTATTCGTCGCCGGCTTCGGAAACTTGCTCACTTTGCTTTTGCGGATGTCTGATCCGGATGGCTGTCTGCAAAGTGAGCTTCGGACAGGTCCTCAGCCGGCTCCGCTATGCTCGCGCCTCCTTCGTCGACAGCCCCGATGTTCGCGCCGCATACGGCTGCATGCTGCTACCTGTCTGTTTTCGTCCACTCGCCGGCGGGATTCGACTCCGTATGAGTAGTATTTTTCTCTGCTGTTATGGGACGAAATGGCCTCCAGACGGCGTTTTCGTCCACTCGCCGGCGGGATTCGACTCCGTATGAGTAGTACTTTTCTCTGCTGTTATGGGACGAAATGGCCTCCAGACGGCGTTTTCATCCACTCGCCGGCGGGATTCGACTCCGTATGAGTAGTACTTTTCTCTGCTGTTATGGGACAAATTGGCCTCCAGACGGCGTTTTCATCCACTCGCCGGCGGGATTCTGCTCAAAGATCCTGAGCAGGCGGCAAAAGGCAGGCACCGCCGGAAGGAAATATGCAGCCTGCTGTCTTCTTTTCTTAATTTCGTTCTGCTATACTAGGCGCTGTTGCAGGCAGGCATTATATAATAAGAAGTATGGATGAGGCAGGAATTGCCATGGACAGTAATAATCGTATAAACAGCAGCAGTAATAAGAGTGGTGACAGCGGGCTTATGAAGCGCCGCGTATTGATGACGCTGGCCGGAATCATTATATGCGGCCTGTCGGTGGGCTTTTTTACACATTCTTCTCTGGGTCTCGACCCGTTCCAGGTCTTTGCGCACGGCACCTGGACGCTGACGCCGCTGGGCTACGGCACCTACTATATGCTTCTTTGCGCAGCTTTCCTGGTCGTCATCTTTTTCTGGAACCGGAAGAAGATCGGTCTCGGCACGGTCCTGAATCTGTTCGGAGTCGGCTATATGGCGGAGCTCATGGGGTGGATCCTGACAAAGCTCGATCCCAGCCCGTCACTCCCCGTCCGGTTTCTCTCACTTGTCGTCGGCATTGTCGTGATGTGCTTTGCCGCGTCACTTTACTTTACCGCCGATCTCGGCGTATCGATCTACGACGCCATCGCGCTCACGATCTCCGAGCGTCATCCGCGCCTGCAGTTCCGTTTTATCCGGATCGCGACCGACAGCATCTGTGTCCTGATCGGATGGCTCCTGGGGGCCAACGTCGGTATCGGCACCCTCATCACTGCGTTCTTTATGGGGCCGCTGATTGCCTGGTTTAATAAGACCGTGGCAATTCCCCTTTTGAATTCGGGCGGGGAAAACAAGTCCGCCCGCTGATATATGTGAGGCGTTTATGAAGAGGAAACCCGGGGCAATCTATGAGTTTGTTCTGGCAGCCGTCATCGCGCTGCTTCTGATCCTGCCGCAGCTGGTTGGAACGACTGCCGTGCCGGATGATGCGGCGGGCAGGGATGAGAACGGGTGTCCTGTGACGGATGTGACCCTCGCCGATCTGGAAGCACCGGGTATGAAGTTCGCAAGTCCGAACATCCATGAGTGGGAAATGGAACTTCAGAAGCGCTTTCCGGACGGTGAAGTTCTCCTGTACAACAAAATGTCGGACATGTACTCCGCGCTCGAAGCCGGGGAGATCGACGCCGCTCTGGGCTTTGTGGATGAACAGCCCACGATGGCGGATTCCCATCCGTACCTTGCGATGATCATGGAGCCGTTCGCATCGATTGATTACGGTTTCGGAACGGCAAAGACCGAAAAAGGGAAGGCCCTCTGCGCCGAGATGAACCGCTATCTGGCAGAGATGAGAGAAAGCGGCGCTTATGATAAGCTTCGCGAAAAGTGGGAGGATCCGAACCGCAAGGGTGACGTCATGGGCAATACTCCTTCTCCGGCGAAAGGGGCGAGCTTCGGATCGCCACGGGCGGTCTGTGGACGCCGATGACCTTTTACCAGGGGGAGACTCTGACCGGCGAATTCGTGGAAATCATGAACGGCTTCTGCGAGTGGGCAGGCTATGTCCCGAAATATGAGGTCGTTTCCTTCTCGGCGGAGCTCGCGGGACTTGCCGCGGGGACCTATGATGTGTGTGCGGATTCCGTCGCACCCTCGGAAGAAAGACTTCAGAACATCTGTGTCACGGATACTCTCCTTACAGACAATCACTATCTTTATGTCCGGCAGGAACCTCCGACGAAGGAGGTCCCGAAGGCATCTGTATTCTTCTCAAATATCCGCGAGAGCATCCGGCGGAATTTTATTACGGAGGACCGCTATAAAATCCTACTCTCGGGCCTTGGCATGACCATCCGTCTGTCCCTGTTTTCCGGCATTTTCGGCACGCTCCTGGGGGCTGCGGTCTGCTGGCTGCGTCTTCGGCGCAGTCCTTTTGCCTGTGCCTTCGCAAGCCTTTATATCCGGATTTTCCGATCGCTCCCGGTGGTCGTCCTGCTCCTTGTTCTCGACTATGTCGTTCTTCGAAAAAGCGGGCTCGGGGCCTTCTGGATCTGCGTGATCACATTCTCTATCGAGTTTTCCTCCTACTGCGCGGAGATTTTCCGGGGCGGGATCAATGCCGTTCCCGCAGGGCAGCTCCGGGCGGCGACCGCACTCGGCTTCGGAAAGGGCCTTACCTTCCGGTACGTGACCTGGCCTCAGGCGCTGATTCATTTCCTGCCGGCCTACAGCGGGCAGTTCATCGCGACAGTGAAGATGACTGCCGTCGCCGGGTATATCTCCGTCACCGATCTTACAAAGGCATCCGACATTATCCGCTCCAGAACCTACGAAGCGTTCTTTCCGCTTCTTCTGACCTCTGCCGTCTATCTGCTGCTCTGCTCCCTTCTGGTCACGCTTCTGCGGAGCCTGGAAAGGCGCATTGATCCGCAGCAGCGGACGGTGAAAAAGGACATCGTAAAAGCGGTGGAGGAATTCCGGCCGGAGTCCGACGCTTCGCTGGTCAGGCAGGATGCCGAGGGGAAAACAAAGGGAGCAGGGGAGCCTCTCCTTAAGCTGGAGCATCTTCACAAGAGTTTCGGAAACGTGACTCCCATCCGGGATGTGAACAGCACGGTTTACGGCGGCGACGTGATTGCGATCATAGGGCCCTCCGGCACCGGGAAAAGTACGCTGCTGAACCTGATCAATCACCTGGAAAAGCCGGATGGCGGAACGATTCTGTTCGAGGGGAAGGACACCTGCGCAAAGGGATATGATGTAAACCGCATGCGCGAGCAGGTCGGAATGGTCTTCCAGTCGTTCAACCTGTTTTCCCACCTTACGATTGTTGAAAATCTGATGCTCGCCCAGACTCTGCTGTTAAAGCGAAGCCGGGAAGAAGCCTGCAGAAAGAGCATGGAGCTGCTGCATATGGTAGGCCTTGCGGACAAGGCCCTCAGCCTTCCTTCCCAGCTCTCCGGCGGGCAGCAGCAGCGCGCCGCGATCGTGCGGACCGTCGCCATGGATCCGAAGATCATCCTTTTCGACGAGCCGACCTCCGCACTTGATCCCACAATGATCGACGAGGTTCTCAGCGTAATCCGAAGGCTGGTCAGGGAAGGCCTGACCATGCTGATCGTCACTCACGAGATGCGGTTTGCCAGAGAGGTCTCCAGCCGCGTATTTTACATGGACGAGGGGATTATTTACGAGGAGGGAACTCCGGAAGAGATCTTTGATGCGCCGAAAAAGGACAAAACCCGCCAGTTCATCCGGCATATGAAGGTGCTGGAGACGGACGTTAAAAAGGCGGAGCCGGGAGCCCTGTTCTCCTCGATTGAGCAGTTCGGCGTAAGGCACATGATCAGCCGAAGGCTCACAGGCCGGGTGATGACCGTGGCGGACGAGCTCTGCGTAAGGACCATACTGCCGGGCCTTGAGGACGGCGGCGTGCTCCGGTTCGTTATGGAGTACAGTGACACGGACGGCGTGGACCTGACCGTGTGCTATAAGGGAGAGGACAGGAATCCGCTTGAAGGCGAAGACGAGCTGTCCGCTGTGCTCCTTCAGTATGTCTGCCCGGACCTGCACTATCAGTATGACTGCGGTGAGTGTGTGATCAAAGGAACGGTCAAAGACACTGTTAAAGGAACCGGAAAGAGCACCGTCACCGGTGCTCCCCGATGAGCTTTTCCATCCAGATCATGTTGTACCAGCGCCCGAACTTGTAGCCGCAGAGCCTGAATGTGCCCACCAGGCGGTATCCCATGTGCTCATGGAACTGCTCACTGTTGTGCGTAAGGTATTCATCGTCCTCATCCGGAACGCCGATGCACGCGTACAGGTTCAGGAAGCCGAGGCCCTTAAGGCGCTCCTCCAGCGCCTCATAGAGGAGCCTTCCGGCGCCGGATCCCCTCGCGTCCCGGTCGATATAGACGGTCATCTCCGCGCACCGCTCGTAGGCCTTCCTCGGATGGAACCTCCCCGCGTATGCGTAGCCGATCACCTTTTCCCTGCCGTTTTCCACAGTCACCGCGGCCAGATACGGAAAATGCGCGGTGGTATGAAGAAAGCGGTCCGTAAACTCTTCCTGCGAGGGCACCTCATATTCGAAGGTGATTGCCGTATCGCGCACGTAGTATGCGTAGATCTCCAGCATTTTAGCGATGTCCTGCGGCGCGGCGTCCCTGATTCTGATTTGCGTTTCCATTTGTTTTGTCCGTTCTGTATTTCGCTTTGCTGCCTGCCATGCTGTCCGTTCTGCTGCCCGTTCTTTGCGGCATACGGCTGCAGGGTTACTGCAGCAGTGCCATCAGCTCTTCGTTCGACATGCTCATGAGCGAGGACGCCTCACCCTCAAGGATCGCCTCCGCGAGGTCGTGTTTTGCGTTCTGGAGGTCCATGATGCGCTCCTCGATCGTATCCTTCAGTATCAGCTTATAAACCGTGACCTGCCGGGTCTGCCCGATGCGGTGCGCCCTGTCCGTCGCCTGGTTCTGCGCGGCAAGATTCCACCACGGGTCGTAGTGGATCACGACATCCGCCCCGGTCAGGTTGAGTCCCGTGCCGCCCGCCTTTAAGGAAATCAGGAACACGGGGACACTCCCCTCATTGAAGGCATTCACCATAGCAAGCCTTTTATCCTTCGGCGTTGCCCCGATGATTTTATAGTATTCCACCCCTTCTGCCTCCAGATCCTTCTCAAGCAGAGAGAGCATGGAGGTAAACTGTGAAAAAATCAGCACACGGTGGCCGCCGTCGATGGCAGAGCGCACCGTCTCGATCAGGACCTGGCGCTTTGCGCTCTCCTCACTGTAATCCTCGAACAGGAGGGACGGGTCGCAGCAGATCTGGCGGATTCTGGTGAGCTCCGCAAGGATCCGCATCTTGCCCTCTCCTGTCTCGTCCTTCTCCTCCAGGAGATTCTTGATTCTGACCACCTGCGCGTCATAGAGCTTCTGCTGGGTGCCTTCGAGTTTCGCGTAGCGGACCTCCTCCAGCTTGGCCGGAAGATCCTTTAAGACATCTTCCTTCTTTCTTCTCAGGATAAAAGGGGCCGTCAGCTTTTTAAGCCGTTCTGTGATATCCCTGTTCTTATCCTTTGCGATCGGTGTCTCAAAGTTCCTCGCAAAATCGGTATAGCTGTAAAGAAACCCCGGCATCAGGAAATCAAAGATGCTCCAAAGCTCGGAGAGCCGGTTTTCGATCGGCGTTCCGGTAAGGGCAAAGCGGTGACGGCATTTCAGCGCCTTTACGGTTTTGGCAGCCGCAGCCTTGCTGTTCTTGATGTACTGCGCCTCATCGAGGACGCAGATATGGAACGTCTTATCCGAAAGGACTGCGATATCCCGCTTTAAGAGGTCGTAGGAGGTTATGAAAACATCCGCTCCGCTCTCTTCCAGCGCCTTTTTCCTGGATGCGGGCGTGCCCGCAAGAGCGCAGCAGTTAAGGGAAGGCGCAAAGCGCCGGATCTCCTCCTGCCAGTTGTAGACGAGCGATGCGGGGCAAACAATCAGTGAGGGCTTTTTCTTTCCTCCGGTGTTTTCCGCATCCACTCCGTTTTCACGGTCATACAGGATAACCGCGATCATCTGGAGCGTTTTTCCGAGCCCCATCTCATCTGCGAGAATCCCGCCAAAGCCCGCGCTCTCTAAGGTCTTAAGCCACTTAAAGCCGTAGGCCTGGTACGGGCGGAGGACATCGGCCAGGGATGCCGGCACTTCGTACTCCGCGTCGCGGATGCTGCGGAAGTTTCTCGCAAGGGTGCGGAAAGCCCGGTCTCTCTGGGAGACCAGGCCGTCGTGTTCTTCCAGGAGCTTGTCCAGATACAGCGCCCGGTAGACGGGGAGCTTTACGCCTTTCCGGATTGCTTCCTCCGGGCTTAAAGAGAGCTCTTCAAAGAGCTGCTCTGCCTCCTTTAAGGACTCATTGTTTCCGAGATCAATGAAGTCACCGCTCCTGAGCCGGTGATACTGCTTTTTTGCTCTGTAGCTTGTAAGGATATCCAGCAGTTCCTCTTCGGAAATCCCTTTGGAGGTGACGGCAATATCCATGAGGCCGGTGCTGACCGAAACGCCGATGCTCAGGACCGGAACCGAACGGAGCTTCAGTCTGCCGAAGGCCTCGCTTCCCTGCACCTCCCCGTACTGCTCCAGAACGGAAATGCCGCTCTTGAGGAATCTAAACAGCGCGTCCTCCTCCATCGGCTCGCAGTATCTGCCGCTCGCCCTGTCCACCTTTGTAAAGTACCAGGTAAGGACCTTGTGGATACGCATTTCCTGCTCGATGTCCCGGCGGACAGATCCTAAATCTTTGTCCGTGTCCTTTGCGGCGCTGCCGGCGCTGTCGTGCATCTTTCTCTCTGCAGGTCTTACGCCGCCCCGCAAGGGGGTGTCGGTGTTCCTTTCGGGTGTCTTCGAAGGCCCGGGCGACATAACGAACTTCCGATCCTCATAGGTCACGACGCATCGGCAGAAAAGCCTGCCGTCTTCCACATCCAGATAGAAGGCGAATTCCGGCTCCGGAGGCAGGATATTCCGGACCTCCTCACTGCACTGGTCGTCGATCTCGACGCTCGGGTTGGCAAGGAGTGATGGCAGGACGCGGTAATAAAACTCCTGCAGCCTGTCGAGCCCGACCTGAAAGCGGAAATACCCCGACTCGTCCGCAACCGCGCTGAACGGGGAGAGCATGCGGGACTCCCCGGGCGAAATCCTGCTGAGCGTCCTGCTGCTCAGGGTGTACCGGTGCGCGCTCCCCTCTATCATCACCGGAATAAAGCCGCTCACGGTGACGCCCGCAAAGGTTCCTCTCGCGTCGGAGAGTCTCTCCATCGCGAGTTTGAAATTCATGTTTTCATGGCGGATGCCGATGACCGCATCCTTGATCTTATTTGTTTTGTCCTGGAACTCGCAGCTCCTGCCCTCCGCCATGTCATAAAAGGCATCCAGCAGGCTCCCCTTAAGCTCAAGCTGCGAGTTGACGCTGATGGAGGCGGCCCTGTAATAGCCTGCCTTCTGCTGGAGCTTTTCATTGACGTCCTGCCTCTCCCCGATTCTGCGGATCAGGAACTCCATCACGGGGAGCGATGCGTCGTCAAAGTCCTCGAGCGCGAAATTGACAATCTCCTTTTTGGACAGGGCATATTCCTCCCGGTTCCTGTAGGCCTGCACGAGTGTGCCCGCGTTTTTCAGGACAAGAAGCTTTCCACCGCATCTTCCGGCCTTGAAGGTGAGCGTCGCTGACCCTGCCTCCGCAACGATTCTCGGCTCGATCGCAAGGACCTTTTTTCTTTGAACCTCCTCCGGGCCGGAGGAGGCCTTTGTCTGCAGGTCGGCCTCCTCAAGGCTGCGGAAAAACCTCTCTGCCCGCTCGTCGGTCATTCCAAGATCCTTGAGCTCATCGACGTAATCCCAGACAAGGGACATCGCGGCAAGCGCGTATTCGTCTAACACGCGGGAAGACCTGTCATCCGGCTGCACAGGAGGCCTGTTCCTTACACCGCTGGTCCGGAGCAGGGCTCCGGTTCTTAGCTCCGCCAGACGATCCTGTTCCATCCTGCCAATGGCATATCCGATAAATAAACCGTCATCAAAGTGCAGTCTGAAATCTACAGACTGCTCTCCGGTGCGCGCCTTTTCCAGCGAAATAGAATCCGGATAGCCTGTATAATGTGCGCTTTGTGTTCGATTATGAAGGAGCTCTTTGCAGCGCGCCATCTCATAGGGTGTGGTGACATAGTCCTTCAGGGCATTCTGCATGTCAAAAAAGACAAGACGCTTATTCCCCCGTCCCTGCTGCAGGAAGGAAAGGACCGGCACTTCATCTTTTACATACCGTTCCTTTTGCTTTTCTCTTCTCTGAAGCTCGCTGACCGCTTTGATTTTCTCCTGCCGCAGGGAATAGTCGTACTTGTTTTCCTCAACATACCAGGGGCCATGCTCCTTCTCCCACCGGAAAAGGAGCGCCGCCATATGGACGCAGCGCACGCCTTTTTCCGCCTGCTCACAGGTGCAGGTCATTCTGATTTTCTCCCATCTGTCAAGGTATCTTAAGGGCTCGCTGAAAATCTGTGTCTGAACTGCGCCTGCGGTGGGGGCGTATCTGTCATACCGGTAGCTTTGGCGCCTTTTTAAGACGGCCGGCTGTTCCTTTGCCCCGGCGGATTCCGGCGCAAACCAGGCCCTGCAGCCGCCGTAGTAAAACCGTATCGTCTCTTTGGACTGAAAATCCCGGATCCTTCCCTGGAGCTCCTTTGAAGCAGCCTTTGCAAGAATTTCAGCAGGAAAAAGCGGGCGCCATTCCACCCGCTTTTTCAGTCTTTCCGGAGAAAAATCAAGGTCTTCCGAATAAAAATCTGTCTGCATACGTATCTTTCCGTTTATCAGCTTATGGTTTCATAAGCGCCTGCGGCTCAGTGCTGGACGCTTCCCATCGTCTCGGCCATTCTCTTTAAGAATACCGGCTGCATGTATTTGATAAATACCGGCATCAGCTCATGGTCGTGATCCGGATGGAGCGACCAGGTGCTGTCGATCATCATGGTGTTCTCTGTCTGCGGCGTGCATGCCGGCCAGTTCGGAATCAGGCTGTTGTTCGGATCGCCGTTCTTCGCAAAGGCGATAACCGTCCTGAAAATCGTCTCCTCGAGGACCTCGGTGACGCCGGGCTCCTGCGTCGCCGGGGCGAACTGGGAATTATGGAAGACATACGGGATGTCCGAGCAGTGCCAGGGGGTCGATCCGCCGTTCATCGGCATGTCATGGTTAAACAGGTAGGAGTAAACCTTTCCGCCTTCCCTGGCGCGTCTTTCGTTGTACGCGATGACATTGTCGCGGAAGGTATAATCGAGTCTTAAAAGATCCACAACCTGCCTCATGGGGAAGGCCTTCTTAAAGAGCGGGATCACCTCTGCTGCGCCCTCTTTTCCGAGAATCTCAGCAACATAAGTCTCCTGGTCTTCTTCGGACATGGTGTTCCTGTCGTATTCCGCGGGCACGAAGGAGGTAAATTCTCCGTATACTGTTCCTACAAGGAGCGGAATATCGATTGTCTCCTTCCGGAAGCCGACGTCACACGGGTCTCCCGCATAAAACTCATTCCTGAAAGGACTGCCGCCGATGTTCTTTCCTTCCTTTGCAAGGGCCGGCGATACCTTCCGGTAAGCCGCCGCAAGCTGCGCATAGGGAACGCTCTCAAGCTCTGCTGCGGTACTGACCCCGAGCTCTTTCATCAGCGCAAGAACGCACTCCTTACCGCTCCCTTTGCAGTCGGAGATCGAAATGCCGATGCCTCTGCCGCCGGAGAGAACGCCGCTCATGTTAATGCCCTTATGGTACAGGCCGTCGGCCTCCGGGGACTGCAGGAGCGTCGTCACCTTTCCGCCGCCGCCGGACTGTCCGAACACGGTGACGTTGTCCGGATCACCGCCGAATTTCTCAATATTCTCTTTTACAAACCGCAGGGCCTCGATGATATCGTCTCCGCCGGCGTTTCCGGAGTTTACATATTCCTCCCCGAAATCGGACAGATCCAGGTACCCGATCACGTTCAGGCGGTGGTTGATGCTGACCACGACCACGTCGCCCAGGCGCGCCATGTTTTCCCCTTCATAGGCCCACTGCTCGATGGAAGAACCCGCAAAGTATCCGCCGCCGTGGAGCCAGACCATGACCGGGCGCTTTTTGTCGTCAAGACCGGGCGTCCAGATGTTCAGGTTCTGGCAGTCCTCGTTCATGATCCAGTAACGGTGCGGCACCATGATCTCACCGTTCGGTACGCCCATATCCATCAGAGGACAGGTAAAGCCGTAGCTGGTCGCGTCCAGGACGCCCTCCCAGCGGTAAGGCTCCGGCCTGTGGAACCTCTTTGCCTTCGCATAGGGGATTCCCTTGAAAACAGAAAGGCCTCCAAGTTCATAGCCTCTGACCGTCCCCCTTGTTGTCCCCACAACGGCCGTACTGCTGTCATATCTGAATGTAACTGCCATGATTTTCCTTTCCGCTGCGCCCTTGCAGCTGTAAGTTATTTTTATGCCGCCAAAGAGCGGCTTTGTGACAAAACCCGCTAGATTTTAAGATTCACCCAGTTGCCCTGGCGGAACCGGTGTCCCATGATAAGGAACCGGGAGAGCTGGTCGGAGAGAACGCCGAGCCAGATTCCCGCAAGCCCCATGTGAAAGACCGATACCAGAAGAACGGTCGTCAGTGTCCGGATACCGGTGACGCTGATCAGCGCCGCGATCAGGACATAGCGCACATCTCCCGCCGCGCGGAGGCACCCGGAATAAATAACCTGGGAGATCTGCAGCAGCACGATGACCATCGTAAACCTTGAGATCAGGACGCCCATGTCGACGATGTGCGGCTCCGTAAAGTACAGTCCGTAGAACCACCTGCCGAACAGCAGCAGAAGGACGGAAAGTATGACCGATATGACAAAGCCGATGCGCTGGCAGATCGTGCCGTACTGCCTTGCCCTCTCCTTCATGTTCGCGCCGAGTGCTTCGCCGGAGAGCGCGATCGCCGCAACCTGCATGCCGTCCGCGAAGGAAAACCCGAGGCCCAGGATATTCATGCCGACATTGTGGGCGGCGAACTCATCCGTCCCGAGCCTGGCAGCCAGCATGGCTGTCGCAACAAAGCCGACCCTCATGGCCAGGTTTTCCGCCGCCGTATTGACAGCGAGCCTGTAGATCTGTGAGCGGACCTGCCTTGTTGAGCGGAGCTTTTCGCCCAGCATCAGGGGAATCCGGACATAGCTCTCCTGCTTATAAAGTGAGCCCACGGCCATCGCTGCGGCAACCACGGTTCCGAGGACCGTCGCGATTGCGGCCCCCCTGATTCCCAGCGCGGGAAAGCCGAAATGTCCGCCGATCAGAAGATAGTTAAAACAGATATTGACGATGCTGGAGGTGATGTTCGTCGTCATGGAAATCCGCGTATTGCCGCTTCCCCTCTGGGCCGCGTTGATTACCATCGTAAGGACGTTAAAGAACATGAAGCCCATGATAATGCGGAAATAGGTCACAGCGGCTTCGTGCGTGTCGGCATTGCTTCCCGCAAACCGCATGAGCGCCGGCGTAAAGACAACGAACAAAACCGTGACTGCGGCGCACAGAACAAGCGTAATCAGGATCGCGGAGAGCATGATTTCGTTTGCGCTCTTCTGGCGCTTTTCTCCCTTTCTTCTTGCAACGAGGGCGGAAACAGCGACATTGATACCGATGAACGGCGTAAGGCCGATGAACTTCGGCTGTCCCGTGAGTCCTACCGCCGCAACGGCATAGCTTCCGAGCGTCGCCACCATCATCGTGTCGATCGCGCCCGCAAGGACCACAAAAAAGCTCTCCATCATGGCAGGCCAGGCGACCGAAAGCGCCGTCCTTACCATCTCCTGCCGCGTCATGTTTTCCCTTATTCCCGAAGCTGCCTGCTTTGCCATTTTTCTATCCATCCCGGTAATCTGATTCTGATATTCCGATTTCTGCACATTTTTATAATTTTACCATAGATATGTGTCCGGCAGGCACTTTCCGGTCTTTTTTCGCGATTTTCCGCCTCTGCGTCAGCCCATGCAGTAAAGTTTTATTTATTCGCGGAAATATGTTATTCTTTTAACATACGTATGCACGGCCTGCGGATGCAGGCTCAATTTTAAAATACAGGAGGAAACTGAGTTGAAAAATTATTTTGATCTGAAGGATCAGGTTGCTATCGTGACAGGCTGCTCTACCGGCCTTGGAGTACAGATGGCAAAGGCACTGGCAAACCAGGGTGCGAACATCGTCGTTGTCGCACGCCGCCAGAACATGATCGACGCCGTTGCTGCGGAAATCGCAGAGCAGTACGGAGTCAAGACCCTCGCTGTTCGCTGTGACATCACAGACACAGACGCTGTCAACGCAATGGTCGACAAGGCGCTGGAAGTCTTCGGACGCGTTGATATCCTTGTAAACAACGCCGGCACAGGCGCTGTCGCTCCCGCAGAAGACATTACCGACGACCAGTTCGCAAACGAGATGAACATCGACCTGTTCGGTTCCTTCAAGGTTGCGCGCGCGGCTGCAAAGAAGGCTATGATTCCCGCAAAGTACGGCAGAATCATTAACATCGCTTCCATGTACGGCCTTGTCGGCAACAAGATCGCCGGTTCCGCTCCCTATCATGCGGCAAAGGGCGGCGTTGTCAATATGACACGCGCACTCGCAGCGGAATGGGGCAAATACGGCATCACTGTCAACGCAATCTGCCCCGGCTACTTCTACACAGATCTTACACGTGACACTCTGAACAGTGATTTCTTCCAGCAGAACGCGAAGACCATGATCCCCGAAGAGCGCTACGGCAACGAGGGCGAGCTTGATACAGCAGTTATCTTCCTCTCCTCTCCCGCCAGCAGCTATGTCACCGGTGTCCCGGTACCCGTGGACGGCGGCTATACCTGCATGTAATCCGGATCCTTACAGCCCCGGAAAGGGGCTGTGAAAAAGCGGCATGAATAAAAAAGGACCACAGGTTCATAAAGAGCCTGAGGTCCTTCTTTTTGTTATAGCTGAGAGCTCTTTCGCACTGACAGGGTGATGAACAGGAAGGCACCGATAACGGAACATGATAAGGTGAGGATAAACAGAATGAACGGCTGCGGAGCCGGTCTGCCGGCTGCTCTGAAAAGATAAAGGATAAACCGCATGACCCACATGTGCAGAAAGAATACAATTATACTGGTTTTCCGCAAAACCGGATAAATCCTGCTGTCAGGCAGATCGGTAAGAATTACTGTGCAGAACAGAAAAATGGAAGCAGGGATCAATGATATACACATGTCATGTTCTCTAAAGAATCCCATATGCTGAAATAATGATACTTCGATCCCCATCATTATCAGTGATGCCGCAAAGAGAACCGCCGCCTTTCTTCTTGTGATCGAAATTCCATAGTATGATATGCACATTCCGGCTGCAACAAAGAAGAAACCATAGAACAGGCCGTTTCTTGTGGTGACTGTTATCTTGCCTGCCAGCCTTAGAGCGTTCCACGCAGCCGGCGCGCTATCTCTTATAAAACGGAGAAATCCGAACCAGGATTGTCCGAACAGACCGATACAATAAAAGACGGCCGCAGCTCCGAGGATGTGTAAAGGCTGCATTCCTTTGGACAGCAGAAACGAGACAATCAGTACCGCGGTTATTAAGGTGGGAATAAACCATAACTGCAGGTCAGCGCCAACAAAGAAAATGTTTCGGATATAACTCAGGACAGCATGCGGGATACCTTTGGGATGATGAAGGATATCCATCAGAGAAAACGGAAAGTAGATCAAAGTCCAGATGATATGTATCCGCAGATAGTGCTTAATATACTTGAAGGAGTATTTGAGCCGGAAGTGATCGACTGACGATAACTTCTGATAATGAAAAAATCCGGCAGATATAATAAAAAAAGGGACTGTAACTCTGAACAGATATTCAAAGAAGAAGAAACTGAAGGGGCTTTTGAAACTGCCGTTTCCGATATACCAGGCATGCGCTGCAACTACTACAACAGAGCCGACTGCCCGGCACAGATCGACGGAGTTATAGTTTTTCTTTGTCTGATAACACATTGTATTTCCTTATATTCCTTTACTTATTTTCTCTTTTCCCGGCGCCCCTGCGGACAGTATTTTCCCCGTACCTCTCGTTGATCTTCCTGGACATTTCCGTGAGCCTTCGCAGCTTCTCGTCGGGTCTCTTCTTATCAGGCATGTTCCCGTCGGAATCCTCAGTATACTCCCGTGAAGGCTCCGCTGAGGGACTCTTCGCAGGTTCCCCGGACAATGCCTGCGTAAGGTAATCCATGAGGTTCATCTGCCGGAAATTCCCGTCGTCGAGATCCGCAGCGCTGACGCCGACCAGGCGGATCCCGCTTCCATCCGAAGAGAGCAGACCTTTGTCACCGAGAAGCAGCTTTTCCATAAGCGAGGCGGCGATCCGCAGCAGAACTTCTTCGCTGTTGGTGGAATCCTCCGCCTTCTGCTGCATGGACCTCCTTCTGAAATCGTTCGTTTTTACCATCACACCGATCGTGCGGGCATATACATGATCTCTCCGGAGCCTTGAGGCAACCTTCTGCGAGAGTGCCTTAAGAAGCGGCGGCATCTCCTCGCTGTAATTCTCCGCGGTTATGTCGCTGGCTGTTGTAACCTCATTGGAGTAGCTCTTCGCGTCCTCCCTCTCGTCCGAGACCCTGTCGGATCCTTTGCCTCTCACACTGCGGAAAATGTACTCCCCGCTCTTTTCCCCGAGGCTCGTCTGCAGCACTTCCAGGGGGAGCGACGCGGCATCGCCGATGGTAGATACGCCGAGAGACGCAAGGCGCTCCGCGGTCTTTCTGCCGCACCCGAAAAGGTCTCCGACAGGAAGCGGCCACATTTTGTCCGGGATTTCCGAAGGATAGAGGGTGTGGGTTCTGTCCGGCTTTGCGAAGTCACTTGCCATCTTGGCAAGGAGCTTGTTGACGGAGATTCCGACATTGACCGTAAAGCCGAGGCTCTCCCGGACCTCGTCCCGGATTCTGCGCGCCATTTCAAGCGCAAACTCCCTCCTGTCCAGTCCGGGCCCGGGCATCCGCTCTGAAAGCGCCGCCCCGCCCTTTTCATAGGCTTCGAACACCTCCGTCATATCGGCGAAGGCTTCATCGATGGATGCCTGCTCGACAACCGGGGCATACTGCCTTAGGATGGCGATAAACGCGCGGGAATATTTTCGATAGGTTTCAAAGTCCGAGCGGACTATGACAAGGTTCGGGCATTTCTGCAGGGCCCGCGCGACCGGCTCCGCGGTTTCGATGCCGAGCTTTTTGGCGGGAATGGATTTCGCCGTGACGATCCCGTGCCTTGTGGCGATATCCCCTCCGACGATGGAAGGGATTGTCCGAAGATCGACAGACCCCGGGTCCTCCTCGAGCCTTTTCACCGCGGACCAGGACAGAAAGGCAGAGTTGACATCGATATGGAATATGATTCGTTCGCTGCTTTCCTTTGCCATCTTTTATCTGCCTCTTCCCGCCGGATCCCCTGCCGGATCTCCCGACAGATCTCCCGCGGATTTCCCGCGGTGCCCTTGTGTTTTCCTGTTTCCCTTTCTCTCTAAACATTATATCCTTAGATTCAGATAAGGAGGGAGAAAAACATGTCAGCCTTCAGCAGAAACCATGAACCGAAGCTTTCACAGATACAGATCGACGACCCGTTCTGGACGCCGCGCCAGACGCTTGCGAGGGAGGTCGTGATCCCTTATCAGGAAAAGGTATTGAACGATGAAATTGACTCTCTTCCGGAGAGTGAGATGAGCCACGCGATCCGGAATTTCCGCATCGCTGCCGGCCTTGAGGAAGGCGAATTCCACGGAATGGTATTCCAGGACAGCGACGTCGCCAAGTGGCTTGAGGGTGTCGCGGGTTCGCTCGCGATCAGCAGGGACCCCGCGCTGGAAGAGCGCGCCGACAGGGTGATTGAACTTCTTGCGCTCGCCCAGCAGCCGGATGGATATCTCAACACCTATTTTACAATCAAGTGTCCCGAAAGGCGCTTTACGGATCTGCAGGAGTGCCACGAGCTGTACTGCGCGGGCCACATGATGGAGGCGGCCTGCGCTTACTATGAAGCCACCGGAAAGGACCGCTTCCTTAAGATCATGATGCGTATGGCGGACTGCATTATCGACAACATCGGTCCCGAAGAGGGGAAGATCCACGGCGTCCCGGGACACGAGGAGGTGGAGATCGGCCTCCTTAGGCTCTACCGCGCGACCGGCGAAAAGCGCTATCTGGACCAGGCCGCCTGGTTTATCAACGAGCGCGGCAAAGATCCGGACATCTTTGAAAAGGAGGCAAAAAGGCGCGGCTGGTATCTCTGGGGAAACGGCGGAGGAGACCGCACCTACACGCAGGTGCATGCTCCCGTCCGGATGCAGAAAAAGGCCCGCGGACACAGCGTCCGGGCCATGTACCTGTACACGGCGATGGCTGACCTCGCTCTCGAGACAGGCGACGACACCCTTCTTAAAGCCTGCCGCACGCTTTGGGACAATGTCACAAAAGCACAGATGTATATCACCGGCGGTATCGGCCAGATCGCGAGGTGGGAGGGGTTCGGCACGGAATATGAGCTTCCTTCCGATACTGTCTACGCGGAAACCTGTGCCTCCATCGGGCTTGTCTTTTTCGCAAGAAAGCTCCTGGAGCACAGCGCGGACGGGTCTGTCGCCGATGTAATGGAACAGGCCCTCTTCAACGGCGTTCTCTCCGGCATGCAGCTGGACGGGAAGAGCTTTTTCTACGTCAACCCGCTGGAGGTGATCCCCGGCGTGTCCGGCGTATTTCCCGGCTATGAACATGTTCTCTCAAAGCGTCCCCGATGGTATGCCTGCGCCTGCTGCCCGCCGAACGTCGTAAGGCTCCTGACCTCTCTCGGGCGCTATGCCTACGGGGAAAATCCCGAAGAGCGCGTTATTTTCGCCCATCTTTTCGCGGGCGGGCGCGCGGACCTGGAAAACGCGATTGTCACTGTGGAAAGCAGCTGGCCGTGGAAGGGCGATGTAAAGGTCCATGTGCGTAAAAAAGATCCGGATAAGAACCTTACCTTCGCGCTGCGGATTCCCGCCTACGTCACTGAAGGCACGCTGTCCGCGGCGGGAGAAACCTGCTCCATCGAAGCCCTGCGCGGCAGGAAGGACCTTTTCCGTGACGGCTACGCATATATTTCATGCAATGAGGAGGAGACCGACATCCTCTTCCGGGCAGAACTCCCCGTCCGGCGTATTTACGCTTCCCCCAAAGTCCGCGCCGCAGCGGGAAAATGCGCGCTTAAAAGAGGCCCTCTCGTGTACTGCTTTGAACAGGCGGACAACGGTGAAAGACTCTGGGAAACAGTACTGGAAAAAAACGCCTCCTTCACGGTAAAAACCTGTGAAAAGGGCGCCCTCAAAGGAATGCTGCTTATTGAAACAAATGGCCTGCGGCAGGCAAAGCCGGATTCCTCCTTCATACCTGAATGCGGGGATGATCCCGGTTATGCGGGGGCTCTGTACGGTACTCCCGCCCCCGTATATGTACCGCAGAAGCTCACTGCCGTGCCGTATTTTGCATGGGGCAACCGAAAAGAGGGCGGTATGCAGGTCTGGATCCGGAACGCATGACCCGGGTTCTGCATCACAGCGGGCGGTCCGGATGTCTGCGGCGCCAGAGAATGTAGCATACCCTCGCAACGCCGTCGGCGATCAGCGCGATCCCCAGCGCCAGGGCATTGCCTGCAATGCCCTCCCTGTGGATGAACAGCATGCTGAAGCCGAAAATTACAGCGAAGATACACTCGGCGAGGTTCAGGAGCCTCAGGATCCTGCCCTCGCTTTTTTTTGCCGCCCGCTCACCGGCGTGATATGCGGTAACGAGCAGCAGGATCCCGGCAATTATGCTGCCGAAGATGAACATGGCCTGGTCTTTGATAAACATTGCGGTTGTCAGCGCGATAAGAACGATGGAAAAATAAATACTCTCCCTGTGGTTCGCGACCTGCCAGCGGTCCTTTTTCAGTCTCCGGACAGTCAGTGCCAGTTGGAAGAGCGTTATGGAAATCACCGCCAGAAGACAGACGATGTCGATAATATTCTCGGACGCAAGACTGACGATAAGCCCCGCCGGGATCATGACAAGGCCCTCAAGAAAGCCCGGCAGGCGCAGGACCTCGGGAAACCTGTACAGGAGCCTGCTTTTTGCCTTCTTCTCCTTAACGTCCGGCACGTACGGGACGCCGGACATCTGTACTGATGTCTCCTCCCGCAGCTCGTCCTGAAGATACTCCTGCTGCCCCTCCTGCGTTTCTTTCCCGGATTTTTCCGCAGATCTTTCTACTGCCTGTTCCCAGGGTTTTTCCGCGGTTCTTTCTCCTGTCTGTTCCCAGGATTCTTCCGCGGTTCTTTCTCCTGCCTGTTCCCAGGATTCTTCCGCGGTTCTTTCTCCTGTCCGTTCCCCGGGTTTTTCCCCTGTAATTCCCTCCGCTATCTCCGCTGCCTTTCCCCGCACCGTCTCCGGCAGGAGATTTTCAAAAATTCCGCCTGGGCGCGCGCTTTCTCCGAGAAGTGCCCTTCTTCTTAAATCCGCAAGTGTCTCCTTTGTCGAATCGCTGACATCCCTGAGATGCATAAGCACATCGGCAAATTTCTGGGCCGTCAGGTCGGAAAGATCGGTTACGCCGTCCCTTGCAAGAACGTCAAAGAGCTCGTCAATGAAGGACTTCCTGTCCTCCATGGATCTGCTCTCGATCCACGCGTCCATAACTTCGTTGAGGCGAAGGCTGAGCGGCGAGTTCCGCTCGCAGACCGTAAGCTCTCCGTGATCGAGAAGCCAGGACGGAAGGGAGTGCTGCACAATCCCGTCCCGGAAGCTCATCACAATCCGGGTGTCGGTTATCTTCGGCTCAAAGAGCATTCCGACGAAGTCAAATTCAGGGATAATGCGCGTCGTCACGCTGTCAATCCGGCTGATCAGTGAGGGATCCGTCACCTCCGGGCAGAATCCCGGCCCGTCAAGGCTGTACACCCGCCGGACCTTTCCAAGCGCCTCGTCGCTGAGCTGACATGCGGCGTAGAGGGCGAGATTTCCGCCCTTGGAGTGTCCCGCGATATACCAGGAGGGCCCGCCGGGATCCTCCGGCAGCGCCTCCAGGAGCCTTGCCGCGTACTGGGCGGCGAGTTCCTGCGCCCTCGTCCTCGTGAAGGAAATCATGAAGTTTTCCTTCCAGCCGGCGAGCGAGCTGTCGGTGCCGCGGTATGCGATAAAATGAAAGTTCCTGCTGTCATGGAAGGTCATCGCGGAAAACTGCACGGCCTGCTCCTTTTCCAGGATGTCCGTATAATCCGAGACAATCAGATCCCCGAAGCGGTGCGAGCGCACAGCGGCAAGGAAGAGCTCCCTGTTCCCCAGATCGCCGCCGGTGATCTGGAGCTTTATCTCTCCTTTTTCCGCTGCCTCCAGGCACTCGCGCAGGTGCGCTGCGCTCCTGCCGTCCGAGAACACCGGCGCCAGGTCAAAATACGAGACGACGCACAGAACGAGTACGTCTGCGTCCCGCAGAGGGCAGGCGGCAAAGTCGTATTTTCCCATCCATTTGACATAATCCAGCAAAGTATCCATAAGGCTCTCTTAAAGTCCTCCGGCCCTTCCGGCCGGGGTTCCGACTGAGTTAAAACAGCTGCAGCCACCGCAAAGAGTGACTGCAGCTGCGGCAAATCATAACTTCATCAGCTGTTGTTTACTGTTACTTACTGCCATTTCCAGCCCGCGACCTCGGGAAGGTCAAGGCCGTACTGGTGGATGTACTGCTTGTGCTCGACAAGCTTGTCGCTCATCTTCTGATACAGATAAGCGCCG
>CADBPC010000044.1 GCA_902796425.1 uncultured Lachnospiraceae bacterium
AGGGCTTGAAGATAAATTTGCCGACGAGCTTGCCCTTGATCTGGACGAGAAGCCCGACGATGTTGAAGTCACGCTGATGTATTTGCTTCGCACGGGCCTTGCGGAAACCTCTGACAATATCAACTTTTTCCTTCCCTACGCTGTAGAGAACACCGGCAAGGAAAGCTCGAGTGCAGAACGTGTTCGGGCTTTCCGGGCAAGGGAAAAGGAAGTCAAAGCGTTACAATGTAACACCGATGTAACAGCATGTAACACAGAGAAAGAGATAGAGATAGATAAAGAGAAAGAGTCAGATATAGAAAAAGAGAGTATGAAGCGCAAGCGCTTCTCTGCGCCCACGGTTGATGAAGTCGCCGCCTACTGCCGGGAACGCGGGAACGCCGTTGATCCCCAGCATTTTGTCGATTACTACACATCCAACGGCTGGAAAGTCGGAAAGAATCCGATGAAAGACTGGAAGGCCGCGGTCAGAACTTGGGAGCGGAACGACACTTCAAGGAAGGGAGGCGGCAATACTGGACAAGGAAGCAATTCTGAGCGTTATCGGAAATCCGGCAGCAAGTACGGGATCGTATACGATTGAGACGCTGGAGGATTTCGACCTTGGCGGCGTGTACTGCCCAATCTGCGAGAATACCGGTCGTGTTCTTGAAAGGCTGGACGGCGGTGAGCTCAAGGCCCGTGAGTGCGTTTGCATGAATCAGCGGCGCTCCCTGCGGGCGATTCGCCAAAGCGGGATGATGGATCTTCTCCACCGTTATACGATGGACAACTACCAAACGCCGGATAAGGAATGCCGAGAAACGAAGCAGGCTGCGCTTGACTTCATTGCCGCCCATTCCGGGTGGTTCTTTATCTCCGGGGAATCCGGCAGCGGGAAGACGCACATCTGTACGGCGATCTGCGGCGAGTTGATCAAGCGCGGCAACCGTGTCCTGTTCATGCCGTGGCGTGACGAATCAACGAAGCTCAAGGCTTCCGTAAATGAACGGGAGTGGTACGAAAAACACATTGAAAAGCTCAAATCCATTCCAGTTCTCTACATTGACGACTTCTGGAAGTCCAAGCGTACGGATGGAATGACGAAGGTCACAGATGCAGACGTCAGCCTGGCTTTTGAGGTCATCAACGCGCGGTACAACAATGCCGCCCTGCGAACGGTGATCTCAAGCGAGATGCCGCTCGACGAGATCATGGACGCGGATTCCGCTATTGGATGGAGGATCTACGAGCGGGCGCGAGGATTCGTCAGAATGGCTCCGGGAAAGAATTGGAGGCGCGAGTGAAAAAATATGGCCCTTGCCCTCCTGATTGCCCCGGCAGGAATGAACACTGCCATGCAAACTGCAAGACCTACCTCGCAGCCTACGAGGAAAACCTGAAACGATATGCAGAGCGGCGGGCCGATTTCTCCATTAACGATGTCGTGAGTATCGGCGTTCAGAAGCGGATGGCCTACATGCGCCGCAAGCAGAAGCAGAGATAGAAAAGCAGCTCCCCGGTCGGCAATCCAGAGGGAGCGGCAAGTCAAGAGAAAGATATGACAGGGGGATTATAACACAAATGGATAAAGCTATCAAGTTCAGGAAGCCGGACGCGTGGATCCTTGCACTGGCCGGGAAATACTTTCTCGTGCTGTTGGTATTCGTCCTGTACTCGCTGATCCTCGCCCGCGGCGCGGAAGCCAAGGCCGAGAAGAAATACACCGCATGGCAGGAACGGTGGGTCAATGAATACCTCGACCAGAGGGAAGCGGAACAGAGAGGCATGCCGGCGGATCCTTACGAGCTGCTTCTTGATTCCGAGGCACAGATGCTCGCAAAGGTGCTTTACGGAGTTAAGGATAATTCGACAGACGATCTCCGCACTTATTGCTGGTGCGTCCTTAATCGGGTCGATTCTCCGAATTACCCCGGGACACTTGAGGAAGTGATCGAGCAGCCGAGCCAGTGGATGCGGTACAGCCCGGACAATCAGGTGCTGGAAGACCTGTACCAGATCGCACGGGCCGAGCTGGACGCCTGGCACAAGGATTCACGCCGCCCCGTTTCCTCGGAGTTTGTCTTTATGAACTGGACGCCTTCGCGGATCGTCCTGCGGGACAGATGGGAAACGGACGGATTCACCAACTATTGGAGGTACGGAAAATGAACACTCTCGGATGCAGGCTTGAGCCGAACGGCGCTGGTCTCTTCGACCTGACGATCACGCGGGACGGTGTACCCGTGGAGGTAATCAAGAGCATCACGGCCAAATGCGCCGCCGTTATTTTTGAGAAGCGACTGGAGGCCGAGCATGGATAAATTGCCTGATCTCCATATACGGCATGACGTAGACGGTGACGGCATGCAATATGAGGAGCTTTGCTCCGATCCCGTCCTGATCTTCTCGAAGCGCTTTGGACTTGCTGTTGCGCAGTACTGTGAGCTTCCCAAAAAACGGTTCGCGTTCGTGGATAATGGTGGTCAGGAATACTCGGAAGTCGAATGGTGGGAGCCTCTATCAGAAAAAGCAATTGAGGCTCACCGCCTATGGGAAAGCGAGACAGAGCTATGAGCACACTCCCCCCTCTCCCGCAGCCGAAGCCGGAAAACCAAAAGCGCGGACGCAGAAGCCGCGCCAAAGGCAGAGCCTTTGAAGATCTGCTGGACAAGACATTTGCCTACTACTCGGAAAAGGGATATGCACAGATCGAGAAGACCCCGGAGCCGATGAAGGTGATACGATCTATGGGGCAGGGCCGGTTCCTCGCCTGCTACACAAAAGGGGCTCAGCCGGATTACAAAGGCACCGTCAAGGGCGGAAGGACGGTCATGTTCGAAGCAAAATTCACCGAGCATGACCGGCTCCTACAGGAGGCTGTGAACGAAGGGCAGACGGCCTATCTGGACACGGCAGACGGCCTCGGCGCACGGTGCTATGTCCTGTGCGGCTACGCTACCGGGAATGTATACCGCGTCCCGTGGGGCGTGTGGAAGAACATGAAACGGATCTATGGTCACAAGTATGTGACCGAAGAAGAAATCAAACAATATCAGGTGCAGAAGTCGTGGAATGACAGGCTTCTAATCCTGGAATGAAAGGAGAAGCACAATGAGCGAAATCGACAAGTATGAGGCCCAAATGAAGAAGCTGGACGGCCTGTGTGAGGAACACGATCTGTCCTACCGGTTCAACCATAACCAGTACCCTATCACTCTGACGCTCAAGCCGCTGCAGGGAATGGACGAACAGCTTTCCATGCTGGAGCAGGCCGAGAGCAAGAACTACATCTCCCCGGACGCCTCTATGGTGATCTACCGCAAGGACGGCGAGCTGGCCATGAAGATCAACGGCACGTTCACGATCTCCGAGGCGCTGCGGTCGAAGTTCAAGAACATCTACTGCAAACTCGCTGATTTCTGGCTGCAGTATTTCCACCGTGACACGCTTGATCGAAACGTGGTCAACAGTAAAAATATGCCGGTCATCGATGAAGCCGAGGCCGAGGATGATGACGAGCCTGACGAGGATCCGGACGACGAAGATGATGAAATCGATCCGGAAAATGAGGCCGCGCCGGATGAGGATCTGATCCTTGCCGCCACTCTTCTGGTCAGGCAGGAGAACAAGGCCAGCATTTCCCTTCTGCAGCGTCGTTTGAAACTCGGCTATGCCAGAGCCGCCCGTCTGATGGATGAGCTGGAGAACGCCGGCATCGTCGGCCCGCTCTC
>CADBPC010000045.1 GCA_902796425.1 uncultured Lachnospiraceae bacterium
CTCTGCAAGATCATAATAGTCCTGCATGCTCATGCCGTCTTCGGGATATGCAACGCCTGCAGCGTCGAACAGATCCTTGTTGTAGAAGATCATGTTGTTATCCTTGCGGAAAGGAACGCCGTAGGACTTGCCGTCAACGCCGAGCTGCTCGATCAGTCCGCTGTAGTGGGACTTGTCAAAATCGGGGTCATTCGCCATGAAGTCATCAAGCTGCATCAGGTGGCCGCCTGCGATCAGAGCGCTCATGGTCGGCAGATCCTTCAGGAATACAACGTCGAAATCCTGGTTTCCGGCGAGCTGTGTCTTGATGGTTGTGGGATACTCATCTGCCGGGAACTCAACGACTTCATACTCAATGTTCGGATACTTTGCCGAGAAAGCATCGAACATGGTCTTGTAATACTCGGTATTGGAATAGTCCCAGAGAGCGACACGGATCTTTACCTGCTCATCTGCGGGAGCTGCTGCCTCAGCCTGGGCCTCGCCGCCTGCCGCGGGAGCCGCTGCGGGTGCTGCAGAGGTTGCTGCGCATCCTGCAAGGACGCCGACTGATAATGCAGAAACTAAAAGTGCTGATAATAACTTCTTCCCTTTCAAAATAATCCTCCTTGACTAATATATGAATGGGTACGCGGCCGATTTCTCAGCCGCACAAAATCAGTTACCAGATTAAAATAATACATTCTTAAACATTTTATATGGTGATTTGTGCACTATTTGTGGTATATTATGCATGCCGGCATTTCGGCCCCTCTTTTTTTAAACTATTTTTTGGAAAGAAGGCGGCTGTACGGCGTTTTATTTGTCTATAATCACCATACCGGAGCGTTTCATTATGACAGAAGTAGCCAATAGTACTACTGAAGATATGCAGAATGAACAGGAGCCGTTCCTCCAGATCCAGAGTGTCCTGTCCACTGATTATACCTACCTGAGCGTTGCCTCGGCGGAGCCGCCGTTCATTATTGAGCAGCCTCCGAACCGTCTCTTTACGGTCAACCACTCAGTCAGCCGTGATTTCAGGGGAGGAAACCCGCACATTCATCTCGGGTACTATGAGCTGCTCTTATTCCTGGAAGGAAATGCCGGTTTCTTTCTCGGGGGCAAGCATTTCCAGCTTCAGCCGGGGAATCTTCTGATCATTCCGCCGGACACGCTGCACAAGGGGGAAATCTACACCGGCGTCAATTACGGCCGCATCGTAATCCATCTGTCCCAGTCCCTCCTCCAGCTCCTGTCCACATCAAAGACGAACTTTCAGGCGCTGCTGCGTAAGCGCAGCGACCGGATCTGGCAGCTGAGCCCCGAAAATATCGCCAAGATTACAAGAGCGGTTGATAACATTCCGGAACTGGAGAAGTCGCCCCAGAAGGTCGCGCAGGACACACTGGTGCTGTCTTATGTGTCCTGGGTGCTCTCGACACTTCTCCAGATGATCGAATATGAGTCCGCGGCGGCGGTATCTCCCAGACCGAGCGACCTGATGCAGCGTATCCTGAAGTACCTGGACGCGCATTTCACAGAGAACCTTTCCGTGCAGAAAATCGCAGACGATCTGAGCATCTCGAGGTCGCTCTTAAGCCATGAATTCAAAAAGTACTACGGCGACAGTCTCTGGAAATATGTGCTGAAGCTGAGGCTCGCCCACTCACAGCAGCTTCTGACCGAGGGCAGCTCGGTCACAAGCGCCTGTTTTGATTCCGGATTCCAGAACTATTCGAATTACATTCGCCTGTTCACGAAAACCTTCGGGGTTACCCCTCGAAAATATGCCATGACACACAGAAGCGGAACGGTCTACCTTTGAGGCAGACCGTTCCGCTTCTTTTCTCTTACGCAATAATTCTGCCCGGCAGAACGACTCAAGCAGCTTCCTGATTACCAGATGAACAATTCCTTCCCTGTCAGCTTCATCACCGCTTCGATGAAATAATAATCGCCATAGATGATCGTAAACTCGTGCTTTTCATCGTGATAGGCGGCGGTGCATTTCTCCAGAAGGTAATCCGTTTCGCTGTCCCAGGAGATCCTCTTCTCATCCAGGGTCTTAAGGAGCTTTAAGGCCGCGCCAAGATACAGCCCGGAATCTCTTCCGGAGACCGCCTTTGAGAGCTCGATGAGGCCGCAGGCGGCGATCGCCGCAGCAGTGGAATCCTCCCAGGTCACGTCCTCCGGCTGGCGGAAGTCGACCGGGATCAGGCCGCTCTCCGGAATATTCGCCATAAAGTAGTGGGCGATCCGCCGCGCCGTATTCAGGTATTTTTCATTCTTTGTGTGGATGTAGCTCAGGGTAAAGCCGTACAGGCCCCAGGCCTGGCCGCGTGTCCAGGAGGAGCCGACCTCATACCCCTGGCCTCCGAGGGACTCCAGAAGCTCTCCTGTCTCGGGATCGAAACGCAGGATGTGGTTCACCGAGCCGTCCTCGCGCACAAAGCAGCGCATCGCCGTGTCCGCGTGAGTGACCGCAATCTTATAGAACCTGGGATCTCCCGTGACCTCGCTCGCCCAGTACAGAAGCGGGAGGTTCATCATGCAGTCGATGATCGCCATGCCGCGCCGGTCGACCTCGCCCCAGTCATTCCACGCCCGGATAAAACTGCCGTTAAGGTTAAAGCGCCCTGCCAGGTTGTTCGCCGCGATCATGCCGCGGTTCTTGGACGCCTCGTTCCCGTCGATCCTGTAATGCGCCACCGCTGTGGGAAGCCACTTGAAGCCGTTGTCGTGGTCAAGGCCGGTCCAGTCCATCAGCACCTTGTCCAGCTTCTTCTCAAGGAGCTCCGCCTCCTCGCGGCAGATCTCATCTCCTGTCAGGGTGTAAAGCTGCCACAAAATACCGCCCCAGAAGCCGTTCGTCCACCAGTTGATGTCCTTCTCCGAAAGGTCGATGAACCTTCCGTTCTCTGTCGTGTACGGAACGACGTTCCTGTTGCGGGCAACCACTGTTTTCATCTTTTCAACAATCTTATCCTGTGTGCGCTGTGCCCACTCTCTGCCGTTTTCTGCCGCCATGGCTTTCTTCCTCCTTTACTGTCTTTGCCTTAACTCCTCTGTTTCCTGCTCTCGGTCCCGTAAACCTCGATCTGCGTGAGCGCCGGGAACGGGCTCGGATCATCCGCCTTGATCAGCTCCTCAAGCCTTACCCAGGTAATTCCCTTCTTTATCTCCGGCAGAGGGAAAACATGGGGCTCCTGTGTCTTCTTTTCCATGGGAAGATCCATGACACTCCCGTCAGAAAACACCAGTGTTCCTCTCACCCACCAGTTGTCGTGGGGAAAATCCGCCCTGGTATAGAGCTTTATCAGGTCAATGTCCACCGACCTCCCGAAATCCAGAGTGAGCGCCGCGTCGTCCTGGCGGTTGATCCCCCAGGATTCATACGGCCACTCGCCGTGGCCTGCATTGGACAGGACGCCGTCGATCGCGTTGCGCGCGGCAAATACGGCCTCACCCCTTGTCTCCACGTTCGCGGATGCGTGAGGGTAGACGCCGGACTCCTCATGCTGATCGAACGGATTGAGCGCGAGATTCCGGTAGCGCTCGACTTCATAGTCCTCCGCATACCGGATGGAAAGATAGTGCCTGCTGCCGAAAAAGGCCAGGGGATTGTAGCTTGTCTTCTTTTCATAGAAGGGAACGGTGTAGAGGACGGTATCCTTCCGGATGAGGACCAGCGACTCTTCGATCGCAGCATCGACCTTCACCATGTAGAATCTGTCCGGCTCCAGCCCGGAAAATTCGATTACATCGCCCTTCCTGTACTCGCCGTCCCACGCAAGGACCGCCTGAGCCAGGCCTTCCGCCTGTGCCTTCGGTTTATGGTCCCACTCGTTGTAAACCTGAATAATCATATATATCCTCCATTCCGAAGTGTCAGTACGGCATCGTGCGGCAAACCGGCTCCAACTCGATCTTAAGGCAGTCCTCTGCCATCCGGATCAGGATCCTGTGGCAGGAATGCTTCCAGACAATCCCGAGCCGCGCGTCGTCGACCGGGCACTCTTCGATGCGCATATCCGCTGCGCCGCTCACAATCGCCTTCGAAAAGCTGCTGATCCGGATCAGATATTGTCCCTCATCCTTATTTAAAGGAAGGATCTCCGGCGTCTCATAGGTCATGAGCGAGAGTGTGCAGGCGGCCGTCCCCCTGTACCTGTCGCAGATTGAAACGCCCCGGCCCTTCTTCAGGGTCACTGTCCTGACATAGCTTTCAACCGCCGGATGGTCATAGGCTCCGGCCAGTTCCATGCAAAGAGATGCTTCCTCTTCACTAATACTGCACTGCACGCCCGCCGCGCGGTATTCTGCGCCGTCCTTTTGCTGGATGAAGTCTCCTTCCGCCTCAAAGGACGGGAGGTTGTGGTACTGTGACTGCATCGTCCAGATCTCGTAGCGCTGCTCTGAGAAGGTCTTTCGCGTGTAGGTCTCAACGCCGAGGTCGATCAGTACGGGCTTTGCGTCCTGATAGAGAATGACCGAACCGACATCGTTGTGATTGTGTGCCTCCGCGTTATTGCCGCCCTTTGCGGCAAGGACAAACCGCTCGTCCCGCGCAGTCATAAGGCCCGTGCTCTCAAACCAGAAATCCCCGGTGAGCGCCGCTCCCCCGCCCTCTGCGGGCTCTGCCATCATCTCCCTGTGGGCGAAGGCCTGCAGGACATGGTAATAGAGATTCTGCTCCGCGGGAAGGAGCCTTTCCTCCCGGCTCTGGCTGCGGTAGTCCGCGGCGGCAAAGGCCGCCATCGCAGGATTCTTCGTCGCTTTCCCGAAAAGATATTCCCGCGCGCTCCTTCGCCCCGGGTAGGCGGAGCAGTCCGCAAAGTTTATATAATATCCGTCTCCCACGTACATCCGGACGATATACGCCGCCATGTTGCGAACGACCGGTTCCATAAAGCAGTCGCTGACAGCGCCGCCCGTTATGCGGCTTAAGATATCAAGACACCCGAACAGGCAAAGGCCCGCATGGCTGTAATACTGGGCGCCCTCCTCGCAGCAGCCGTCCTCTCCGTAACTGTCTGCGAAACAGTCTGCGGAAAAAGCTGCCATCTGCACGATCTTCGTCTTCTCTTCCCTGCTGCAGCACTCCCGCATGCAGGATACGGCGATCAGGACGTTCTGTGTAATCCACGGCGTCCAGTTCATCATACGTGTGACGCCGTCGCCCATCCACCAGTAATGCTCGGTAAGATACGGCAGTACGATCCGCCTTCTGAGCTCCCTCTCGATGTATTGCGCAAGCATTCCGTCTGTCTTATTGAAAACAGGATGCAGCAGGTACGAGGCTAGTCCTACAAGCGCTCCCGTCTCCGCGGCGAACAGATCGACGATCGGGTGCTCCGTGTCCGGGAGCGGCAGCTTTTCCCCGTCCCTCACATGCGTGTTGTGCGCCGGAAGGCACCAGCTGCTCTCCTCCAGGATAAGATAGAGCCCGTTCAGGATATCATCCAGGAATCGCCCCTTATTTTCCACGCATTCCGCAATGACAAGGTTGGTCAGCTTAATCCTTCTCGCAAAGAATTTGTCCTCGAAGCGTACGCGGTTCCCTGTCCTGTTAAAATCCAGATAATCCGTCACAAGGAGCTGCGGCCAGGGCTCTTTTGCGGCTTTCGCGCCTGCGTTTACCAGGTCGCTTTTCAGTTCCGGATCAAGGCCCTCCCACAAGGCGCGGTCTGATATGACCGGAAAGAGCGGCGGCATAATGACACCCCCGTTATCCAGATAAGAAGTGACGGCATCCTCTATAAAGGTTCTGTGAACGGTTTTCCTCTCTTCCATGGCAATCCCCATACCTCGTGATGCAAGAGAGGGGACGGTTCCTGCAAAACCGTCCCCTGATCCTATTTTCGAGTTCAGTATATACTCAGGCAAATTTAAAATTCCACTGCAATTCTGCAAGATTTGCGTTAAATCCTGCAGGTCTTCCTGCGGCTGGGCGGATGCCATTTATCTGGTGCCGTACCGCTTCTCTGTATCTGACCATGAAGACCATGGCGGAAATCGCCTCCTATTATCGAGCAGCCGCCGGATCTTCTCTATACCGTCAACCATTCCGTAGGCCGGGATTTCAATGGCGGAAATCCGCATCTTCATCTCGGATACTATGAGATTTACCTGTTCCTTGAAGGAAAAGCCGGCTTTTTTCTGGATGGAAAACATCATCAGCTGCAGCCGTACGATCTTGTGATCATTCCGCCGGACACCCTGCATAAGGAGGACGTAGATCTCGACGTCGATTACGGGAGAATCATTATCCATCTCTCGCAAACCCTGCTGCGGCTCCTGTCCACGGCAAAAACGGATTTTCCGTCTCTGCTGCAAAAGTACGATTCCAATTACATCCGTCTGTTCACGAAAACCTTCGGGATTGCTCCCCGCAAATATGCCATGGCAAACAGAAACGGAGCGGTTTTCCTTTAAGGGAAGACTGCTCCGTTTTTAAATCATTCACATTTCCCGCCGGGAAGGATTCTCACCTGCCGGAACGTGCGGGTCCTCTCCTGTGCGTCGCAAAGAGCGGAATCAGCGCTGCCGCAGCCGCCGCCGCGCCGGCAAGGAAAATATTCCCGTTCGGGATGTACTCCGTCTGGCCGCTCACCGCGTTGATAAAGGTCTCGCCGCTGCTCCTTACAACCGTCTGTCCGAGGAGCGATCCCCCGATCATCGGGATCAGGACAAAGAACAGGATCCAGATTCCTTCAAACTGGCCGCGCGCCTCCACGGGGTAGAGCTGTTTTGCCCATACCTTGACCGTCTGGAGAAAGCCGATGTATCCCACGCCGACGATGAAAATCCCGAGCCAGAGCCGCAGCTGAAAAAGGCGCGAGGGATCGACGTCCGAGGGCTTTATCGGATACAGGATAAACAGTCCCGCGATCATTACGAGGATCGAGCCGATGCTGACATAGGTGTGACAGTTCCGGTTGATCAGCCAACCCGCAGGAAGCGCCGCGGACATGGCAAGGACGAGCGGGACTGCCTCAATGATGCCCATCATGTCCGGCGTATAGCCGAGGTAGTAAATAATGTAATTGCCGATGTAGGCAAAAAAGGCGTTAAAGCCGATAAAGAAGAGCGCCACGGAGGTATTTACCAGGACAAGCTCGGGGATTGCGATAAAGCTGCGGAAGTTGAAGACACTGAGGAACTGGTGCATAAAACTTCCTTCCGCGTGCGGGGGCATGTCATCGCTTTTGTTCATTCCCGTCAGCGCGATCACGCCGAAGGCGATGACAAAGAGTCCCATAACGACAAACAGGCGCATATAGTTGTCATCGCTTCCTACCAGCAGGCCTCCGACAACCGTTCCGAGGATCGTCCCGAGAACCGGCTGCGTTGCGAGCGCCGCCCCGATCTGTCCCCGGTTGCCGTCGTTCATGATATCGTTCGTCCACGTGCTGAAGCCGGCGTCATTTCCCATGGACCCGAAAAAGCTCATCACTGTGTCCGCGAGCACGACCGAAAGCGCGAGCGCAAGGTATCTTTCCCTGCTGATAAACTGCGTCATACCGAAGAGGATCGTAAAAATTCCCCACAGGATATAGCCGATGCCGATAAAGGTGCGGCGCCTTCCGGTCCTGTCGATCCAGGTCCCGAAGAAGAAGGTGGAAAAGGTCGTCGCCGCGGCGGAGCAGATCAGCATGCCCGTGATAATGGACGGATCCTTTCCGATTTTTGCGTAGACAAAGGTGTTGAACCACTGGTTTTCCAGGTTCCAGCAGATCTGTCCCGCAAGGCCGAGGCCCCAGATCAGAAGCCACATCGTCCCGGCGGCCTTTTTTTGCTGCACTGTTTTTCCCATAGCTGACCCCCTGCCGCATCCTGCGCGTGAATCCGCGCGTAAGTGCATCTGCATGCAGATGCATAATTTCCGGTTTCTATTGTATCACTCCGGCGTCACTCCGTCGCCGTTTTCAACCGGCCCTGCCTCCGGTACTGCATGGGCGTCATGCCGAGCTGCTTCCTGAAAACATTCTGGAAATAGGACTGGCTGGAGTAGCCGAGGTAGGCGCTGATCTGTGAAAGAGTCCTGTCACTGTAGGTGAGGAGCTCGCACGCCTCGTCCAGCTTGCATTTCGTGATATAATCCCCGACACTCATTCCAAGCTCCGCCCTGAAGCGGCGCATCAGCCAGGAACTGCTGCGGTGGATCTGATCTGCCACGTCCTCTACGCCAAGGGGCATGTTGGTATGGCTTTGGATATAACTCATGCAGCGATATACCTCCTCCGAGACACCCTCCGGGAGCTTTGCCGCGCCGCATCGCCGCGTAAAGTCCATCAGCATCACATACTGCAGGCGGCGCACATCTGCGGCCGTCTGCATCTGCTCGCACTCGCGCATGTAAAGATCGCAGAGCTGGTAGACCCGCTCATCGTCAACGCCCCCGGGAATGGCGCCGAGAATCCCAA
>CADBPC010000046.1 GCA_902796425.1 uncultured Lachnospiraceae bacterium
GGACCATATGCCCAAGATTGATCCGGCCCTTTTGAAGCGCCCGGCAAGGCCCGATGCCTTCTCGCTCACTGCAGATGCGGGGATGACACCGAGTGAGCCGATAGTCTACGATATTGAGATGCCGGAGGAGGCGTTCATGCGCTTTTCGTCGGCGCACGATGCGAGCCCAGGGACTATGGTGTCGTTTCCTGCGGGAGTTTGACAGTTACGATGACTTCGAGAAACACTTCAGCCGGAACTTTGCTTCGTTCATGAAGACCGGTCGACCTGATGAAGACTGGAAGAGATATGACGAAAACAAAGAGAATATCAAGGTAATAGATATTTAGAATATTTTGGACAGGATGTAAATTGCTTTAACAAGATCAAACCCCACAAACTGATTTCCCGGAAATCAGTTTGTGGGGTTTATTATTGATGATTATTTGGCAGAAGCCATAATTGACCCTCGTATTTTTCTTACAAATAGAGTAATCCGGTCTGCACGATCAATTCGGCGACGCCGCAGCCCACCATGACCTTGATTGGGCCTGATTTCGTTTTTCGCAGCAAAAACAGTGCCACGAGAAAATATACAGCGATTCGGGCATTGAATTTCGCGGAAGCAATAGGAAGGAGACCTTCCGGGAACAAGGCAGGAATCAGTATTTTGAGACCTGCAGTAAAAATCATGGCTACGACCGCAGGCCGAAGAGAACCAAGTATTCCCTGCATTAAACTGAGATTTCTGTATTTGGTGTAGAGCAAGGCAAGCACGGTGACAAAGATGCAGGAAGGGAGAATAACGCCGGCAGTCGCACATAAGGCGCCGGGAATCCCGGCAACCAGATTGCCGACAAAGGTGGCTGAATTGACAGCGATGGGACCGGGCGTCATCTCCGCGATCGTGACCAGATCTGCAAAGTCGTTTTGTGTCAGCCATGCATACTTTTCTATGACCTGAGCCTGAATGAGAGGCATAGCGGCATACCCGCCGCCGAAACTGAATGCTCCGATCTGCAAAAAGGCGAGAAACAGCTGTGCGTAGATCATTTGGATGTCTCCTCTCTTTTAGTGCGAATAATGGTTCTTAAGGCGCCGATTGCCGCTGTGGCCAGGATGATGAAGACCACATTGATTTTCAAATAATAGTTTGCGATGAATGCGCAGATCATGATGATGATCAGGAGCACATCCCTGGACTTGACGATACCGGCAGCCATGTCCCAGACGACAGAAATGATCACAGCGCTTACACCGGCGGTCATACCCGTCAGAAGATTCTTGATAATGAAATTCGTTTTAAATGCGTTATAGAAAAAAGAGATCGCTCTTCTTGCAGGAGGGGACACCCTCGGCGGCATTACAGAGGGATTTGATGCTTCTTATGATGAGTCCAATTCTGTCGATTATTATCAGTACTGCACGGCGATCCCGATCGGATGGGGACTGGCGCAGTCCTGGAATACGGATATGGTCACTGAAATCGGTAAAATGATCGGTTCGGAAATGGAACGATTCGGTGTGGACCTGTGGCTGGCACCTGCACTCAACATACATCGCAATCCGCTCTGCGGACGCAATTTCGAATACTACAGTGAAGATCCGCTGGTTGCCGGACGCATTGCGGCAGCTATGGTGAGAGGCGTCGAGTCATGTAAAGGAAAAGGAACTACGATCAAGCATTTTGCCGTGAATAACCAGGAAGATAATCGATATTTTGTCAATGCGCATTTGAGTGAGCGCGCACTCAGAGAGATTTATCTCAAGGGGTTTGAAATCGCGGTGAAGGAAGCGGCGCCGATGTCGATCATGACCTCCTATAATCTGATCAACGGGATTCATGCGGCCAATCAATATGATCTGCTCCAGACCGTTCTGAGGGATGAGTGGGGCTATGAGGGAATGGTTATGACAGACTGGTTCACGTCCCAGTTCATACCGCAGCTTCAGAGCAAATTTGAACCGATCTATCCGATCTCCTCCTCAACAGGATGTGTCAAAGCCGGCAACGATGTACAGATGCCGGGATGTGCGAAGAATGTGACAGATTTGATCGAGTCTGTGACAGAAGCAAAACAGGTGGACGGAATTGCTGTCACGAAGGCAGACCTTCAGTTCTGCGCAGCAAATGTGATCCGCACAGTTCTCAAAACAGTGTAATAGTCGACTTCATGAAACGGGGTTATTTGTTACAATTACGGAAAGCCTTTTCTGGTACAATATAGTCATCGGCAGCAACGGAGAAGGATTAGCATAAAGAAAAGGAGGCATCATGAGTATTGTAGTGAATCTTCGGTACACAGGCGTAA
>CADBPC010000047.1 GCA_902796425.1 uncultured Lachnospiraceae bacterium
CAATTCACCAATTCACCAATTCACCAATCAGAAATCCACAGCGACCGGCTTGGGGACATTTGCGCATAGCGCATCGGCCCGCTCTGCGGGCCTTTAAGATGTATGCGGCTGGTAACGCTGAAGTCAGGGCAGCTGGCATTTTTTTGGTGCGCCTAAGGAAAGCGCCCGACCGCCTTTGGAAAGCGGCCGGGCATGCGCCGGGAGCCTTAACGGAACCTGAAACGATAGGGAAGTCCGGAGATGTCAAGTAATACTGATCAGGCGGTGCCGTTAAGGCTTCATACATCAAAAAAGAAGGGAGGTGAGAAAGAAATGAGCTATCGAGGAAAAAAATTAAGCAAGCAGACACAATCTTTAGATAAGCGGAACCTGATTCAGGAGAAGACATTTACAGGCATACATGACCGAGGCAGAGGAGGAAGATACCGCTACCTTAAGCGCAAGGAAATGAAGCGCCTGCTGCAGAGAGAAGCAGACAGGAGAAGGAAAGCGGAAGAGCTGACCGCAAAGGCGGATGCTCTTTCCAAAGAGGCGTCTCTTTATGGGAGATGGTGTCCGGAGGAAGCGGCAAAGCTTTCCAAAGAGGCGGAGCTTCTGCGTGTCAAAGCAGAGGAGGTGATGACAGGCAAGAGGATTGTTATGCCGGAAATAACCGATTCCTTAAAAAGCGAATCAGCCAAGACCGGTTCAGGACATTCTTCTTACATACGGTCTTCCATGCCTTCGCATTCATTTGCGAGAACCGCATACAAACCGGATCCGCAGATTGCGGCAATATCCGATGCGATCCGTTCCGGTGAGTTGAATTTTATGGGCGGCATTTCATACAGAATAAATGCTGTTGATACACTGAAAATGATCAGCGCGAGTTCTGTTTTCGGAGAGCCCCAGTATTATAGGGACGGTGAAAACGCGAAAGCCACGATCCTGGACGGAAGTTACTGTGTCAACAGCCTGTTTACAGAGTACAGCCTCAAAATGCTGGATCCGTTCAAGGGAATGAATACATCCCGGGTGATGGAGAAGGCCATTGACGAAGCACTGTCCGCCGATTTCGAAGCGACTCTGAAATGGGCCGCGGAGCTTCGGGAGCGGTATCTGATGCGGCTGAATCCTCAGGTGATTCTGGTAAGGGCCGCAATGCATCCCGGCAGGCCGGCGTTTACCTCTGAGCATCCCGGTGAATTCGCGAGGATCTCCCGGCAGGTGATGAAAAGGGGCGATGATGTGATCAATCAGGCGCAGTACTGGCTGGCGCTTAACGGGAGTAAAAAGGGCATTCCCGCCATCCTGAAGCGTTCCTGGGCACAGTGCATAAGCGGTATGGGCGCTTATACAATGGCAAAATACTGCAATACCGGTATTGGGCTGGTGGACGTCGTCCGCATCTGTCATGCGAAAGGGCCTCTTGTGGATACCCTGATGCGGAAAGGCAGGCTGCCGATGCCGGAAGACCAGAATACCTGGGAGAGACTCCGTGCGTCCGGGATGGGCTGGCAGGACATCCTGAAGGAAATACGGATGCCGCACATGGCACTTTTGCGCAATCTGCGCGGTATCTTCACCGAAGTGAGGGATCCTGATACGAGAGAAAACGCGCTTGAGCTGCTCAAACGCGGCGTAAGAAAGGGCAAACAGTTCCCTTTCCGCTATCTCTCAGCCTGGAAAGCAGTCGAAGAGACAAAAAGCCCCTGGTCACGCCAGGTACAGGATGCACTGGAAGACTGCATGGAGATCGCCTGTGAGAATCTCCCTTCCCTGAAGGGAAGATCCGCATTTTTGTCGGACAACTCCGGATCAGCATGGGGCGTGTGCCAATCTGAGTGGGGAACCATGAGGATTGCGGAAATCGGGAATCTGAGCAGTGTGATCGGCGCCATGTGCTCTGAAGACGGCGTGGTATTCCCTTTTGGCGACAGGCTGGAATCTGTCAGAGTTCACCAAAATGAAGGAATTCTGAAACAGGCGCATCAGGTCGGTGCGATCGGCAGAAGCTGCGGAGGCAGTACAGAGAACGGTATATGGCTGTTCTTCCGGGACGCCATTATGAAGAAGCAGCACTGGGACAATATTTTCATATATTCCGACATGCAGGCAGGCCACGGAGGTCTTTTCGGAATCCAAAGAGAGGATTACGATGCGATCGGGGCATGTGTCAATGGCATGTATATCGACGTGAACATGCTGGTACTGATTTACAGGAAACTGGTCAATCCCAAGGTGAACGTTTTCTGTATCCAGACTGCCGGATACAGTAATGTGCTGGTGCCGGAATACGGATACCGCACAGCTGTAATGTATGGCTGGACAGGCAGGGAGCTGCTCTTTGCCGACGCTATGAATCATATTTGGAATGAATTGGAAACAAGAGAACCTGAGAAGCGGTAAAATGCTGTCTCAGGTTTCTTGTTGTATGAAAATGGATTACAATACAAGAAGGGTTTTGCAAAACAGGCTTGCGGGAAGAAGCCATATCATGCCAATGGAGGGAGACATGGGACAACCGACCCGGCTGACGAACCGGAGCCCCCTGCTGTCAGGAATCAGATTCCGGCCGGCCAATGACTCTACTCTCCGTAGGTAGTGTTCCACAAGGCGCTGCTTTACAATCTGTACATGGAGGTGATGAGTATATGAACCAATATGTTACAGGAACAGTAATCCGGGAATTGCGGGAAAAGAACAAAATGACCCAGATTCAGTTAGCTGAAAAGCTTGGTGTCAGCGATAAGACAATATCGAAATGGGAGACAGGCAAAGGATATCCGGACATTACTTTGCTGGAGCCTATAGCGAAGACTTTCAGGATTTCAGTGACGGAACTGATCTCCGGGAATACGATCCGGAACGCGAATGTATCCGCAAATATGCTGCGGTCCAAATTCTATGTCTGCCCGGTCTGCGGCAATGCGATCCACAGTATGGGAGAGGCGGCCATTCATTGCCACGGCATAATGCTCACACCGCTCATAGCGGAAGCCACGGATGAGCGGCACAAGATCTTTATTGATCGTATCGAGGATGAATACTATGTGCGGATCGATCACAGTATGACAAAAAAACACTATATTTCTTTTGTGGCAGCGGTATTTTCTGATGGAATTCAGATGGTAAAGCTTTATCCGGAGGGAGCCTGCGAAGCGAGGTTTAAGATCAGGGGAGTTAGAAAAATCCTTTTCTGCTGCAACCGCGACGGACTGTATGCGATCGATGTCATCAAGGGTATTGATGATAAGGAGAGCGGATATGACGATGCAGAGGAGCGCAGGGAATTAGAGAAGGCAGCGAGAATGCTGTTTGGATAAGGTGTACACCGAAATAATGAGAGGTTCCTGCCGCCGGGGCATTTGCGCCGCCAGTGGCAGGAACGCTTTTTCACCTGACGGGACCGGTGGTCCCGCGCACGATCAATTCCGGCTCATATTCCATACGGATGATAAGACCTGAGTCTGCACCCGCCTCACGGCGGGTGTTTTTTCTATGGATCATTTCGACCGCATTCTGGCCTTTCTGCCAGGAGGAGTGCTCAACGGTCGTGAGCGCTATCTGCGGCATGCCGGACAGTCGGTTATTATCAAATCCGGCGACGCTGATGTCTCCGGGAACACGAATTCCGCGGTCGGCGAGGGCGGCGAGAATGCCAAAGGCAATATCATCGCTGTTGCCTACAAAGGCTGTCGCAGGGGTGTCCGCTTCCAGAGCGCGGATCGCCATTTCATAACCTGTCCGGTATTCTGCTCCTGTATGCGGGTATTCTTCGTAAGCTTTCTGTGTAGGACAGAAAACTTTGATCAGTGAGGGATCAAGACCTGCCTCGCGATAGTACTGCTGCAGGCCGGCCAGTCTGCGGGTGCGGCTGATCTCTTTTTTGACGACCGGCGCAGAGATGAAAGCGATGTGCCTGTGCCCCAGCTTAACGAGGTGTTCAGCCATCATCCAGCCGGGTTTCTGACTGTCAAGTTCCACTGAACTGAAGCGAATCCCCTCGGGCTTTTCTCCGATTGAGACAACCGGAATACGCTTTGCCAGCGCATTGGCTTCGGTATACCTGGTCAGCGGATAGAGGGAGATCACGCCGGCCAGTTCGTTTTCGGCAAAGATCTTGAAATAAGCGTCTTCCCGCTCGGCACTCCTGAATGTCACTGCTGTCAAAGTTGTGTAATCGTACTCCTGTGCCTTTTCTACGATGGAATGGATCACAGCATTATAATAGCCGTTGGAAACCGTAGGACAGAGGATCATCACAGTCTTCGAGAGAGAGCGGTCCGGCGTCCGTTTCTTCTTGGACGGCTTATGATAGCCGAGCGCTTTGGCTGCCTTCTTTACTTTTTCGACAGTCTCCTCTCCGAAAGATACATTTTTCTTTTCACTCAGGATCATGGATACGGTGGACTGAGAGACTCCGGCGTACTCTGCGATATCTCTTGTTGTGACTTTATTTCTTTTTCCCATAATTATCTCCATGTCGAACAATTTTTTGATTTATTTTGATTAGCGGGATCTATGCATGCAGAAATTAATCAAATATGCAGTTTGATTATTAATATAGTAGCACTGATTAACAATGCGGACAAGAAAAGCCGATGAATTAGTGACTTTTATGAAAAGAAGCAGTTGATTGACCGGAATTTTAGAATTAATCAAAGATAATTATTAATCCAATAATGCTGAAAAATGCCATAAACAGTGGAGTTTGGAGATTTGACTAATAAAAAATGAAATGATAGTGTTAACTCAGATAAAGCAACAGGTGAAGCAAAAAAAGAAACGTAAAACCAGATAGTTGTATCAAAAATATCATCAGAATTATGTAAGGAGGAAACCATGAGCGTAATAACATTTGTATGTGCAGGGCAGATGAATTCGGCGATCACATTCCCGGCTTTTGAAAACGGCCATGAAGTCAGGCTCGTCGGATCCCCCCTGGACAGGGAGATCATTGACGGACTCAGAAAAGATAATTATCACATCACACTGAAGAGAACTCTTCATGACGGGATTAAGTATTATCAGATCGAAGAGCTGCAGGAAGCACTCGAAGGCGCAGATCTGATCCTGGGCGGTGTCAGCAGCTTCGGTCTCGACTGGTTCTGCGATGAGATCCTTCCGGTACTTCCCGAAGAGGTTCCGCTCCTC
>CADBPC010000048.1 GCA_902796425.1 uncultured Lachnospiraceae bacterium
CGCCCACTCCCTTCCCGATCACGGGGATCAGTCTGCAGGCCGTCGTTTTCTGGTTCACCATGCCAAGCGCCATTTCATCCGCAATGATGCCCGCGATGGTCGTCTCCTTCGTATCGCCCGGAATTGCGATCATATCCAGTCCGACCGAGCAGACGCAGGTCATGGCTTCAAGCTTTTCGAGTGTCAGCGCCCCTGCGTTCACCGCATCGATCATTCCCTGGTCCTCGCTTACGGGTATAAAGGCGCCGGAAAGTCCGCCCACATAGCTCGATGCCATGAGGCCGCCCTTCTTTACCTGGTCATTTAAGAGTGCGAGCGCTGCCGTCGTTCCCGGCGCGCCTGCATATTCAAGTCCCATTTCGCACAGGATGTCGGCCACGGAATCTCCTATCGCAGGCGTTGGTGCAAGCGACAGGTCCACGATGCCGAACGGAATACCCATTCTCATGGATGCCTCCTGGGCGACCAGCTGTCCCACGCGGGTTACCTTAAATGCAGTCTTCTTGACAACCTCGCACAGCGTCTCAAAGTCCGCCCCGTGAATTTTCTCCAGTGCCCTTTTTACGACGCCCGGGCCGGAAACGCCGACGTTCAGGATCCTCTCCGCCTCCGTGACGCCGTGGAACGCTCCCGCCATAAAGGGGTTGTCGTCCGGCGCGTTGCAGAATACGACAAGCTTGGCGCAGCCAAGCGAATCCCTCTCGCTCGTCTTTAAGGCGGTCTGCCTGATCACGGTTCCCATGAGCCGTACCGCGTCCATATCGATGCCGGTCTTTGTTGAACCGAGATTGACGGACGAGCACACCAGCTCGGTTGAAGAAAGCGCGTCCGGAATGGAACGGATTAAAAGCTCATCCGCCTGTGTCATCCCTTTGGAGACAAGCGCGGAATAGCCGCCGAGGAAATTGACTCCCGTATCCTTTGCAGCCCTGTCCAGTGTGAGCGCGATCTTCACAAAATCGTCCGTCTCTTTGCAGCACGATGCGCCGACAAGGGCAATGGGCGTCACCGAGATTCTCTTATTGACAATCGGAATCCCGTAGTCATGAGAGATTTCCTCTCCTGTCCGGACAAGGTCCTTCGCGCTCTCATAGATTTTCTTATAAATATTGTCGCAGGTTTTATCAAGGTTTCCGTCCGCGCATTCGAGCAGACTGATTCCCATGGTTATGGTGCGGACGTCAAGATTTTCCTTCTCGATCATCGCATTGGTTTCTGCGACTTCACGTATACTGATCATAGCTTTTCCAATCTCAGATTCTGTGCATCAGGTCAAAGATTTCTTCCTTCTGGCATTTGATCTGGACACCGATCTCTTCGGCGCCGAGCCTTGTAAGCTCGTCGGAGACCTCTCCGAAGGGACGCTCTAACGCGCCGATGTCCACAATCATCATCATGTTAAAATAGCCGTCCACGATCGTCTGTGAAATGTCCAGAATGTTGATTTTGTTCTGCGCAAGGAATGTGCACACTCTTGCGATGATACCGACCGTATCCCTTCCGACTACCGTTATGATTGCTCTTTGCTGCATAGTATTCTCCATTACTAAAATTCCACCATCGGGGACGGGACGGATCTGCCCGCCACTCTGATCGGCAGCTCGTCCGCGTGATACCCGCATTCACTGGCCGCGATTTCAAGCCTTACTGTCTCAAAGGCCAGCTCCGGCAGATTGTTCTCCTTTGAAAGGTGCCCGAGAAAAATCCCCTTCATGTGATCGTTGAGTATTCCCGAAAGGAGCTGTCCGCTGCTCACATTGGAAAGGTGCCCCCGGTTTGAGAGGATTCGCTGTTTCAGCGGATAGGGGTAAGGCCCGACCTGCAGCATGTTGACATCATGGTTGGCTTCGAGCAGCACCACATCCGAATCCTTCAGGCACTCGGCAGTATACTCATTATAGCATCCCAGGTCCGTGCACACACAGGCTTTCTGATGTCCGTAGAAGACGCGGTAGCCCACAGGCTCCGCGGCATCGTGGGATATAGTCATGGGATCGACCTTCAGGTCGCCGATGCTGACCTTCTCGTCCGCCTTCACGCGGATAAAACGCTCCTCCGGTATATCCGCACACTTTGCAGACCCGCGAATCGCGCGGATCGTCCCCTGTGTCGCATAGATCGGCATATCGGTCATTTTGGCGATCATGGCCAGTCCCGCAATATGGTCCGAGTGCTCGTGTGTCAGGAAAATACCGTTTATATCTTTCAGTTCAAGGCCGATATCCTTTAACGCCTGTACCGTTCTCTTTCTGCTGATGCCGACATCTACAAGAAGATGTGTGGTGTCCGATCCGATATAAATACAATTGCCGCTGCTGCCGCTTGCAATGCTCTGAAATCTCATACTTCTCCGATACCGCAGAGTCTGCGGTCGATCTGGGCGAACGCGTCCTCTAAAGATCCGCTGTTATCAATGACATAATCCGTGCCCGCGCGGAATTCCTCCTCGGACAGCTGGCTTGCCATGATGCTGTCAATCTTCTCGTCCGAGTAGCCCCTGGAATCCTTAAGGCGCTGTCTTCTTACTGCCTCATTGCAGTAGATATACCACATCTCATCTACCATGGCGCGGTAGCCGCACTCAATAAGAAGCGCAGCCTCAAGAAAGAAATAGCGGACCTTTCCGGCCTTTCTCTCGTCTGCAACTGCCTCTTTGACATAATCCCATACCGCGGGATGCACCAGCGAATTGACCTTTTCAAGAAGCGCCTTATCGGCAAAAATAAGCGCAGCCATGGTCTTTGCGCAGATCGTGCCGTCACTGTTAAGAACCGGTGCATCTTCGGAAACCGCCGCTCCGTTTTCCTCCGCTGCCGAAAGCAGTGCGTTCTTTTTTGCCTCTTCAAGGAGCTGCGTCAGTTCCCTGTAGATGGCGCCGCCGGGCTTTTCCACCTCGTGCGCGGCCTCGTCCGCAAGAAGGATGCGGCAGCTGCAGTTATCCTTCAGGTACTGCAGAAGCGCCGATTTTCCGGAACCTACGCCGCCCGTTACTCCGATCACGTACATAGTGTTATTTTGCCTCATACCAGTCTCTTCCGCTGTGGCATTCCACCTCCAGAAGGACCTTCATCCTGTCCTCTCCGGCAGCGCCCATCATTCCTTCCTTCAGGATCTGTTCGACTGCCTCTTCTTCTCCCGGCGCCGTCTCGATTAAAAGCTCGTCGTGAATCTGCAGGATCAGCTCGGAGCGAAGGCCCTGTCTGTGCAGCATCTCCCACACACGGATCATCGCAAGCTTCATTATATCCGCGCCTGTTCCCTGGATCGGGGCGTTCATGGCGACGCGCTCGCCGAACTGTCTTTGCATGAAATTGCTGTTTGCCAGCTCCGGTATCGGCCTTCTTCGCCCGAACAGGGTTACCGAGTAGCCGTTCTTTTTCGCGTCGCTGACAAGACGGTCAAGGAATGCCTTAATCCCCGGATATGTCCGGAAATACTCTTCAATATACCCGTTCGCCTCCTTTACGGAGATGGACAGGTCCTGCGAGAGGCCGAAGGAACTGATTCCATACACGATGCCGAAATTGACTGCTTTCGCATTCCTTCTCTGAAGGTCGCTCACCTGGTCGAACGGTGTGTGGAAGACCTTCGACGCCGTGCTTCTGTGGATGTCCATATGGTTATGGAAGGCTTCGATAAGCCCGTCATCTCCCGACATCGAGGCCAGGATCCTGAGCTCAATCTGGGAATAATCGGCATCGGTAAAGGTCCAGTCGCCGGCGGGAACAAATACCTTTCGTATTTCACGGCCAAGATCCGTCCGCATCGGAATATTCTGGAGATTCGGATCCGTGGAGCTGATCCGCCCGGTGGCGGTAATTGTCTGGTTAAAGGTCGTATGGATCCTGCTGTCATCCGCGATAAAGGCATAGAGTCCGTCGGCATACGTCGATTTTAACTTGGTGAGTGCGCGGTACTCCAGTATGTCCCGTACGATCTGATAGTCCGGCGCAAGCTTCTCCAGTACCTCCGCCGCTGTCGAATATCCGGATTTTGTCTTCTTCGCTCCCGGAAGCTCGAGCTTTTCGAACAGGATCACTCCGAGCTGCTTGGGCGATGCGATGTTGAATTCCTCTCCTGCAAGTTCGTGAATGCTCTTTTCGAGCTCCTCGATGCGCCCGGTCAGCTTTTCACCGTAGCTGCGCAGGTGCTCCGGCATGACGCGGATGCCGATTCTCTCCATGTCATAGAGAATGTAGGAAAGCGGCAGCTCCATCGTCCGGTACAAAGGCAGCATTTCCTGCTCGCGGAGCTTATCCTGAACCTTTGCGGCGGCCCGTCTTAATGCGTCCGCCGTTCTTGCGCAGAACAGCGCAGTCTCCTCGAAGGACTCCTCCATTTTCTGAAGGCACGTCTTTTTATCCAGGAACTGCTTTCTGCCCTGGATCGTATCGCCGAGATACTCGGAGGCCACGTCCTCCGGTTCATAGTCATTCTTTAACGGATTGTTCAGGTACGCACCGATCAGCAGGTCGAACATACCGTCAAGCCGGATTCCGTCTTTAAACTCATCCGCAGAGATGTCCCAGAACGGGAACTGGTTCTTCAGGCCGAAGACGGCTGCGCCGGCAGCTTCACTCACGGCGGCTTTTACTGCCCTTCGGATCTTCCCCAGCCATTTGGTAAGATACGCCGTTGTGACGCGCTCTTCTTTTACCTTTGTCCTGGCATCCTCCACCGCAGCGGACAGGGCATCGGCAAAGGACAGCTGCCCCTCGGGCCCTTCGCTGACAAACGTGCCTTCATTCTCCTCCGGATCGCTGACCGGAATAAAAACAGTTCCTTCACTGGTCGAGAAGGCAGCGCCGGTCAGTCTGTCCGGCATCGATAAAGGCTTCCGGTCAAACAGAAGATAGACTCCGACAAATTCTTCTGCCGCGCGGGATGTAAAGCCGGACAGGAACGCGTCCGCATCCAGTCTGCTGCGCATGACGGAATAGGTAAATGAGTCCCTGTCCGCCTTTGTTGCAGATGCCGTCACCGAGCTGTCGAAGCGGCGAAGATAATTCTTGAAGCCAAGCTCAGTGAACAGCTCGTATGCCTGCCTTGTATAGAAATTCCCGATTCGGGCTTCCTGCCTGTCAAGATCGATGTCACAGTCTGTCCTGATCGTGACAAGGAAGAGGGAAAGCAGCGCCTTGTCCCTGTTATTGGCAAGATTTTCGTGAAGCGCCTTTTTCGTTATCTCATCAAGATGCGCATAGACATTCTCCACCGTCTTGTACCGGACGATGAGCTGCGTTGCCGTTTTGGGCCCGACACCGGGAACTCCGGGAACATTGTCGGAGGTATCGCCCTGCAGAGCCTTTACCTGGATGAACTCTTCCGGCGTGACCTGCATTTTCTCAAGGACATCCCCTGCGTAGTAATTCTCGATGGTTGTCTGGCCTTTGATGGTCTTCGGAATCCGGATCTGGATATGCTCGTCCGCAATCTGCAAAAGGTCACGGTCTCCCGAGACCAGGCAGACCTCCATGCCCTCCGACTGCGCCTTTTTGGCGAGTGTTCCCAAGATGTCGTCCGCCTCCAGACCTGCCTGCTCGCAGATCCGGATGCCCATCGAGGTCAGCACCTTTTTCATGAGCGGAACCTGCTCGCGCAGCTCATCCGGCATTGCAGAGCGTGTTCCCTTATATTCACTGTAAACCTCATGACGGAAGGTCGGGGCGTGGACGTCGAATGCGACAGTAAGATAATCCGCCTTCTCTTCATCGAGAATGCGGAATAAAATGTTAAGAAACCCGTATACGGCGCCGGTATGGAGACCGGCGGAATTGGTCAGGTCGGGCATACCGTAAAACGCACGGTTAAGTATGCTGTGCCCGTCGATCAGCACGATTTTTTCAGCCATTTGGATTTACCCTGTCCCGTTAAAGAAGACCCTTCGCAAAGCCCGTCAGCACCAGCGCAATCGCCGCAAGCATGCCCGCGCACTCCAGCGTATATGCAATAAGAGTCAGGCGCTTTCGTGCGGCGAGTCTTTTGTACTGCAGATCGATCAGGCTCCGAAGCTCTCTCTGAAGATGAAAGTTCTCACCGGTTTCAAGCTTGTTCATACCCTCCGCGACAAGAAACTGCACAGAAAGCTCATCCTGGCAGTTTTTGCATCCTGCCAGGTGATCCAGAAACTGTTCAAGCGATCGGTTGTCCAGACTGTCGCTTAAAAACCCGGGTATCGATTTTTCAAATGTCTTGCACTCCGGTGAGACCATAACGGAATCCCTTTTCACGATAAAATATATCTCTTATTTTATCGCTCTTCGCGGAAATAGGACAGACCCAGACTGGCCGGCGGCTGATTTTCCCTCTTGTTGCGCATGCTGGTGATAATCAGGACCACAATCGTTACGATATAAGGCAGCATCTTGTAGAGTTCTTTGACCGCAAGGTTCATTCCGGTCGGAATGAACAGATACAGGATGTACAGTCCGCCGAACAGGATGGAGGCAAGGATGCCGACATCCGGGCGCCAGATCGTAAAGATTACAAGAGCAATGGCAAGCCATCCCCTGTCGCCGAAAGCGTCATTGGACCAGACGCCGCAGGCATAGTCCATGACATAGTACAGGCCGCCGAGGCCAGCGATCATGCAGCCGATGCATGTCGCGGCATATTTGTAAGCCGTGATATTGATGCCGGCAGCGTCCGCTGTCGCTGGACTCTCTCCGACCGCGCGAAGGTGCAGGCCGGTTCTGGTCTTCCTGATGATATGGGCTGCAATCAGGGCGATGATGATCGCCGCATAGGCAAGAAATCCATAGGAGAAAAAAATCTTGCCGACCCACCCGGTCGTTGCCGCGAAGGGAAATGTTCTGCGGAACGCATTGGAGGTCGCGGACAGAGCGATCGAAGGAACGTCCGCCCCGGTGAGCTTGATCAGTGATCCGCCGAAGAAGTTGCCGAATCCGACGCCGAAGGTGGTCATCGCAAGTCCGGTCACGTTCTGGTTAGCCCTGAGCGTAACCGTCAGGAAGCAGTAAAGAAGCCCCATCAAGAGCGAACCGAGAAGGCAGAAAAAGAGCGGTATCGCGATTGTAAGGACCGGATTCATTGCCTCCGGCGTCCCGCAGGCTCTCTCATAAAGGAAGGATCCGATTACGCCGCAGATCGCCCCGACGTACATGACACCCGGTATTCCGAGGTTCAGGTTGCCGGATTTCTGTGTGATTGTTTCGCCGGTGCTTCCGTAAAGAAGCGGTATGCTCTGCGCAACTGCGCGGGGAATAAAAGCAACAAAATCAAACATCAGCGCTTACCTCCCTTACTCTCGTGTCCCCTGAAATGCAGCTTATAGTTAATAAAGAATTCGCTGCCGATAATAAAGAACAGGATGATTCCCGTCAGGATATCCCCGAAGGATTTGTTGAGACCGAATATGGTCGAGATTTCGCCCGCGCCTCTTGAAAGGAAAATGAGAAGGAACGAGGAAAATACCATCTTGAGGGGATTGAACTTTGCAAGCCATGCGACCAGAACCGCCGTAAAGCCCTGTCCTCCCGCAAGCGTTGTTGTCAGTGTATGATCCGAGCCTGCAACCAGAAGATATCCCGTGAGGCCGCAGACCGCGCCGGAGAGGATCAGCGTCCGGATAATAATCCTGCTGACCTTGATTCCGATATATCTTGCCGTTGCCTCACTCTCACCTACGACCGTGATCTCATAGCCGTGCTTTGAATACATGAGGTAGATATGCATGCAGATCGTCAGGACGGCAACGATCAGGATGTTCAGGAGATAGCGGTTTCCGAAAACAACCGGAAGCCATCCCGCCTCGGTATTCTGGTTGATAATGCCGATCTTTCCGGATCCCTTCGGGACCTCCCACACGATGACGAAGTAAGCAACCAGCTGGGTCGCTACGTAATTCATCATCAGCGTGAACAGAGTCTCGTTCGTGTTCCATCTGGCTTTGCAGACTGCGGGAATCAGCGCCCAGACCGCGCCGCAGAGGACGGCAGCAAGAAGGCTGACCGGGATCAGCACCGCGTTCGGGAGCCTGTCACCCAGAAGAATCAGACAGCTGGCCGTTCCAAGGGCACCGATCAGGATCTGCCCCTCTCCGCCGAGGTTCCAGAACCGCATGCGGAATGCGGGAGTAAGCGCAAGAGAGATGCAAAGGAGAATTGCGATCTCCTTACCCATAATCCAGATTCGTCTCGAAGTGCCGAACGCCCCGGAGAACATCGTAATATACACCTCGATCGGGTTAAGGCCGGTCGCAAGCGCCGTGATCACGCCGCAGACAACCAGTGCCAGCAGTATAGCGGCGGCTCTGATGGCTATCGCGTTTTTGACAGGCACCAGATCCCGCTTGGTCATATGAATCAGAGGTTCTTTCGGTTTCTTATGCAAGATCGCTTCCTCCTCCCAGCTTTGTCATCATGAGGCCGACCTCATTTTTGTCCGCGCCTCTTCCCTCTACGATACCGCTGACCTTTCCTCCGCAGAGGACGACAATGCGGTCTGCGAGTTCAAGCAGTACGTCCAGGTCCTCGCCGACATAGATGACGGCGACGCCGCTCTGCTTCTGCTTGTTCAGCAGGCTGTAGATCATATAGGATGAATTGATATCCAGTCCGCGGACTGCATACGCAGTCAGGAGAACCTTCGGAGCCGAGGCAATTTCCCTTCCGACAAGAACCTTCTGGACGTTGCCGCCGGAAAGCCGTCTTACCGGCGTGGAAAGGCCGGGCGTATTAACCTCCAGCTCTTCCCTTACATGCTCCGCGAGATCATGGGGATGCTTTCTGTCCGTAAATACCGAATGCCCTTCGCGGAAGGAACGCAGCATCATATTGTCGGAAAGGTCCATATTGCCGACAAGGCCCATGCCCAGGCGATCCTCCGGGACAAACGAAAGAGCAACGCCCATCTTCTGGATCTCCAGGGGATCCTTGCCGATCAGCTCTTCCTTTGTGCCGTCGTCCTCCACGTAATATACATGTCCTGCTTCAACCTTCTGAAGGCCGGCAACCGCCTCAAGAAGCTCCTTCTGGCCGCTTCCCGAAATGCCGGCGATGCCCAGAATCTCCCCGGAATTCGCCGTGAAGGATACATCGTCCAGCTTGACAATCCCCTCCTCGGAGCGGACTGTCAATCCTTCAATCTGAATTCTCGGCTTCGGATCCACGGGATCCGGTCTTTCAATATTCAGTGTAACCGCATGTCCGACCATCATGTCGGTCATCTTCTGCGGATTGGTTTCTTTCGTAATCATCTGGCCGATGTATTCGCCCTTCCGGAATACAACGACACGGTCCGATATATCCTGGACCTCATGGAGTTTGTGCGTGATGATAACAACGGTTTTGCCCGCCTCACGCATATTTCTTAAGACCGCAAACAGCTTGTCTGTCTCCTGCGGCGTCAGGACAGCCGTAGGTTCGTCAAGGATCAGAATATCCGCTCCCCTGTAAAGAACCTTTACGATTTCCACGGTCTGCTTCTGCGAAACAGACATCTCGTAAATCTTCTGGTCGGGGTCAATCTGGAAGCCGTATTTCTCACAGATTTCCCGGATTTTCGCCGAGGCGCCCTTCAGGTCCAGTTTTCCCTTGTCCTTCAGGCCGAGGATGATGTTTTCCGTGGCAGTCATGACATCCACCAGCTTGAAATGCTGGTGAATCATTCCGATGCCGTAATCAAACGCTTCCTTCGGCGAACGGATGGTTACCTCCTGTCCGTCTATAAAAATCTGCCCGGCGTCCGGGTAGTATATTCCTGAGAGCATGTTCAGAAGCGTTGTTTTGCCGCTGCCGTTCTCCCCGAGAAGCGCGAGAATCTCGCCTCTGTAAATATCAAGATCGACGTTCTTATTTGCCACCGTCGAGCCAAAGGTTTTGGTTATGCCGCGCAGTGAGACTGCAGGTACTCTCTCAGCCAAATCTCTTCCCTCCGAAAAAAGTGAAAAAGGCTGCCACAAGAAATTCCCGTGACAGCCTGAAAAATCAAGCAGTTCAGAGCTTAATAAGCCTCATCAAGCAGTGTGATGCCATCAATTCGAAGATCAAAATAAGGAGCGGAACGATACTCGGATTCATGGAAGTATCCGTCAGAGATAACTTCTGTGTCGCCTTCATAAGCGGGATCCGTATCAACATCCGCAAGATAGCTGGTCAGCTGCTCGCCGCCTACAGTGAATGCCGCTGTATCAAAAACATGGACAGAACCATCTTCAAGGGAAGCCTTGACTTCATCGATCTTCGCCTGTGTGCCTTCAGCAGCCGCCTGGTCGTTGACATCTGTCAGGACAACAGAACCGGTTGCGATAGTGCCTGTGTAGTCGGCGTCAATTGCCTCGCCGTTCGCTGCAGCTGTGATCGCATCGATGTAGTAAGGTGTCCAATCGATTCTGGAGGATACGATGAAGGTGTTGGGGCATGCGGAAATGGTGGAGCCGTTATAGGAAACGTTCGGAACTCCAGCTGTCTCGCAGGCAGTGGGAGCGCCCATGGAATCCGCGTGCTGGCTGATCAGGACGCAGCCGTCGTTGATCAGGGTTGTAGCGCCTTCCTTTTCAGCGGTCTCATCATACCAGGAACCTGTGAAGGTAACTTCCATAGTGGCGGAAGGGCAGACGGAACGCGCGCCGAGGAAGAAGGAAGTGTAACCGGAAATAACCTCAGCGTAAGTAAATGCGCCGACGTAACCGATCTTGGCTTCGTCTTCCTTGAACTCGCCGGCTTCGATCATTTCATTGAGCTTCATGCCTGCGGCAACGCCTGCCAGGTAGCGTCCCTCGTAGATGGAAGCAAACGCGTTGTGGTAGTTGGAAAGTCCTTCA
>CADBPC010000049.1 GCA_902796425.1 uncultured Lachnospiraceae bacterium
CATTTGTTGTACGCTGTACCGGTCAGTGCCCTGAAACCCGCATAAAATGGGCATTCAATCCTTCTGCGTTTTCATTGTCGGGAACAGAAGCACATCCCGGATTGCTGCCGAGTTGGTCAGGAGCATTACGAAGCGGTCGATGCCGTATCCGATGCCGCCGGTAGGAGGCATTCCGATCTCCATAGCGTGAAGGAAGTCCTCGTCGGTGTGCTGAGCTTCTTCGTCGCCTGCTGCCGAAAGGGCATCCTGTGCCGCAAAGCGCTCGCGCTGATCGATGGGATCATTGAGCTCGGAATAGGCATTGCACATCTCCCAGCCGTTGATGTAGAGCTCGAATCTCTCAACCTTGGAAGGATCATCCGGTCTCTTCTTGGTAAGAGGGGAAATCTCAATGGGATGATCCATAATAAATGTCGGCTGAATCATCTTGTCTTCGCAGTACTCATCAAAGAAGAGGTTGACGATATCGCCTTTCTTATGCCGGTCTTCGAATTCAATGCCCCTCTGCGCCGCCAGCGCCTTGGCTTCCTCATCGGTAGCGATCTGGTCGAAATCAATGCCGGTTTCTTCTTTGATGGCATCGACCATGGTCAGTCTGCGGAAAGGCTTTCCGAGGTCGATTTCTTTGTCTGCGTAATGGATCAGGGTTGTACCGCACACCTTCTCGGCCACGTAGCGGTACATGCTCTCAGTGAGTTCCATCATACCGTTATAATCCGTATACGCCTGGTAGAGCTCCATCAGTGTAAATTCCGGATTATGCCTGGTGTCCAGTCCCTCGTTTCTGAAAACTCTTCCGATTTCGTAGACTCTCTCCAGTCCACCTACGATCAGTCTCTTGAGGTAAAGCTCGAGTGAAATACGCAGCTTGAAGTCCTCATCGAGCGCATTGAAATGAGTCTCAAACGGGCGTGCGGCAGCGCCTCCGGCGTTCGAAACAAGGATGGGTGTTTCCACCTCCATAAAGTCTCTGCCGGCAAGGAAGCTGCGGATTTCCCGTATGATCTGACTGCGCTTTTTGAAGGTCTCGCGGACCTCCTCATTCATGATCAGATCCACATATCTCTGTCTGTAGCGGGCATCTGTGTCCGTCAGGCCGTGGAATTTCTCCGGAAGCGGCTCAAGCGATTTGGACAGCAGTGTCAGTTCCTTTGCGTGAACAGAGATCTCTCCCGTTTTTGTGCGGAATACAAAGCCTTTGACACCGATAATATCGCCGATATCAGTCTTCTTGAAGTCTTTGTAATTGTCCTCGCCAAGATCGTCACGGGATACGTAAATCTGGATTCTTCCGTCTCTGTCCTGAATGTTGGCAAAGGACGCCTTGCCCATGACGCGCTTGAACATCATTCTTCCGGCGATAGAAACCTCTGTGTTTTCCAGAGTATCGAAATTGTCCCTGATCTGCGCAGAGTGATGTGTCTGGTCAAATTTGACAATAACGAAAGGATCCTTTCCCGCTGCCTGCAGTTCGGCAAGCTTTTCTCTTCTTACCTGTGCAAGCTTTGAAATGTCCTGTTCCGTGTTGGGATTCTGCTGCTGTGCCATTCCCTGTCTCCTGTTATCTGTTGTAGCCGGTCACTGGGCTCTCTGAATCTCCAGGACCTTGTATGAAAATGTGCCTGCCTGAGTTTCTACCTGAACGGTATCACCGACCTTCGCGCCGATCAGTGCGCGGCCGACCGGTGACTCATTGGAAATCTTGCCTTCAAGGCTGTTCGCCTCGGTAGATCCGACGATCCAGTAGTCCAGATCCTCACCCTCATCAATATCGAAGATTTTAACCTTACAGCCGATATTGATCTTATCAAGATTGACTTCTTCCTCGACGACGACCTCAACATTTTTGAGGATCTTCTCGAGTTCTTCAATGCGGGCCTCGATGTCTCTCTGCTCATCCTTTGCTGCATCGTATTCAGCATTCTCAGACAGATCCCCCTGTTCTCTCGCTTCCTTAATCTTCTGGGCGACTTCCTGACGTCTGACAACCTTCAGTTCGTGCAGTTCATCCTCATACCTTTTCAGGCCGGCATAAGTCAATATGTTCTTTTTCTCTTCCATGACAAATCCTCCCAATTACAATCACAAGTGGCCGGATAACCGGCCACCGTTGGAAATGAATTATAAGAAGAAAACCCTCCCGTGTCAAATACTTCCTGTCTTGTACGGGAACTCCCGGCGAAGGAATTCTTCGAGTTCATCAAAAGTGGATACGGTGTTTATGGCAGCCCTGAGTTTTGACGCGCCGGGAAAGCCCTGGAGATACCATGCAGCGTGCCCGCGCATCTCCTGGATCCCTATGCGCTCCCCTTTTATCTGTTTCATCAGTGAGGCGTGCCTGAGGATCATCTGTACGATTTCCCTTTTTCCCGCTTTCTCACATTCGGTTCCCGTATCAAGATAGTGGTTGACCTCTCTGAAAATCCAGGGGTTGCCGCGGGCGGCTCTTCCGATCATAACGGCGTCGCATCCGGTCTCATCGAGCATTGCCTTTGCTGAAGGCCCGTCCGACACGTCTCCGTTTCCTATGACGGGAATGTCAAGCGCATTGACGACATCCCTGATGCATTCCCAGTCAGCTGTCCCGCTGTACATCTGAGGCCTTGTCCTGCCGTGGACCGCAACTGCGGACGCTCCGCCCTCCTGGGCTGCCAGGGCACATTCAGTGACATTGACGCTCTCTGAAGACCATCCCTTCCTCAGCTTGACGGTGACCGGTCTTGACGAAGCTGTGACAGCGCTGTGAACTATTTTCTCGATCAGTGTGGGATCCTTCATCAGAGCGCTCCCGTCACCGTTATTTACAACCTTCGGGACAGGGCAGCCCATATTCAGGTCAAGAATATCGAACGGTTCGCCGTCGATCATACCCGCGGCCTCGGCAATCACTTCAGGCTCATGGCCAAAGAGCTGGAGGGAAACAGGCGCCTCCGCCGGATCTGTCTTCATCAGTTCTTTGGTCTTATAGTTATGGTAAGTAATGGCCTTTGCGCTGATCATCTCCATGACAACCAGGCCTGCTCCCTGTTCTTTGCACAGGAGCCGGAACGGAAGGTCCGTTACGCCGGCCATCGGGCCGAGTACTGTTCTGTTCGGCAGTGTGACATTTCCAATTTTCATACGTTTATTTCTGTGTCTGCGGGTTTAGCGGTTCGATGCTGTCAGTCTTCATCATCGTCTTCATCGTCTTCTTCAAGAAGCGCTGATGCGTCCATGTGCAGGAACTGAACCTTATAATAAATGGACAGCGCGCGGAACAGCTCCTGTTTTGTCGAGCGGATTTTCTTTGCCAGCAGGCCGCTCCCGATATCGTCATAAAGAAGGTCGCCCTCACCGGCGCGGGTGTCGAGTACCACCTTTCCTTCGGGGGTATATCCGATCGTAAAGATTCCTCCCACCTCTTCGGTAAACAGGACGCAGATAATATGAAGTTCTTCCTTTACATTAGAAGGAAGTCCGCTGAACTTGTCATTAAAGTAATATTTTTTGTCATATGCGCTGGCACCGCACAAAACGATGCGATAATCCGTGTCATACATAACCCATAACTCCGCGCACCGATATTTCTCCGGTGCCTATATATACATCATTATCACTGCCGTCAGGCCTGACAATCAGCTCGCCTGTATCCGTAATTCCGCCGGCCGTTCCCGTGAACTCTCCCTTGGGATCGAGAACGCGCACCTTTCTTCCGACATTGACCAGCGCCTTTTCATATTCTCCCGCAAGCGGTGCAAGGGATCCCGCAGACGCAAACTTTTCGTAATCCTCCTCGAAATGGTTCCAGCAGGAAGCCGTCAGGGCAGCCCGGTTGATTCGCCGTCCCAGAGCGAGCTTTAAAGATGATGCGCTGCTCTGAATCTCTTCGGGAATTTCGGTCATATTGATGTTGATGCCGGTTCCGATGATCACGTCACGGATTTCCGTATCTTCCATCCGCATCTGGGTCAGTATCCCGCATATTTTTCTGTAGGTGCTGCCATCGGTGGAAACCACGATATCATTCGGCCATTTGATCCCGAAGCTGACATTGTCCGGTATTTCCATCTCCTGCATCGCTTCGTAGACGGCGAGCGCCATGACCAGCGTGCACATCGGAGCGCAGGAGGCAGGCATTGCCGGCCTTAAAAGAATGCTCATATAGACATTGACATCTTCCGGAGATATCCAGCTGCGTCCTCTTCTGCCCTTTCCCGCTGTCTGCGAGCCGGCGACAACCAGAGTTCCGTGCGCATATCCCTTATCGGCGAGCGCCTGGGCATCGTCATTGGTGGATCCTGTCGTATCTTTGCAGATAAGTGTCCTTCCTGCCCATGCTGTATGAAGCCGGCTCTCGATTGCTGCCCGGCTTAAGGTATCCGAACTGCTTACAGCAAGAAGGCGGTATCCTTTATTGGTTACCGCCTCAATTTCATAACCGTCATTTTTGAGCTGGCCGATCGCCTTCCATACAGCTGTTCTCGAAACAGCCAGCTTTTCACAGAGCTGCTGGCCGGAAACAAAACCGTCCGCTTCCCTGAGCAGCCGCAGTATTTCTTCCTTCACCTGTGTCTGATTTCTCCTACTGTCCGTTATATCCGAGTGTTGCGGCCATAACCGCCTTGATCGTGTGCATGCGGTTCTCCGCCTCTTTGAAAACGACGGATCTGCTGCTCTCAAACACTTCGTCGGTCACCTCCATCTCGGTGAGACCGAACTTCTCATAAATTTCTCTGCCGACGACGGTCTTCAGGTCATGGAAGGCAGGAAGGCAGTGCATAAACACTGCGCGGCTGCTGCCCATAGCCAGAAGATCTGCCGTTACCCTGTACGGGGAAAGATCGCGAATTCTCTCCTCCCAGATCTCCTGAGGCTCACCCATGGAAACCCAGACGTCCGTATAGAAAACATCCGCTCCTTTGGCGGCTTCCGCAGGATCCTCTGTAAGAGTTATGCTGCCGCCTGTCGCGGCTGCGATTTCCCTGCAGGTTTCGACCAGCGCCGGATCGGGGAAATACTTTTTGTCGGAGCACAGGACGATATGCATGCCTGTCTTTGCTCCCGTAACCATCAGTGAATTGCCGGTATTATATCTCGCGTCTCCGAAATAGCTCAGCCTGACGCCGCGGATCTCTCCGAACTGCTCACGGATGGTCAGAAGATCTGCCAGCATCTGGGTCGGATGGAATTCATTGGTAAGGCCGTTCCAGACCGGCACGGAAGCGTACTCCGCGAGCTCCTCGACAATCTCCTGCCCGTATCCGCGGTACTCAATTCCCTCGAACATTCCCGACAGGACCCTCGCCGTATCGGCGATGGACTCCTTCTTACCGATCTGCGAACCGGAAGGATCGAGATAGGTTGCTCCCATGCCGAGATCATGTGCTGCCACTTCGAACGCACAGCGCGTCCTGGTGCTGGTTTTTTCAAAAATCAGGGCGACGTTTTTCCCGCGCAGTACGTCCACAGGCTCCTCATTTTTCTTCTTTGCCTTTAAAAGCGCCGCAAGGTCAACGAGTCCCAGGATTTCTTCTGTGGAAAAATCGAGCAGTTTTAAAAAGTCTCTCCCCTTAAGGTCCGGAATTCCCATCCATGTTCTCCTTTATGATTGTCCGTAATGCTTCTTATTCCGGATCCTTTGCGGCAATCTCTTTGATCGAGGCCGCCAGCCCGGCGATTCCCTGCAGATCGGAAGGGATAATGATCTTGGTTGCCTTTCCGTCGGCTGCCTTTTCAAATGCCTCAAGGCTCTTGATCGTCAGCACGGATTGATCAGCGCCTGCCTCACGGATCATGCGGATACCGTCCGCATTCGCCTGCTGGACCTGGCGGATTGCCTCAGCGCGTCCTTCCGATTCCTGGATCATCTTTTCCTTCTGGGCTTCGGCAGCAAGGATAGTTGCGCGTTTGTCCGCCTCTGCCTGAAGAATCTGCGCTTCCTTTTTACCTTCCGCTACAAGGACAGCCGATTTCTTGGATCCTTCTGCCTGGATGATTGCTTCACGTCTCTCACGTTCCGCCTTCATCTGCTTTTCCATTGCCTCGCGGATCGCCGCGGGAGGCGTGATATTCTTCAACTCGACTCTCGTGACACGGATGCCCCAGGGGTCCGTGGCAACATCAAGCGCTGTCCTCATTCTGGCGTTGATGGTTTCACGGGACGTAAGTGTTTCATCCAGTTCCAGATCGCCGATGATGTTACGCAGTGTCGTTGCGGTCAGGTTCTCAATCGCCATGATCGGTGCCTCGACGCCATAGGTATAAAGCTTCGGGTCCGTGATCTGGAAAAAGACAATCGAGTCGATCTGCATCGTAACATTATCTTTTGTAATAACGGGCTGCGGAGGAAAGTCAACGACCTGTTCCTTCAGGTTGACCTTTCTCGCGATCCTGTAAAGTACAGGTATCTTAAAATGAAGGCCGACCTGCCACGTGTCGTGATATGCGCCGAGTCGCTCTACGACATAAGCGTATGCCTGGGGAACGATTTTAATACATGATGCCGCAATCAAGGCCAGAATAAGGATCAGGATTATCAGTAAATAGATCATACTTCTTCTTCCTTTCCGTCATTTTCATGACTGTGTGACTCTTTTTCCGCAACTATCAGCTTAACGCCGCTTATTGCCTTTACTGTGACGATCGTATCCTTCGGGATGATCTCCGTGTCCTTCACGCTTCGGGCCGACCACTCCTGCCCGCGGATCTGGACGGAACCGGTTCCGCGGATATTGTCGATATCCGATGTCGCCACGCCGTCAAGGCCGACCAGCGCATCCGCATTTGTAAGGGTCAGGCCCCGGTTTACGAATTTCTGCGCAAAGGGTCTTGTCAGGATCAGCAGCACGACCGATACCAGAACAAATACGGCAACCTGAACACCCGCCGAAACGTTAAGGAGGCTTAGGATCAGTGCGATCAGCGCACCGCCCGCAAACCAGATCGTGGTAAGGCCCATCGTCGCGAACTCGACGACCAGCATTACAGCAAGTACAACACACCAGGTATATACCATAATCTCTCCTTTCATTCCACAGTACGCAAGTCAAATGAAAGTACCCCGGAAACAGAGGCAGCCTTTTCCCGCTTCTGTATCCGGGGTAATTATATCACACACTGAAAATGCACGCATCAGATGCAGGTATCAAAGGATTGCACTTTACTTACCAGAATGCGTGATCCTGGATGATCAGCCCGCCGCGGTGCAGATAAGATCTTGCAAAATAGAGCGCATCGCCCGCGGGAGTCTCACCGCCAAGTCCGTCCCGTGCCGCCCTGTAGCACTCCTCGGGAATTTCATTCGTCCTGAGGACCCTGGCATACCAGCCCAGGGTAACCGGCCCAAACTGGCCCGGCTGATAGATTACCGCCCGCACATTATTGGGGAATTCATCGCTTTTCATCCTGTTGAGGACGACGTTGCTGATCGCCACCTTGCCGCGGTAGCACTGGTTGCCCGCTTCGCAGAATACAAGAGCTGCGACGAGTCTTATCTCCTCCTCTGTCGGCTCATATCCTTCATGATAGTCATTGTTCTTATTCCTGCTGCGCTCCAGGGCTTCTCTGGCCTGGTGCAGCTGATAAAGCGCCTTTCCGTGCGCATGCGCCGTATCGGAAGCAAGCTTCATTGCAGTTTCTTTGTCGAATCCGCTCTCAATCGCCTGCTGGTAGACTTCCTGGACATTGATCGCCGCCTTCTCAAAGGTGTCGACAACTTCCTCAGCGTCTGCGGCATCGGGTTCCTGCTCTGCGGCGTCTTCTTCGCTGCCCGCTTCAGCTGTGTCCGTTTCACCGGCCTGCGGTTCATCCTGCTGCGGGATAACGTCCGCCGAATCATCCGTTTCAGCCGGAAGGCTTTCCGAAGCCGCTGCGCCCTCCTCCGCGCCATCCTCTTCCGGTATCTCCGGAGCGGGTGCTGTGTCCGTCTCCGTTACATTGGCCGGATCCGCATCTGCTGCGGCTTCATCGTCTGTTACTGCACCGGCAGCGCCGGACTCGTCGGCAGGTTCTTCAGCGGCGGGAACATCCTCCGCAGCTGCCTGTGAATCGGCTGCGCCCGGGATCTCATCCTGCTCCTGCGCATTCTCTGAAGGTGCAGGAACTTCCTGTACTTCTTCCTGGGAAGCTTTCGCCTCATTCGCATGAACGGCCTGTCTTGCCAGGGCAAGTGCCGTTTCGGCATCGGCGCCGTTTTTTATCGCTCTGGCAAAGACTGTCTGTGCCGCGTCGGCAAGAAGCTCGGCGTGACTGGTTGTCTCCGCAGCCTTTACCTTTTCAGGCATTATCAGCAGCAACACCAGCAAGACCGCCAGCGTAAATACCGCATGATATCCGTTTCTCTTTTGCACAGTTTCCTCCATAACCATGGTTCGCCGGTAAAAGCAAACCGTTTCCTCCGGCCTGATAATTATTACGAAATTATTAATCCGGAATGCGTATATCCTAGCATTTTATTCTGAATTTGTCAAACTGTACAAATCTGATGTAATTATTTGGAAACAAATTATACATTATGTAGAAATACAAAAAGAAGCCACCACAATATCGTGTGGTAGCTTCTCCCTGTAATTATTTTCTTTCCTGCCGGATCCCGGTGCCTGCCCGGATGCCCGTGCAGCTCAGAGTCTAGCGGATTTGCTGATGCAGGCACCGATCGCCTCCATGACGGCACCGCGGAAGCCCTCTTTCTCAAGGACCTCAAGTCCTTCAATTGTCGTGCCGCCGGGAGAACAGACCATATCCTTGAGCTCGGCAGGATGTCTTCCTGTCTCAAGCATAAGCCTTGCGCTGCCCATCACGGTCTGCGCCGCGAACCGGTAGGCCTGCTTTCTCTGCATGCCGCCCTTTACCGCGGCATCCGCCATCGCTTCAATCAGCATGAAAACATAGGCGGGCGACGAGCCGCTCACACCGCCGACGACGTCCATCAGGTTCTCGTTGACAACCTCTGCCATGCCAAAGCTCCGGACGATCTGCATGACCTTGTCCAGATCCTCATCCGTGACATTTTCATTCCTGCATACAGCGCTGCACCCTTCCTGTACGAGTGCGGGCGTATTGGGCATGCAGCGGACAATCTTCACCGGCTTTGTAAAGTACTGGCTGATCCATTTTGTAGTCTTGCCGGCAGCAATGCTGATGATGATCTTGTTTTCATCCACATCATCCATGATCTCTTCAAGGACAACCGGAAGGCTGATCGGCTTTACCGCAAGGATAAGGATATCCGCCGCTTTCGCCACCGCCTTATTGGACGGATCCGTATGAATTCCGTATTTTTCCTTCATCCTCTCCATTGTGGGGATCGTCGCGGAGGAGCCGATAATATCGTCTGCGTTGACAAGCTCCTTCTTAAGGATTCCGCCGATCATTGCCTTTGCCATATTTCCGAGTCCGATAAATCCGATTACCATAAGCTCCTCCTCTTTACTGCATTCTTCTCTGTCTTTGTGCTTCAAACAATATTACCGCGGCACTGACGGCCGCATTCAGGGATTCGATTTCGCCCTTCATCGGAATGACTATTCTGCTGCCTGCGGCAGCGATTGTTTCCCTTTTCAGCCCGCTGCCCTCGTTTCCGATCAGGACCGCGCAGCTCTTTGTATAATCCGCCCCGGCGTAATCCGCCGAGTCCTCGAGACACGCGGCAAAAACCCAGATTCCTCTCTCCTGCAGCTTTCTCACTGTCCCGGCCATGTCATCGGTATACACAAACGGAACCCGGAAAACAGCGCTCATCGTGGACCGCACAACCTTCGGATTGAAAACATCCACGGTGTTCCCTGTCATGATAATTCCGTCCGCCCCCGCAGCCTCTGCAGTGCGGAACATTGTACCCAGATTCCCGGGGTCCTGTATGTCCTCCAGAAGAAGGATCAGGTGACTGTGCTGACTGCCGCCGTCAAGGATACGGTCCGCCGTATACTCCGGCATACTCACTACAGCCAGCATTCCCTGCGGCGAAACTGTATCCGACACCTTTGCAAAGACCTCCGGAGTTACAGCAAAAGTCTGGTGTCTCGAAAGTCTGTCAAGGATTGCGGCTTCATGAACCTCAGAGAGGTAATTCTCATCAATGTAAATTTCCCGGATAAAGCTCTCCGGAGTATCCAGGAAAAGCCGGATTCCTTCTATTACAAAGGACTTCATCTCCCTGCGCGTCCTGGCTTTCTGGCGCAGGCTGACCAGTCTTTTGATTCTGGCGTTGCCGACTGACGTAATCCGTTCCATCCGTCTCCTGTCTTTCCTGTCAATAAATGTCAATATCTGGACAGCGCGATACTGATTTCATACTGGTATTCCGGTATGCTCTTCTGCATCTGCAGTGCTTCTTCAATATCGATGTCCACAATCTCGCCCTTTTGGAGCGCTACCACACGGTTCTGTTTGCCCTCCGCCATGATCTGCGCTGCTCTCGAGCCCATGATGGAGCCGTAGAAGCGGTCCTTACAGGACGGCGAGCCGCCGCGCTGCATGTATCCGAGAATCGTAGCCCTGGTTTCAATCCCGGTCGCCGCCTCGATTCTCCTTGCCATGGAGGTCGAATGGCCGATTCCCTCGGCGTTGATGATGATATGGTGTCTCTTTCCGTGCTTACGGTTATTAATGATATTATCGACGATTTTCTGTTCGTCGTAATCGTACTTCTCGGGGAGCAGGATGTCCTCGGCGCCGTTGGCTATGCCGCACCAAAGGGCGATGTAGCCGGCATTTCTCCCCATGACCTCGATAATACTGCAGCGCTCGTGGGAAGATGATGTGTCACGGACCTTGTCGATAGCCTGCATTGCCGTATTGATCGCCGTATCAAACCCGATCGTGTAGTCGCTGCAGGCGATGTCCAGATCTATGGTTCCGGGTATCCCGATCGCATTGATGCCTTTTCGTGACAGCTCCAGGGCGCCTCTGTAGGATCCGTCTCCTCCTATTACAATGAGTCCGTCGATCTCATGCCTGCGGCAGATCTCAGCCGCCTCAAGAACGCCTTCCTCCGTGCGCATTTCCTCGCACCTGGCCGTCCCAAGGATAGTACCGCCCCGCTGGATAATATCGGAGACGCTGTGCTTGTCCATATCTATGATTTCTTCATTTAACAGACCGGAATAGCCTCGCTGTATGCCCTTGACCCTGAGTCCTCTGTTGATGCATTCGCGAACACTCGCACGGATCGCCGCGTTCATTCCCGGCGCGTCTCCGCCGCTTGTCAATACTCCTACTGTCCTGATACTGTCTGCCATAGATTCCTCCTGGATCTGACTCTCCTTCCTTCAGCCCGGATACTCCGAAAGCACCGGGCGCGCTGCGATGGCCGGATCGGCCCGGGCAGCCGTATTCTATTATAACACGGGGAGGAACAACGGTAAGGGTAAACTATGCTGAGCCATGCCGACATTAAGCATCCTGCGAATGCATACTGTCGCGGCTTTCGCCGTATGCAGAAAGAACAGGCATTTCTGCCTGTTCCTGAATAGTAAAGATTATGAGCGATGCGGGACTCGAACCCGCGACAACTTGATTAAAAGTCAAGTGCTCTACCACCTGAGCTA
>CADBPC010000050.1 GCA_902796425.1 uncultured Lachnospiraceae bacterium
GTCCGCGACGGGGTTTGAAATGGAAAGCTGGCTGCCGGTGATCACAACAGGTATATTAATATTTTGAAGCATAAACGACAGCATTGACGACGTATATGCCAGAGTGTCTGTTCCATGGATCACCACAATCCCGTCAAAGCATTTTCTCTGCCGGCTTATGGCCTGCGCAAGGCTCGCCCAGTCCTCCGGAAATATGTTTGCGCTGTCCAGCGATGAGAATTCCTGCATGGTCAGCTGCGCTTCCCCGGCTACAATGTGCAGTTCTCGTTCCATGGACTCTGTTGTCAATCCCGGAGTAAGCCCGTGCTCCTTGACAACTGACGCCAGCGTCCCACCTGTATTCATGATCAGCACTTTTTTGCTCATTTGTGTTACTCTCTCTTGCGCTTAGTACAGTTATTCGGCTGCAGATCTCCCGCAGCTCTATGTTCATTAACTGAATGGTTACACCGGCAGGATCCTGAACAAAGAAGACTTACCCCATCCTCATCATCGCCGCGGCGAATTGCTCCTGGTACTCCTCCTGCTCTCTTTTCAGTGACGCCTTGTATGCCTCCACACCGGTAATCTTCTCCGCACCGATCCACTTCAGTTGGTCTGCCGCCTTCTGCGTCTTGATCGCGACCTGCGTATACTCCGGCCCGATCATCAGAAGCTGCAGAGCCTCTTCTGGTTTCAGGTAGCCGCTGGAAATGATCCCTAATGTCTCAAAGATCGTATCATTGGCAATCGGTCCGATCACAACATCAGCATCGATCAAATCTTCCGCCCTTCTGTTGTGGAAGATATACTCAAACCAATCGGCAGCGCGGGAAAATGTATGAACACGCAGCCTCGTCATGTCAAGCTCATACCTGTTTAAGACCGCGTCCTGCCACGCCCAGCGGCAGCCAAAATCCTGATCCGGTGTCAGGTAAAACCCTTGTCCGAAATCTGCGTTCACACGCCCATGGCGGATATCCGGAACTCTTATTTCAGAGTTGCTTGTATGATAGAGTATCATAGGTCTCCTTCTTATTGTTGCGTGAATAGCTCCCGAGAGGAAAAGGATAACAGGTTACAGATTTGGTATATTTCGGAGAACACTTTTCATTATAGCGTAATCTAATGCAGATAGAATATGGACGTAGAAAAGTTTGTTTTTATTCGACATCCGGGGCGGATACTCCGGACAAGATGGAACAACTGATTCTTGCAAACCAGGAGGCAAGAGACAAGCCATATTCCTAACAGCAGAAGAAGGGGCTGACCTTTCCGGTCACCCCCTCCTGCAACTTTTCTGAACTTTTCACTTCGAAATCCTGTCAGCAATAGTACTTGCCACGAAGCTGTCCGGTTTGACCTGGCAGCTGTAGCCGCAGGACTTGATCCAGCCGACCAGTTCAGGGATCAGTTCTCTGGTCTTTCCCTTTGTGCTGTTTCCTGCATCGATGTGGATGGAGATCGGGCAGTTCAGGTACATCTCTTCGTATTTTTCCTCACTCTCCATGATCCCGACCAGCTGCTCTGCGACCTGCAGACTGTCATTTGTCTCTTCGTGAAGCTTAGTGCGCACATCTTTGATGATCGGTTTTCTTGTCACCTCGTAGAAGAAGATTCCTCCATGTCCCTCACAAATCACAGCGATCACCGAGACAACTTTGGTCTGGTCAAAATTCTGAGAGTCCGTCCCAACAATGATCTGTACCGGCGCACCGTACTGCTCGTGCTTCTCAAAGAAGATCCGGATTTTCTCTGGGATATCCTGAATATTCAGTTTTCCATATGTTGGGCTCGTGAACATTTTCCTTCCTCCTTTCCAATAAAGCACCCCGGCGGGAACCGAACTCTGATCTGTCAGATTCATTTTGATTCATGACCCTTTAATTTCCGGATCGAGCCACTTTGCAGTAATTAAAATCAGGACACGTTAAAAACATGGTTAAAAGTCATGGTGCCTTTGGCTTGCTTTGCTGTATGTGTCCAGCATAGGTGTCAGGTAATATAAACTATTGATTTATGTCACCAGACACCTGCTTTGATCACCCCAGCGGGAGTCGAACCCGCATTTCCACA
>CADBPC010000051.1 GCA_902796425.1 uncultured Lachnospiraceae bacterium
GGCGTCATCGGGAATTCCTACGCGCCGTATTCCAATTTCAACGTGGCCGCCGCCGTGTTATGCGGCTCCGGCAGGATATTTACCGGCGTCAATGTAGAGAACGCCTCGTATCCCGCGGGCCTGTGCGCGGAAAGAAATGCTATTTTCAGCGCTGTTGCCGAAGGTGAGCGCGTAATCCGCGCAGTCGCGATTGTCGGCGGCGCAAACGGACAGATTTCCGATTACTGCAGCCCGTGCGGCATCTGCCGCCAGGTTATGCGAGAGTTCTGCGCCCCTGAAGATATGCTGGTTATTATGGCCAGATCCCCCGAGGACTACATCGAGAAGACTTTAGAAGAGCTCCTGCCGCTCAGTTTCGGACCGGAGAGCCTCTCCTGATCCGCCCTCCCGGTTCCCGGGAGGTTATGCTTGACAATAAGATTCAAGCTGTTACACTGAAATCGTCATATATGGCAGAGTAGGATTTTATGTGTGGCGCAGGCCGGCAGGTTCGGCATGCGTGAGTGTCAGAAAAACGGGGAGTTGTTTTCTGAACGAAAAGACCGGCTCTGGTGCAGAAGCATCGGCGGCCGGGTCTGCAGTATAAGGTTCGCATCCCGCTGCCGCACTCGGAATCCGTCATGACAGTTGTGAAGACATCCTTTCTTAAGTGCGGTATTATCCCGTTTCCCTACGGGACTGCCGGACGAAGAAAGGATTTTTTATGGACAGATCACTTTTTAAAGCTCCTTTCGGAGCGCACTACTGGAAGCTTGCCGCCGGCGAGCTCAAATCTACCAGGATGCTGGTGCTGGCGGGAGTGCTCACCGCACTTCGCATTGCCGTAAAATCACTCCAGATCCCGATCGGGCCGAATCTGAATATTACCTTCGGCTTTATCATCAACGCGCTCGGATCGATGATTTACGGTCCGGTCATGGCAGTCCTGACCTCTGCCGTCAGTGATACGGCCGGCGCTCTCCTGTTTCCCAGCGGCACCTATTTTTTCCCGTTTATCTTTGAAGAGATTGCGGGAGGAGTCCTTTTTGCCCTCTTCTATTACCGGGCAAAAATCTCGACTCTTCGCGTGATGCTGGGACGCTTTGCGGTCACCGTCATTGTCAATCTCATGATCAGCCCGGTCATCATGATCTACTATTACAAATTGATTCTTGGCAAATCGTATCAGTTCTTTACGATCCCCCGGATGGTGAAGAACCTGGTGCTGTTCCCGGTCCAGACTCTGATCCTGGTTGTTTTGTTCAACGCAGTTCTGCCCTTCACCAACCGGATGGATCTGACCTTTACCGGCACCACGAGTCTTAAGGTCACTAAGCGCGACTGGATCATCCTCGCGTGCCTGACCGCAGTCTCCGCACTGGCGATCTTTCTCTATTACCGGTATAAGGGGCTCTTATAGGAGGTGTTCTCATGAATTCGCAGGATATGGCTCTGCAGAAGTACGAAGAATGGCTCGCAAAGCTGCCGCCTTCGGATCCTTTATATCAGGAGCTTCTGGCAATAAAAGATAACAAAGAGGCCGTCACGGACTGCTTCTATCAGGATATCGTCTTCGGTACGGCGGGCCTTCGCGGTATCTGCGGCGCAGGAACCAACCGCATGAACCGCCTGACGGTCGGCAGGGCGACGCAGGGCATTGCCGACTATATCAAAGAGTCCGGGGAGGATCCTCTTCGCGGGGTCGTCATCGCCTATGACTGCAGGCATCATTCGAAGGAGTTCTCGGAGCTGGCCGCCGGGATCCTAGCCGCAAACGGTATCCGCGTCTATCTCTTTCCGGAGCTGAGACCCACTCCCGAGCTCTCCTTCGCGATCCGAAAGCTCGGCGCGGTTTCCGGAATCAATATGACGGCAAGCCACAACCCGAAGGAATACAACGGCTATAAGGTCTACTGGCAGGACGGCGCACAGATTTCCGGCGATGTCTCGGACGGCATGCTCAGGAAAATCGAAGCACTTGACCTTCCGGACAGCTTCCCGGTACTCTCCGCCCGCGAGGCAGAGGCAGCCGGGCTTCTTGTCTGGCTCGGCGAAGATATGGACAGAAGCTATTATGACTATGTCCTGTCCATGCGCATGAGAAGGGACGATGAGCTTGACCGGAGTGTCAATATCGTCTATACCCCGTTAAACGGCGCGGCGAGCGCCGCCATGGCCCGGATCGCAGAGGAAGAAGGCTTTACCGCTTTTACTCTTGTCCCCGAGCAGAAGGACCCGGATCCTGATTTTACAACCGTCGGATATCCGAATCCCGAGGATCCCAAAGCGTTTGCACTGGCAGAGGCGCTCGGGAAAAAGACGGGTGCAGAGCTTCTGATCGCAACGGACCCCGACGGGGACCGGATGGCGGTGGAAATATCGGACGGAAAAGGCGGATACACTGCCCTCAACGGCAACCAGACCGGTGCCCTGTTAATCGCCTACCTTGCGCAGAGCATGGCGGAAAACGGGACTCTTCCCGAAAAGCCCGCCATGATCAAGTCGATCGTAACCGGCGATTTCGGAAAAACGATCTGTGAAAACTACGGGATCCGTGTCTTTGAAGCGCTGACCGGCTTTAAAAATATCTGCGGCGTAATACCGCGCATGGAAAAGCAGGGCTTCTCCTACTTCTTCGGTTATGAGGAGAGCATCGGCTGCGCCCCCGGCGATGCCGTCCGCGATAAAGACGGCGTCACGGCCGGAATCCTTATGGCCGAGCTGGCGGCATGGTGCAGAAAGAATAACACCACTGTACGGGATTATCTGTCTTCCCTGTATGAAAAATACGGCTTCTTTGCGGAGCGCTTCACATCGCTCGTCCTTAAAGGGCAGGAAGGCGCCGCCCGCATCCGCCGCATCATGGAGGCCTTCCGCGAGGACACCCCCGAAAGGTTCGGCACCTTTACAGTAGATAAGGTCATCGATTATAAAGACGGCCATGAGGATATACCGCCCTCAAATGTGCTGATTTATTATCTTTCGGACGGCAGCTGGTTTGCAATGAGGCCCTCCGGAACAGAACCGAAAATCAAATTTTATTATTACACGAAAAAGACGGACATGGACAAGGCCATGTCCGCCGTAACGGATCTTCAGTCAGCCGTTGAGGCAAAACTCTCGGAAATCCCGTAAATGTCAGCTAACTGCTCCTCTTTGCCCGTCAAAGCGGAGCAGTATTTTTGACATATCCTCCGGAATGCGTTTTATGCACTCTTCCTTAAGTTCTGCGGGAATACCGTAGAACGCTTCCGCCATCGAACCCGCGATGCAGGTTAAGGTGTCGCAGTCCCCGCCGAGTGAAACCGCCGTGCGAATCACATCCTCGAAATCCGTCCCCTCAAGGAAAGCCGTAATCGCCTCCGGCACGGTCTCCTGGCAGCTTTCCACATGACGGTAGCCGGGCCGGATCTCGTCGCAGGTGCGGGACAGGTCATATCCCTTTTCCTGCGCATAGGCGCGGATCTCTTCTTTTGACGCCCCGTTTCGCGAAAGGAAAATAATCCCTGCCGTAACCACAGCGCCTTTGATCCCCTCGGGATGATTGTGGGTTACCTTCGCTGTCAGCTCTGCCATCTGCTCTGTCTTTTCCAGTGTGTCATACAGCCAGCCCGCGGATGAAACCCGCATTGCCGAGCCATTCCCGTAGCTGCCGTAGGGCTCCGGCTTTGCGGCAAACAGCCAGTGGATGAATCTCGCGCCGTACCCGGCGTCCGGATATCTCCTGCCCCATTTCTGCATGGAGGAGACGATCCTCTTCTGTGTTACGCTGTTATCCGTATCGGAAAGCCCGTCAAGAAGAGCCTGTGCAACAGCGACCGTCATTACGGAATCATCCGTATATTCACTGCTTCGTATGAAAAGAGGGAAATCCTTCGACTTGTTTCCCCTGTCGAACTCATAGGGGCTGCCGATGATATCGCCCAGAATTGCTCCGTACATCAGTCCTCATCTCCTTCCGCGCGCTCGTTAAAGTCTTCCTCGATCCTCTGTTTCCACGCCGCTCCGACCGGTGCTGCGCTCGAGCGCATCTCACAGATTGTTTCCGCAAGCACTGTGTAATTCAAAGCGGTGCCCTTGTGGTCGCTGTGATAATTCGCAGCCCTGTCGGCGGATATGCCGAACCGGTCCGCAGTCTCGATGGCGTCGATGTTGGCTCCGAGGAAGAGAAACTCCCAGCCGTACTTTTCCTTCTGCCGCTCAACCATCTTCTTTACGCGGTCATAGGTATACCTGCGGCTGGCATTCTCAAGGCCGTCCGTGGTGATGACAAAGATTGTTTTCTCCGGCCGGTCCTCCTCCCGGGCATATTTGTGGACGTTTCCGATGTGGTGAATCGCCCCTCCCACAGCGTCCAGGAGCGCCGTGCAGCCGCGGACATAGTAGTCCTTTTCTGTCATCTGCGGCATCTTCGAAAGCGGCACACGGTCAAAGAGCACCTCGCTGACGTCGTCGAACAGCACGGTGGAAACCAGCACCTCGCCTTCCGTTTCCATCTGCTTTTTCAGCATGCTGTTGTAGCCGCCGATGGTATCGCTCTCAAGTCCTCCCATGGATCCGCTTCTGTCCAGGATCATTACCAGTTCTGTCAGTTTGTTCTTCATTTTGAAAGCCCTCCTTGCTTTTGATAATGCAAGTATAGCTTTCGGGCTCTCCCGTAAGGTCGCCTGCAAAGCGACATTAATCACAGGTCAGCCAAGGACCGGCTCGTCAAATTTAAAGAGGAGCGCATTGACTTCAAAGATATCGTAGATGCCGTTCTCTATGCAGAAGCTCAGTATCACGTCGGACTTGCTGCTGTTTGTCAGCGCGAGCCCCGCGCTCGCAAGAAGGTCCTTCGTGTCATCGAGATTCAGCCGCAGCGCAATCGCAAGGGCAATGATCGTCTTTTTCTTCGGGATGTAATCCTCATTGCACCGGATCTTTGAAAAAAGCTTGCGGTCCAGGTTCGCGCGCTTATAGACCTCGGGATCGGTCATGCCGCGCTCATCGATCATGCGCAGGAGCCTTGCCTGGAAGCTCTCTCCCAGATTCCTGACCGCAAACTCAAGAGAAGGCTTTTTTGCATACTCTTCCGGCGCGGCAGCTGCTTCTTCATAAGGCATTGCAGATGCAGGTTCGTCAGCCGCTCCTTCATATGGCATCGCAGCTGACGGTGCGGCTTCCTTGAAGAGCCCGCCGAAGTTCAGGTTTTCGCGGATGCGTCTCCTCTCAGTCCTTCTTCGCCCTGCACCGGCCCCGGCGGACGGGGCCCCGTACTCCTCACAAAGCTGCGCCGCGACATAGTTCTCATCGATGTATTCCAGGGCCTGTTCCACAAGGCCTGAGGCGATCTGGTAGGAGCTGCGGTCGAAGACAACCAGAATGACATCCAGGTCCGAATCCTCCAGATGCTCTTTTATGACAGACAGGGCGATCTCCAGGGCGCGGTCCTTCGGAAATCCGTAGACGCCGGTCGCAATCAGGGGGAAAGCAATGCTCCCGCACCCGAGCTGATCTGCCAGCAGCATGGACTTGCGGTAGCAGGAGCGCAGAATCTCATATTCGCCGTGCTCTCCGTCAATCCATTCCGGGCCGACCGTATGGATGATGTATTTTGCAGGCAGCGAAAAAGCAGCGGTAACCGCGGCCTCGCCGGGCGAGATCGGCCCTATTTTCCTTCTCTCGGCAAGGAGCTCCTGTGCCCCTGCCGCCATATAGACAGCCGCGTCCGTACCGGCGGCATACCTTGGCTGCGGATTGGCTGTATTGACGATGGCGTCTGCCCTTACCTTTGTGATGTCATCCCGAATAATACTGAACGGCATATGCTGCACCTCCCTGCCGATTTTGAGATCATTATGCGGCATCTTCCGCCGTATGTCCAAAAAATCTCACCCGACGGAGACTTTCGCAGGAGGCTTTGAGTCAGCCGGCTGGTCTCCCATTCCGGGAAGCTCATCCGAAACTGCCGCAGCACCCGCCGCCGAAACGCCTGATGAATCCGCTGCAGAATCTTCTGCGGCTTCTGCAGGTACCCTCAGAAAGGACGGCGAGCGATTCGAGACTACGATCAGTATCGAGGGCATGGAAGAGACTGTGCAGTATGAGCACATCGTGAATAATCAGATCGGGATAGAGATGGATTACGATTACGAAATGTTTTCGCGCCGGAGCGAAGGGGACCTTGAACGTTTTGTCTCCGTCTATGACGATCCCGCAAACCCTGACTATTATCTGGAAATATGGCACTCCGCCGAGGATGCGGAGACTGCCGCAGAATCCGTCAGCAGGGAGCTTTCCGAGGATTATGAGATTATCAGGCAGCATTATCGCGAGATCCCACTGTGCCATTGAAGGCTCGGAAGGCTTCGGGCGGCGCTTTTCCTATCTTGTGAACACCGTCCAGATCATTGACGGCAGCTATAATTGAGACAGATGAGAGCTTTAACGCAAGGGATTATCTGCAGTCCAGCTCATATCCGTCAGCGCATACGGCAGGAGTTCTTCCGGCTTTAAGTCCGGCCTGATCCAGTCATTGACCAGGTCATCCGGCATGATAAGAGGCATCCGGTCATGAATAAAACGGATGCCCTCGCCGGACTCCCGCGTCAGTATCACAAAATACGGCAGCCCGTTTTCAATCCGGTAAAGGCCGCACAGCCACGTCGCACCGCTGTTCTTCGGCCGGATCGCATATTTACTGCCGGTCCGGGGCCTGCCGCCTTTATCCTTATAATGTTCCCACTCAAAATACCAGGATGCGGGGACGATGCAGCGGTGCGAAAGCCAGTCCTCCTTAAAAGTCATTTTCTGTGCGGCTGTCTCCGCCCTTGCGTTTATCAGGAGACTCTTCCCCGAATAGCCCCATTTCATGGGAAATACCGCCCTGCCGCCTCTGCGGCTCGGAGCGATCACGGGCGCAATGTCCGCAGGCCTTATCTCACCGGAGGTTTTGACAGCGCCCGCATTCTGCCACCTTGAGAGCAGCAGGGAGCGGTTCATCTCCTCCGCTGCCGCGCGCATTTCCTCCGTCTCTTCAATCCAGTACCGGCCGCACATCCTTCTCACCTCAGATACAGATTCCCCGCAGCATCATATGCCGCAGACTCTGTATTCATTATAAAGGATATTCCGTTATCCTGCCCGGGAGATTCTCTCTCTTTGGCGCCCGCGAAATGCTGTCTGTCAGAATGTATGTGTCCCTGCCGCAATTTGTACCGGCTCCCTTCCGGGGAGGCGGACCTGTGCGGTGCAGTTGGCGGGGATCGTTACGGTATACCGGATGCCTTCCCCTGTCTTTTCCCAGCTGCTTTCGACCCTGCCGTAAAGGCTCGTAAAGCCCGCCCATGCATGGGTCAGTTCTTCTCCCGGGACAGGTTCTATAACGAAGTGATTCTCACCTTCTACGCGGATTCCGGCGCAGCTGTCAAAGAGCCATTCACAGACCGCACCGGGCGAATAATGGTTCAGGCTTCCGCAGTCGCCCTTTCCTGTATATCCCTCCCAGGTCTCCCACACGGTGGTCGCGCCCTGAAGGACCTCATAAAGCCAGCCCGGCTTTTCTGTATTCAGCAGGACCCTGTACGCCGCATCCGCTGCTCCCGCTTTTGTGAGTTCGCCCAAAAGGAAGGGCGTTGAAAGAAATCCGGTTCCCACACGAAAGCCATAGTTTCCGGCTGCCCTGACCAGCCTTTCACGGGCTTTCTTTTCGGCATCGCCATCCAGCAGGCCGAGGGCGAGGGGACGGACCAGTTTGGCCTGGCGGTCCGTATCTGTATCGGCATAGCGGGTGTAGGCCGCCTTTGCCTGCGCTGCCGCGGCCCTGTACTCCTCTCCCGGCTTTCCGAGAATATCCGCAATCTCTGCCATGGTTGTCATGGCAAGATACAGGTATGCCGTGCACTCTTCGGGGTGCTTTGCCTTGGCCCCGTAGACCTTGTCGCGAAATTCCTCCGGCTCCAGCCACTCGCCAAGGTGAACGCCTTTTTCATAGTGACCGTCCTTCTCCCTGGCCTTCAGGAGATAGTCTGCATATTTTTTCATCATGGGCCAGCACCCGGCAAGAACCGATTTGTCGCCATAGCAAAGATAATACCGGTACGGTACCAGGTAAATGGCATCTGCCCAGCCGACAGACGATCCGGTTGCCTTGTACATCATCTCGACGCCGTTATAAGGCACAACCGCGGGGATGAGGCCGTTCTTATACTGCGAATCCTCCACATCCCGCAGCCATTTCCGGAAGAAAGGCGCAGTATTCATAAAGTACGCGCCGGTCCGGAAAAAGACCTGGGCATCGCCCGTCCAGCCGAGGCGCTCGCGCGTCGGGCAGTCGGTGGGCACATCGAGGAAGTTCCCCTTCATGCTCCAGCGTGTATTCTTCACCAGCTGATTGACCCGCTCGTCCGAGCAGGTAAAGTCGCCTGTCTGCTCCAGGTCGGAATAAAGCGCGATGGCAGTGAAATACTTCGGGTCCGGCTCAATGTCGCCGATCACCTGGGCATAGCGGAAGCCAAAGACAGAAAAACTCGTCTTGTAATGATCCTCTCCGCCCGAGCAGGTAAACAGTATCTCCTGCAGAGGGGTAATTGCTGTTTCCCCGCTGACCTTGTTTGTCGTCAGCTTTTTAATGAGCTTTGTCTGCGTCCAGCCGCCCGCAGGCCGTATCTCGCAGGCGTTGGGAATGACCTTCTGCTCCTTCCCGTCATACAGCTCGCTGCAGACAATGCGGATGCGCTGTCCTTTCCTGCCCTTTATGCAAAACTCGAGATAGCCGGCGATATTCTGGCCGAAATCCAGGACCTTACCGGGAAGGAGCACCGGCGTAAAGCGCTCGTGCTCTTTTACCGGCACATTGTCGGAGGGGCAGAGTATTACGCCCTTCGGCGCTTCGGCCAGCCTGGCCGTGCCGCCGTAGCCCGGCTTCATCATCGCGTTATATACCTCGCCGTCCTTAAGATCAGCGAAGCGGACCGGACCGTCATTGCTCCAGTTCCAGGTATCATCCGTGCCGATAACATCTCTCCTGCCGTCCGCATAGGTGATCTCGAGCTGCGCCGTCACGCTGGTCTGCATGCCAAAGACGTTGGTCACGCCGTATGCAGCAATGCTCCCGCGAAACCACCCGTCGGCGAGGCGAAGCTCGATGGTACTGTTCTCTTTTATAAGCTCTGTCACATCATAGGTCTGCACCTGGATGCGCTTCCGGTAATCCGTCGCACCGGGTGCAAGAATGAAATCTTCGATCCTGTGCCCGTCTATGGTTACGTCGTAAATTCCCCGGGCAGCCGCGTAGAGACGGGCCTTCTTTATTTTCCCCTGTGCCGTGAAGTCCTTTTTAAAGCAGTCGGCGGAATACCGGCGGCCGGAAACCGGTCTGTAATCGCCGGCAATCCATTTTGCCGTCCAGTCGGACATCTCCAGAAGGCCCATCTCAAAACTGCTCTCAGACACTTCTCCGGGCTCGCCGTTCTCGTCCCAGAGCCGGACGGACCAGTCCACCGTGTCCCTGCTGTTAAGGGCGCTGCCCTCATACGGAATGTGGGTCATGGAACTGCTCTCCACCTTCCCGCTGTCCCAGACCGTCTCATTGTCACGGGTGCAGATAATCCGGTAAGCAGTCTGCGTCACGCCGCCTTCCGCGTTCCAGTAAAAGCGCGGCTTCCGGTTTCCCAGTCCCAGCGGTTTTGTCAGATATTCCACCTGTAAACGGATCGCTCTCATAGAAAGGCCTCACTTTATTGTTATTTCCGCGCTGCCGCTCATACTGCCGCCGCCCGCGGTAATCTTAACGCTCCCGCTCTCTCCTGCGCGGACAATGGCCAGCGCATGGCCGTAATAGGTCGTAAAACTTCCGGTATGGTACTGTTCCTCAGTGCAGGGATTGGCGCTGCCGAAGGCAAGGAGCTCTCCGCCCTCCACGGTCACGTTAAGGAGCCGGTCGGCGGCGGATTCCACGACGCCGTTGGAGCCCTCGATATTGACCGGCACGTAGATGATCTCACCCGGCTTTGCAACTGTTTTCTCCGGCCTTACCGCAACTGTCAGCCCGGAGTCTGCGGAGCAGAGCTCGCTCCTGCCGGTTTCCCTGCCGGACGCGTCATAGGCGGCCGCCGTGACTGTTCCGGGTTCATACTTCACTTTGAAAATCGCCCTGCATTCTTTTAGCTTTTTCCTTCCGGCCGATTTGCCGTTGATAAACAGCTCCGCCTCCGCCTGGTCAGAATAAACCTCGACCACGGCTTTATTTCCGCTGCAGCCGGCCCAGCTCCAGGAAAGGACTGCGTTGGTGCCCCTCCAGACAGACTTGCTGACGCGCACGCCGGGATGGTTTACAGGCCGGACCGCGATGACGGGATTGTCCTGCAGTCCCCATACCGTCCCTGCATATTTGCAGCTGCCGTCCGGGTTTCCGAGAATATCGATTACTCCCGCTCCGGCAAGGAGCCAGGGGTACGGGCGGTTAAACGGCATTCCTCCCGTGTAGCTCCACGCGCCGATTCCCGCCTCGCCGAGATAATCCCAGCTCGTCCACATAAAATCTCCGACAAGATAGGGATACTTTTTCACCATCTGCCAGTTCTTCCAGATATCCTGCGGGAAGGTTTCGCTTCCGAAAACAACGCGGTCAGGATGCGCCTTTCCCTCCAGCGGGTAGCGCCCTGAGCCGTAGTTGTAGCCTGCAATGTCAAGGGAATCAAGGAACGGCGTGGTCAGCTCATCCACTCTCTTCGAATTGCCGCCCTTGTTCATGCCGGAACCGACAAAGGAAGCCATGATGTTAAACATGAGGGAGGCGTTCTGGCCTTCCTTTTCCTTTTTGCCCTCTCCCGCGCCGGTTTTCTGCTCTCCGTCCTGATAGATGCCCTGTCCTTTGGCTGCGCGGCCGATGATCATCAGGTTCGTTCCACAGGTAACCGGACGCGTCGGATCCATCCGATGGCACAGTTCCACCATCTTCCGTCCCGCCTCGATTCCTTTCTGCTCGCAGGGCTCGGCCACCTCGTTGCCGATGGAATACAGAATAACCGAGGGATGATTGAAGTCCCTGTTTACCATGGCAGCTGTATCCTTTTCCCACCATTCGTTAAAGTCAATGCCGTAGTCATATGGATTCTTGCGGTTGTACCACATGTCGAACGTCTCATCCATGACATACATGCCAAGGCGATCGCACGCTTCAAGGAGAGCTCTCGATGCGGGATTGTGGGAGGAGCGGATCGCGTTGAAGCCGTTCTCCTTCAGAATCCTCACCCTGCGCTCCTCGCTCTCGTCATAGGTCGCGGCTCCAAGAATCCCGTTGTCGTGATGGACACAGCCGCCGCGAAGGAGCGTTTCCCTTCCGTTGATAAAAAGCCCCTTATTCGACCATGTGATCCTGCGGATGCCGAAGGTCACTTCCGTGGTATCGGACTCTCCCGCCGTGATTTTCGCCGTATAAAGGTAAGGCGTCTCATCGCTCCAGAGCTTTGCGTCCGGGATGGTCATCTCAAAATCCGTCCCCTCGCCTTTGATGCCGTCGATATCTGCCTTTACGGGGACCGGCGCCTCAATCCGGATTACTGCAGGATCGATTGATACCGTGCTGATCTTCACGCTCTCCGGGCGAAGACCTTCCTTTTCGCAGACATACAGCCAAACCGGGCGGTAGATGCCTGCGCCGGAGTACCAGCGTGAGTTGGGGAGCTTTGAGTTGTCGGCAACAACCGTCAGGGTATTTTCCTTCCCTTCCTCGAGGCCGCTCAGCTCTACAAAGAAGCCGGTGTAGCCGTAGGGATGATAGCAAAGCTCCCTCCCGTTAAGGCTCACAGACGCATTCTTATACACGCCCTCAAACTCGATCAGGATATCCCTGCCCGCCCACTCGGCGGGTGCGGTGAATTTCTTCTCATAGGTATAGATGCCTCCGGGAAAATAGCCGTGTCCGCCGTTGGAAACGTCTGCGCCGCGCTTTTCCGTAATCTGCGCGTCATGCGGGAGCGTTACCGGTTTTCCGTTGCATGTCCAGTCTTTCGTAAACAGCTGCTTTTGCATGATCCTTCCTCCTGTTGCACAGTAATCGGCTGATTATTTCTTTTTATTCCTTTTTACTGCCTTTGCTTCTTCCTTTGCCTTCTTTTCCGCAGGCTTTGCCTGATATGCCTGACTGTATTTATGCCATAAGCGGACCTGGCCGGCAAGCAGTGAACCGGGATAAACATACACTGATTTTGATCTTTCTGAAATAAAAGTCAAAATCAGTGTATATACAGCAGGATTCTGATGCTAAAATGAAGCTGATCCTGTACTGAAAAATACCCCGCCGCCCTGCATCCACGGCAGGATCCGGGGAAAATACAAGAGGTTTTGAAAGGACATGACTCATGGAGCTTGAAGAACGTATCTCCCTGTTTCGGGAAATGGTACTGTGCTGTCACAATCTCTATTTCTGGACCTTTGACATGAATCTCAATCTGCTTGAGACGAACTGTCCCGAAGCTGAAATCGCCCAGCATCTGTTTTTGTCAGGAGACAGCCGTAAGACCCTGCTGACTTACGCCGGGAAGCATGGCAAACCCATCATTATGACCAATTCGTTCGGGCTTATGTGGGCTGCGGTTCCGCACAGCGAAGGGGAAGGCTGGGGAAGAATCTTTATTCTCGGGCCTTTCTTTTCGTCCGACCTGACAGACCGGATGCTGGCAAACGCAATCTCCGGGCTAAGGCCTGCCGCCTCAGTACGCAGGCAGGCAGAGAGCCTTCTGCGGAGCCTTCCGATCCTGTCACAGAGCCGGTGCTACGAATATGTCATCATGCTGTATTACTGCATCACGGGAGAACGCATTACCGTCAGTGACATGCATTACCAGGAGAGCGAGGAGGCGGAAATGCTCCCGGCAAGCGCCGCAAAGGGCCACGCTGATATTCACGGCACCTATGCCATGGAGCAGGAAATGGTGCGTATGGTGAGGGAAGGGAATCTCGGAATTCAAAAGCACATGAGCCGCATTGCAATAACCGGAAACATCGGAAAGCTCTCAAGCAATCCCCTGCAGCAGATGAAAAACGCGGTTCTGGTCTGTATTGTCCTGTTCTCCCGCGCGGCTATCGAAGGAGGCCTTTCTCCGGAAATATCCATGACTATCGCGGATCATTATTTCCAGAGTGTTGAGACCTGCAAGAATCTGCAGGAACTCCAGACTCTTGCGCGCACAATGCAGGACGACTACGTCACACGCGTCCACCGGATCCGCAGCAGTGCTCTCTCCAGACCGATCCGCGAGGCCTGCGACTACATCGATCTTCATCTGGAGGAGAACCCTTCCATCGGCAGAATCGCAGAACATACAAAGTATTCGGAGAGCTATCTGTGTCGGAGATTTAAGGAGGAGACGGGATCGCCCGTCGGCACCTATGTCATGTGCCGCAGGCTGGAGCGGGCTGCCGATCTTCTGCTCGGCAGCAGGCTGACTGTCAGGGAGATCAGTGAACGGCTGAATTTCTGTTCCCCGAGCAACTTTTCAAGCCATTTCAAATCCGTATACGGCTGCGTTCCGTCCGAATGGCTGAAGAAAAAGGGCGTGATCGGAGAAAACAATATTTCCAGTGGCAATCCTTAACCCGAACGTTATATAATAGTGCGGGTTTTTTGTATATGCCCGCTTGTACAGAGAGGAGTTTAACCGTGGAAAGAAAAGAAAGAAGAGTCGGTACCGTATCCCGCGGTATCCGCTGCCCGATTATCCGTGAGGGCGATGACCTGGCATCGATTGTAACCTCCAGCGTACTGGAGGCCGCTGAGTCAGAGGGCTTTGCAATCCGTGACCGGGATGTAATCGCCGTTACTGAGTCTATTGTTGCCCGCGCGCAGGGCAATTACTGCACTGTAGAGGACATTGCACAGGATGTCCGCGAAAAGCTCGGCGGAGAAACCGTCGGCGTTATTTTCCCTATCACATCCAGAAACCGTTTTGCGATCTGCCTTCGCGGAATTGCAATGGGCGCAAAGAAAGTCGTGCTGATGCTCAGCTATCCCTCCGATGAAGTCGGCAACCAGCTGATCAGCCTTGACAAGATTGATGCGGCAGGCATCAATCCCTACAGCGATGTCCTTACACTGGAGCGCTATCGCGAACTCTTCGGCAGCAACGTTCACGAATTCACGGGTGTTGACTACGTCCAGTATTACGGCGACCTGATCCGCGAGTGCGGCGCAGAGGCAGAGATTATTTTTGCCAATCAGGCAAAGGCCATCCTGGATTATACCGACTGCATCCTGACCTGCGATATTCATACAAGAAAGCGCACAAAGCGCATCCTGAAGGACGCAGGCGCAAAGATCGTACTGGGCCTTGACGAGATCATGAATGCACCGGTTAACGGCAGCGGCTTTAACGCAGACTACGGCCTTCTCGGCTCCAACAAGTCCACTGAGGACCGCATCAAGCTCTTCCCCCGCGACGCACAGCCCCTTGTTCTTGATATCCAGAAGCGCATGCTGGAGGAGACCGGAAAACACGTGGAAGTCATGGTTTACGGCGACGGCGCCTTCAAGGATCCGCAGGGCAAGATCTGGGAGCTCGCCGATCCGGTTGTCTCCCCGTTCCACACAGAGGGACTGAACGGTACACCGAATGAGCTCAAGCTCAAGTACCTTGCAGACAACGATTTCAAGAACCTGAGCGGCGAGGCTCTTAAGAACGCGATTTCCGAGCGCATCCGCAAAAAGGATCACGACCTCAAGGGCAGCATGGCTTCCCAGGGCACGACGCCCCGCCAGCTCACCGACCTGATCGGCTCACTCTGCGACCTGACCAGCGGCTCCGGCGACAAGGGAACCCCTGTTGTTCTGGTTCAGGGATACTTTGACAACTACACGAACGACTGAGATAATTATTTGAAAAGGCATCATTTTAATACTGAAGGTTGACCTGATATTCCTGCTGACACTGTGAAAAGCTGCGGCAGGAATATTTTTCCAGGAGGAAATTCATGGAATACAAAAGCAGATGTTTTCCGAAATCGGCCGGGGTTCCATCCTTTTCCTCATTCGAGTTTTCTCCAAGACAAAGGGATTATGCCCTCCTGATTCCTGTTATTAATGAAGGAAGTCGCATCTTAAACGAACTCAGACGGGCTAAAGAATTCTCCCTCAGTATATATGCCGATATTATACTGTTGGATGGGGGATCAACGGACGGCTCAACACAGCCGGAGGTGCTGGTCCCGTTACATGTTAATTCGCTGCTTGTTATTACGGATGAAGGAAGGCAGGGCGCAGCCTTCCGGATGGGTTTTTTCTGGGCACTGGAAAGAGGTTACCTGGGATTTATTACTGTCGACGGCAACAATAAAGACAGCATCGAGGATACCGTTAAATTCATTGACAGGCTTAGTGAAGGATACGATTATATCCAGGGGTCACGTTTTCTTAAAGACGGCAGGGATATCCGAACCCCGTTATTCAGGAAGCTGTCAATACGTCTGATTCATGCGCCTGTCATTTCCTTCGCTGCCGGGTACCATTTCACGGATACTACAAATGCGTTCCGCGGATACTCAAGGCGGTATCTTACTCACGAAAAGGTGCAGCCGCTGCGGGATATCTTTACGGGTTACGAACTTCTGGACTATCTGTCCGTCAGGGCATCACAAATCGGACTGAAAGTAACTGAAACCGGAGTGACAAGAACATACCCTCCGGGCGGTAAGGTGCCCACTAAAATACGGTTTGGAAAGGATCATTTTCTGCTGCTGAGAGACCTGGTTCGTACTGTTGCCGGGTATTACAATCCCACAAAGAAGGACTGACACAATGCTTTTCCTGAAAGGTCTTCAGAGATGGAAGAAAATCGCGGCCTCTCTGGTCTTCATTCTGATGGTCCTGTTTCTGCTGCGTACGACGGCACTGGACCGGGTTCCGAAAGCAAGCCGGCTTTATATGGATGAATACGATTTTTCATCCGCAGACGCTGTCCCATTTCATCGCCTGGAACAGGTTCTGCCGCCGAATCAAAATACATTGAAGGGAATTGCTTTTGCCTTCGCAGAAGTACCTTCGGAGGGATATCTTCAGGTTATGATCTATTCCGGGAATTTCCTGATCTATGGAGGCCGGATTGATTTTGACTCTGCCGTCACGGGCGGCTATTCACGCCTGTATCTGAACCTTCCGCCCGAGACGGACAATGTCCGGTATATAACCCTTGAAGTGAAGGATACAGCGCAGCATGCTTCTGTCTGTGTCAAAAGCTTTGACGACGCTTCAGCTAATTCTTTTCCCCTCTATGTCGATGAAAAAGAGGCTTCCAAAAAGCAGCTGCTTTTAGCGTTTGAGTATAACACTCCCCTCTCCGTTGGCCAAAAAGCCGCCTACATAACACCAAGGCTGCTTCTCTTCATTTTTATCCTGGCAGTCATATTAAACTTTGAAAAGGTTCTGTTTATTTCAGACAGGCTGATTTCATTGCGCTCCTACCGACTGATGCGCATGTACTGTAATACTCCCGGCAAAGTGTTTTTGTTTATCCTGTTCTGTGCTTATACCGGTTTTGCGGCTATTGGAAGTAGAACACTGATCCTGCCACTTGAAACATACGTGTCAATTAAGAAAATGCTCATTTACACCGCTGCCTTCCTGCTGGCCATACCGGTGAACATAGCAGCACTCTGTCTGTTTCATTTTTATGTTCTTCATTCGTCTTCCAAATCAGAAAGAATACCGAAGAGACAGTTTGTGACGATCGTTCTGATGCTTATCGGATTGCCGGCCGTCTTCACACTGGCTGCATATAATCCTCTGATTTCCACTTACGATACTATGACCGCTGTACATGATGCCCGGAATCTGTCCACGGCAAGCGGTGACTGGGTCCCTGTACTGTATACCTTAATGATAAGAACGGGGCTGAACATACTGGATAACGTATGCGTAATTGCAATTGAACAGCTTCTGTTCTGGGGATTTATCATCACGAGAGTCCTGCTGTATGCCAGGAAAAAAGGGGTCAGAGACGGGATTCTTTTCAGTCTTGCCTTGTTTATCGGATGCAATCCCGCCAATGTATTACATATTAACTCCGGGTGGAAAGACATTCCCTACGCGTGTTCCCTGCTGTGGGTTGTTTTCAATATGATCAGGATTACCCTTGACGAAAAGGAATATGTCAAAAGCCTGTCCTTTCATATGGAATTTGCAGTTTCACTTGCATGTACCTACCTGTTTCGAAAAAACGGAGCGGCTCCCTTCCTGACGGTCATTGCACTCCTTCTTGTCTTTTTCAGAGGTTACCGGAAGAGATATATTTCGATTCTTCTTTCTATATTCATCATATTTATTATTGAGGTCCCCGTCTGCCGGGTACTAAATATCAGCCTCTCACCCATGTACACAGATCAGCGTGCCTACAGTGCATTTGCTGTGGACTCGGTCGGCATGTATCTGGCGGAAGCTGAAATGAATGAAAAAGCGCTGAATTTTGTTACTCAGTCGACAGACAAATACAATAATAATAAATATCGCCCGACCTATTACAACTTCTGGAGCCTTTCCCATTTTGACAATCGTGTGGATGCACGGGATTTTATTTCTTTTGCATGCAAGACAATTATTAGAAATCCGGTGAAGTACCTGAAGGTCAGCTTTGCCCGCAATGATATACTGTGGGATATCCTTCCCGGCGACGGAAGGATTATCAGTCTGATGAACTACCGTTCAGAAGTATCAGATCCCCACTGGCAGGAAATTGCCACCGAAAGAGTTCCAAACACCCTTACCGGCCTGCTCGACCGATTTTATTCGTTTACTGAAAAATCTGTAATATACGAAGTCCTTTTTTACAGATGTGGATTATACAGCTGGATTTCGCTGTTCACCCTGCTGCTGTCTGTATTTGCTGACAAAAAAAGGAGCGGCATACTGATACATGCTCCACTCCTTTCTCAGATTATAGGTCTGTGGGTCACCAGCGGATATGGCGGTGAATTCCGCTTCTACTGGCCGGAGAACACCATATGCCTGGTTTATATCCTGACTCTGCCTTTTCTGCTCCGGATGTCAAAGGGCAGGCCGGGTGCTGCATAGTCGAGAAGCGTTTCCCGTCTCTCTCTTCTAAAAGCTGAATTCCGAAAAGTCGAGAACGCCTTCGCCTGTCCTGAAGTACAGCGCGTGTGTGCCCGATACCGGCGCAAATTCGGCGGTGATGTCTTTCCACTCTGCAGAGTCGCATTCCAGTACAGCGGCTGGCTCATTGTCCGGCGAATCGAAATGCATTTCAAGCTTTCCGCTGCCGCGAAGGCATGCCGTAACGGATGTCTCGCTGCCTGTAAAGGCAAAGTATTTGAAACCTGCCGTGGATCCCTTCCTCAGGTTCTTAATGAGGGGACGAAGCGGCACATCCCCGCAGTTCTTATCATTTTCCCTCTTCAGCTCATCGCACTCTTCCGTTGTGATCAGCGGCCACTCCTCGGGAACAGGGGGAAGCGGCTCGCCCGGTCCTGCAAGAAGCGCATTACCCATAGCGCTCTGATCCTCCTGCGTAAGGCGGCAGGCGATGTAGGTCTGCCAGCGCCCTACAGCGGGAAGCGGTCCGCCGTTTAAGCCGCAGCTCGTTATCTCAATCTGGGGAATTGTCCCGTCCGCCTCGAAGTGAACCTCATCGGCACAGCCCTGTCTTGAGTATTGTGTCCCGTTGATATGACGGTGCCAGAAAATATAGGTTTTATCACCTGCCTGCACGAGTCCGCCATGGTTGTTGCCCATATAGTTGACCGGCAGCGTATTGCCGTGATACCCGATATCGCCGTTGGAAACAATGACTCCCTTAAACTCGAAGGGGCCTTCCGGCGTCTTTGCCATCCCGTAGCAGAGCTCATTCCCCTGCAGCGAGGAATAGACAAAATAGTACCACTCTCCGAAGTGACGGATGCTGGACGCCTCGAAGAAGGGATGCTCCGCGTAGCAGGTTCCCTCTGCGGTATCAAATCCGTTGGCGACACAGACCGGATCGGAAATCACGGTGTGCATATCGTCCGCAAGGCGGACCATCATTGCGCCTTCCACCGGCCCCTGTCCCGGGAACCGGAACTGCGGCGCGAAGCCGTAATAAAGATAATTGCCGCTCTCTTCGCTCAGGATCGCGGGGTCGAATTTGTTGCCTGCCTCCGGTATCCGTCCGTCCTCATAGGTTACATAATCCAGGAACTCAAACGGCCCGGCAGGCGAGTCGGATACCGCCACGGAAATCACGTTCGCGAAATCCAGGGCGTAGTACAGATAATATCTCCCGTCCGGCCCCTTTGCCGCATCCGGTGCAAAAAGCATCCGCGGCGCTTCCGGTGTCCCCAGGGGACACCGGATCTCCGGCCTCGTGCGGCCGCCGTGCGCCGCACTGTCATACGGGGCGCCGTTCAGCGGATCCTGCATTTTCCGGTAGATGACGCCTTCACAGCGCCAGTTTCCGGGATCCTCCACAGGTGCGCTCCATCCCACATAATCCTGGTCACAGAATGTCGTCCCGTTCAGGGTATCGTGACTTCCGTAAACATAGATTCTGCCGTCGAACACATGCGGTTCGCCGTCCGGGACGGTCTCCCAGAAAGGAAGATAAGGATTGAGGCCAGTTGTTTTCATGATGTATTACCCCTTTACTGCACCCATCGCCAGGCCCTTCGCAAAGTACTTCTGGAAGAAGGGATAGATGACAAGGACCGGCAGGATGCCTACGAAGGCAATTGCCATACGGACCGTCGTTGTCGGCAGGTCGCCGATATTGACGCCGCCCGTCGCGTTCGATGCCAGGAACTGAATGTTTTCATTGATATTATTCAGGATATTCTGGATCGTGTAAAGGTTTTTCCCCTTATTGTCAAGATAATACAGACCGTTTGTCCAGTCATTCCAATAAGAAAGGCCGGTCATCAGGCCGCTGGTCGCAAGGATCGGAACCGAGAGCGGAAGTGCGATGTGGAAGAAGTTGTAGAACTCTCCCGCTCCGTCAATCCTTGCCGCCTCATAGAGTTCTGCGGGCACGCTGTTTTCGAAATAGTTCCTTACCAGCATGATCATGAAGCCGCTCATCAGAAGATTCGGGATAACCAGGCCCCAGATCGTATTCTTCAGGTGGAAGGTCTTCACATACATAACGTAGGTCGGAACCACGCCGCCGTTGAACAGCATTGTGAAAACAATAAAGAAGTTCAGTATCTTCCTGCCGGGCAGCTTTTTCTGTGACAGCATATACGCCAGCATGGCTGTAAAAATTACCGAAAGGGTCGTTCCGATTGCAGTGACTACAATTGTCATCAGATAAGCTCTTCCGATCATCGCCCACTGCTGGGAAATGTAGCCGAAAGCCGCTGTTGAAAACTTGCGGGGAAAATAGGAAAAGCCGTCCGTCATGGCTACATGCTCATCTGTAAAGGAGGCGACGATCAGCAGGATGAACGGGAGAATTGCAAGCAGGGAGTTGATTGTCAGGATCAGGTTCGCTGCAAACTGCCATTTTTTCTGTGACTGTGATTTCATGTTTTTTCCTCCCTTCTCAGAATAATGCGCTGTTCTCATCCAGCTTTGCCACGATCTTGTTGGCGGTTACGATAAAGATAAATCCGACAACGGACTGGATGAAGGATGCCGCAGCGGACATGCCGACGTTGTTTAGCTGCATCAGTGCCCGGTAAACATAGGTGTCAATCGTCTGTGTGACCGGGAACAGAGGAGACTGCATCATCGGAACCTGATAGAAAAGGCCGAAATCCGAGCGGAAGATCTGTCCCATGTTCAGGATCAGCAGCATAAGGATTGTGGGCTTAAGAAGCGGGATCGTAATCAGCCGGATCTGCTGCCACTTGGTCGCGCCGTCCAGGGATGCTGCTTCATAATAGCCGGGATCAATTCCCAGAAGGCTCGAGAGATACAGGATCATGCCGAAGCCGATGCCTCTCCACTGATTGACAAAGGTCAGGATGAAAGGCCAGAATTTCGGTTCCTGATAGAACTGTACCGTTTTGCCCGATAAATGCTCAATCGCCTTCGTGATAAGGCCTGATGAAGGGGAAAGATAAGCATATACCAGATAGGCGATAACAACCATGGACATCAGATACGGCAGCAGGATCGCAGTCTGGTAAAACTTCTTTGCGATGGCGCTCTGAACTTCGTTGAGCAGGATTGCCGCACCGACGCCTACGAACATGCCGATAAAGATCCATGCAATATTGTAGGCCAGCGTGTTGCGGACAATCACGAATGCGTCTTTGGATTTGAACAGAAATTCAAAATTCTTGAAACCGATCCAGGGGCTGTCCCACATTCCCTTTGCAAAGTTGAAATTCTTAAACGCAATCTGGAGTCCTGCAAGCGGCATGTAGTTGTTGATGAAAATATAGATCAGTCCCGGCGCTCCCATCAGATAGAACGGAAGCCAGTGAAGAAATGCAGCGCCGAAGGATCTCTTTTTGGTTCCATCGGAATTTATTTTCTTCTTGTCTGACACGATATTACCTCCTGTTATTCAGCTGAATTCCTGATTATAAAAGGGAACCGCTCCCCGGATCATCAGGTCATACCGGTCAGCTGCCGGACAGGGCGGTTCCCTTTTTATCAAGAGTTAAAGACCTTTATTCGTCCAAGACTCTGCATTATTTTGCAAGGTATGCATCCAGCTGCTCCTGGTTGCCGGCGATGACATCGTTCATGCCTGCCTGGTCCAGCGCTGCCTTCAGATCCTCAACTGCTGCATGTACATCCGAAACCTGGCCTGCGTTGAGCATCGGGAGCTTTTCCTGAAGCACTGCGGAGATTGCGGCTGCTTCTGTAGGATACTGGTCTGCATTGAAGGAGTATCCGAACGCTACGGATGTTCTGGATTCCTCATTGAATTTCTTCAGCTCGTCATAATACTGATCGGTAATCGGTGCAACCACGACTCTCTTCATCGGATCGCCGAAGTGAGAGAATACTGTGTAGTATCCGCTGTGATCTGCGTTGGTCGTTCCTTCATAGGTAATAACGTTCTCGGTTCCCTCTACCTTGACATAGTCCAGGCCTTCCACGCCATAGTTCAGAAGTGTGGCAAGCTCACCGTCTTCATAAATCAGGTTCAGGAGATCCATGCACTTGTCGGGTCTTTCGGATGTTGCTGCAATACCGAGCATCATTTCAACAGCGCCGCCGGTTGTGACAAGGGGTTCAGACATACGAATGATGCCGGTCTCAAACTTATCGTTTGTCCAGACTGCGATCTGATCCGGTGTGTACGCAGTTGATGTCATGAAGAGCTTCTGGTCCGCAAACATCTGCTGTACGGACGTGGAATCCGTCATCTGGTCTGCTGGCAGATAGCCGTTGTCAAACCAGGTCTTGTTCCTTTCGCAGAACTTTTCGAACAGTTCGCTCGCGTACACATTTTCAATCGTAGCAGAGTCTGCGGGGTTCATGAGGATACCGTATTCACCGCTGCCGCCGAACACATCAAACCCAGACTCAAACTTGAGGTTAAGCTGAGAGGAGTTGCCGTATTTTGTGAGGTATACGCCCTTCTCTTTCAGCTTCTCGCCTGCCGCTGTGAGCTCATCCCATGTCATCTCGTCATGCATATCGATGCCGAGCTCATCCGCCATGGTCTTGTTATAAACAATACCGCCGCTGATGGCGCTGTAAGGATATCCGGAGAGCGCATATGTAACGCCGTCAATCTTCTGTGCCTCAGCAACTCTTGCGGTAACTTCCGCCGCTGCGGGGCCTCTCTCTGCAAGAAGATCATCGAGGGGCATCAGGACGCCGTCCGATACAGCATTGCTGAGGGAGTAAACAAGGCCGACTGTTACGATATCCATCTTCTCGCCGCCGGCGATACCCATGGTCGTTGTCGTGCCCATATCGCCGATGAACAGCGGCTGGATGTCAACAGTTGCATTGATCTTCGGAAGTGTGATGGCATTGACAGCCTCTTCGACCTTCTCAAGATCGTTGTTGGACTCATTCAGTCCGATGATCGTAATGGCAACTTCATAGGGATCTTCATCAAAATTAATGACAGAAGCTTCTGCGGCTTCGCCTGCCTCTGCCGCGCCTGCTTCAGCTGTCTCTTCCTTTGCTGTATCCTTTGCGGGCGCTTCTGCCTTGCTGCCGCACCCTGCAAAAACGGATACTGCCAGAACACCGGTCAGGATTGCACTGATTGCTTTCTTCTTCATTTTTTCCTCCTGGATATTTTTCTCCGAACCAGGCATATGCCTGTATCAGACAAGTTCCCCGCAGCAATGTATCTGCGGGCTTTGGACTTTCGACATACAAAGAATAACAGGTGAGGCTGTTTTAAAAATAGAACAATCCTCACCTGAAATGATTCGAAAATGACACTTATGAAATGCTGCCTCCGGTCGGCTTCAGCGGCTCTGAAGATGACTCTGGCGGTACTGTTTCGGGCTCTCGCCCGTAGCACGCCGGAAAATCTTGGTAAAATAAGAATAGTTCGCATAGCCGACTGAATCCGCCACCTGGTTGATCGGGTAATCCGTCCGCACAAGCAGCTCCTTCGCAATCTTGATTCTCTCATCCGTGATGTATTCCAGAATTGACTGTCCCATCTCCTTCTTGAACAGCCGCATAAGGTACTGGGCGTTGAGATGAACCTGGTCCGCAATATCGTCGATGCATATGTTGTCCTGGATGTGCCTGAGGATATACTCCTTGGCGGCGTGGATCATGGAGTTGTGCGGCTCCTTCGCTTCCGCCGTGGCAAGATCAATGCGGATGCTGTCCGGAATTTCTGCCTGACTTTTTTCACGGCCGATTCGTCCGACCAGATCTGTGAGGACCCTGTCAAGCTCTTCATAATCAATCGGCTTTAAAATATAGTCCGCGCTGCCAAGCCGCATGGCCTCCCTCATATAATCGTATTCCGGATGGCAGGTGACATAGATGCATTCTGTTGCGGGATAGTACATCTTCACCCACTCAAACAGCTCGATTCCGTTTCCCTGCGGCATCTCGACGTCCGAGAGCATAAAATCAATTTTCTCCTGCCTGAATACTTCCTGTGCCTGTTCCATCGAGCCGGCTGTAAAAACCCGCTCTACTCCGTATTTTGCCCAGTCAATCCGCCGGTTCATGGCGTTCACCACTACCGGCTCGTCATCTACCAGCAATGCCCTCAGCATTATTCATCCTCCTCCGGATCTTCTCCCCTCCGCAGCGGAAGAACGATTTCTATTCTTGTCCCGTGCGGTTCATCCCTCTGTATCTCACATTTCGTATCTGCTCCGTACAAAACGTTAAGGCGTTCGATGGCATTCTGGATTCCGATGCCAAGGCCCTCCTGACGTACGCCGGTTCTGCGGAATTCATTTATCTTCTCCACTACCTCGGGTGATATACCCTGCCCCGTATCCAGCATCCGAATCCGGATCCGGTCTTCTCCCAGCGGCTGCGCAATGACAAATATATCGATTTTATTGCCGATCCTGATAGAATGCTTGATGGAATTCTCCGCAAAATTCTGGATCAGGAGCGGCGGCACCAGACATCCGCTGATGGATTCGTCGTACTCCACAAAAGCGAAAAAAGTATCCGGGTAGCGGGCCTGCTGGATCTCAAAATAGTTCCGGATGTGCTCCATCTCGGCCTTCATCGGCACTGCATCCTGACTCGCGTTGACGATGTACCGGAAATAGCGGGACAGGCAGAGGATCATCTTCTGGATCAGCGGATACTCCTCTTTTTCGTAGCTGTAGAGGATGTTAAGCGTATTAAGAATAAAATGCGGACGGATCTGCTGGCTTAAGAATTTCAGGCGGATGTTCTGCTTTTCGAGCTGCTGTTCATAGACATGAATTTTAAGACTCGAAACCTCCTCCATCATGCGGTTGAATTCACGGTTCATCCTCTCGAATTCCGAACCTGCCAGAGCCGTTTCCTCTTCAATCCGATAATCCATGTTGCCCCGGCTGATCTCTTCCATCGCGTCGTTGAGCTTGCGCACCGGACGGACTATCCAGTGATTCATATAATAAAGAATAACCGGAAGTGCCAGCAGGGCGATTACGGAAAGCACCAGCAGAATCCGCATAAGCACAGGAAAGCCGCGCAGCACACGCTGAATCGGCACTCCGCGGATCAGATAGTAGCTTCCGGACTCCGCTCCGGCGCTGACACAGTCATAACCCCTTCCGATATCCGGGCTTTCCGGGTCAATGATCTCCCCCTCCCACTCCTGTGAGTGCTGATTATTCAGAACGACGGCGCCTTTCGAATCGGTGAACAGAGTAATGCCTTCATCGTCCATTATGCCCGTTTCTGCAGCGACGACATCAAGATCAAACCAGACACTGCAGTAGCTGTTCCGGTATCTGTACATATAAAAAAGGCGGGGATGTTTTCCTATCTGTCGAAATTCCCACTTAAGAAGATTTCTCTCTTCCTTAATGCGCTCGTCAAGATAGGCCTGCATAACCGTCTTATCCGCGGAGAAGCTGTAGCGGTTGTCCTTTATGACCTGGATGCCGCTGTCCGGAAAAACAGCGCAAAGGCCGCCGATCAGAGGATTCTCATGGACATAGTCCTGATACTCGATATACAGATTCGTGACCGCGCGCCATTGTTCGTCTTCGTTCGTCTGCCGCTTCATGGACTGCGAATTCAGATACAGAAACCACTGACTGTCAGTGCTGATGTAGCGGCTCCGTACCGCAGCACTTTTCAGATTGGAATCGATCCGGCTGGCATAGACCTCCAGAGTTCCCTGCATATTCTGCCGCATCCGGGAAACCAGTCCCTGTACTGACAGAATACTCATCATAATTGTTATAACGTTCACGGGAATCAGAATACAGATGATCAGCATCATCAGCCTGACCGTATATAGTTCCTGAGATTTCTTTTTCATGAGTCTCCCTGAGGCACGTTTCAGTACTGTGAATTCACAGACAATCTCCCTCTAAGATAACCTATCAGCGGCTTTTCGCTTTGTCAACGAGGCCCGCCGGAATGATCACAATCCTGTCAGGAATAGTCATTTTCTTTTTATGAAGCCGGATTCCTCATATGTTAAGATAATCATAGTATGTCGTGAGTCACAGGGACAGGAGGTCAAATGAATATGCTGGAAGTGAATCCGGAAAAGCGTACACAGATTGAAGAAAAGGTGCAGGATCTTTTATCCCGCATGACACTGGAAGAAAAGATCGGCCAGACTAGGCAGTGCGGGCCGTCGCTTGTCGGTGCATTCGGCATGAGCTTCGAAGAAGCGCTGAATATGATGATGGACGGAAAGCTCAGCAAGGCCGAGTTTGACAAAATGATTGAATCTGCCGAGATGGACTTAAAGGAGGATGATATCCGCGCAGGGCGGATCGGATCCTTCAACGGTGTTACCGGTGCGGAGAGGATTCATCATATCCAGCAGATTGCCGTTGAAGAATCCAGGCTCGGTATTCCGCTGCTGATCGGCTGTGATGTAATCCACGGGCACAGGACAATTACGCCGATTCCTCTGGCCGAGAGCGGCGCTTTTGAGCCGTCCCTATGGGAGCGGACTGCAAGAATGTCCGCAAAGGAGGCAGCGGCAGACGGAATCAAATGGACCTTCGCGCCGATGGTGGACGTCTCAAAGGATGCCCGCTGGGGACGCATCAGCGAAGGCGCGGGCGAAGATGTCCTTATGAACAGCTGCTATGGTGAGGCCAAGGTGCGGGGCTACCAGACGCAGGATCCTTCTGCTCCCGACGCGATCGCAGCCTGCGTCAAGCATTTTGCCGCCTACGGCGGAGCGGAGGGCGGCCGCGACTACAACCGCGTCGAGCTCTCGGAGCAGCGCCTCAGGGAGGATTACCTTCCCTCCTATGAAGTGGCTGTCAAAGCCGGAGCCCTCACTGTCATGCCCGCCTTCAACACCATCAGCGGCGTCCCCTGCTCCTGCAACTCCTACCTGCTGACTGCGATCCTTCGCGGTGAGTGGGGGTTTGAGGGAATGACCATCAGTGACGCCAACGCAATTGCGGAGCTCGTCGCCCACGGCGCTGCCGCGGACAGGAAGGACGCCGCGCGTCTTGCCATGAATGCCGGCATGGACATGGACATGACTTCGGAATGTTACATTGAGGAAATGAAGGAACTCATCGAAAGCGGCGCTGTCAGCATGGCAGCACTCGACCGGGCGGTTTCGGATGTCCTCCGTGTCAAATTCGAGCTCGGGCTCTTTGAGAATCCTTACTACATGGATGAGCAGGATCCCGAAACGGCTTTCCTGAAGCCGGAATACCGCACCATCGCAAGAGAGGCCGCGGACAAATCAATTGTACTTCTCAAGAACGATCCGTTCGGTGACAGAGACGCTGCGGCACCGGTTCTGCCCCTCTCCCGCGATCTTCATCTTTGCATCTGCGGGAAGCTCGCAGCGCAGCGGGATGAAATGCCCGGCACCTGGGCTGTCAACGCAAAGGGAAATGACTGTGTCAGCATCGTGGATGCCTGTGAGTCGCAGAAGGTAAACTATACCTTCCTGGAAACAGCTTCCGCGGATGAGCTCAGCGCTCATGCCGCTGAGTGTGACGTTTTTGTCGCAGTCATCGGTGAGCCCCGCGAGTGGAGCGGCGAGGCCTCCAGCCGGTCTGACCTGAAGATATCCGCTGACCAGCTTGACATGGTCCGCCGCCTTCTGGACACCGGAAAGCCCGTTGTCGCCGTGCTTTTCAACGGCCGGCCGATCGAACTGACCTTCCTTAAGGAAAATGTCCCGGCGATTGTGGAAGCCTGGCACCTCGGGGTAGAGGCCGGAAACGCGGTCCTTGACATCCTCTTCGGCGATGTGAACCCCTCCGCGAAGCTGACCGCCTCCTTCCCCTATAACGCCGGCACCTGCCCCTGCTATTACGATCATCCGAACACAGGACGCCCCGGCGGACGCGCAAAGTTTACATCCAAATATTTTGATGCGCCGCTTGAACCGGTCTACACCTTCGGCCACGGTCTGTCCTATACGACCTATGAATATTCGGATCTGACGGCAGAGGTCTGCCCCGGCAATGTACCCGGCGACGCGGCGCCTGGCATAGATGTACAGATCACTGTAAAGAATACCGGAAGCCGCGCCGGCGACGAAGTCGTACTGTGCTTCTTCCGCGATCCCGTTGCGGAGCGCGTTCGCCCCGTCCGAAAGCTCGCCGGCTTTGAGAAGGTCTCGCTCGAGCCCGGCCAGTCAAAGACTGTCCGGTTCCATATCACACGCCGTCAGCTTGGATATTTCAACAGCCGTATGAACTTCGTTGTCGATCCCGGAGAGATTGACATTTACGCGGGCGGCAGTCTTGAGAGCTGCCTTGAAGCGAGCGTCCGGATCTGACAAGAGTTTCACACCGGATTCCGACATCCGGATGCCGGATCGGATGGGCAGGCTCTGCCGCCCATCCTGCGCGATGCGCACATACAGAAATCCCGCCGCAGCCTGACCGGCCCGGCGGGATTTCTCTGTCTTATGTTCTGTTCCTGTCTTATGCTCTGCTCTGAAAGAAAATGGCGGGCGCTGTCCTCTTTTTAAATATCAAACTTCATTATAAAGGGATCCGCCTGCGTGTATTTTCTCCATCCTGCGCCCGGATCGCTGTCCTTCATGAAATTCGTCCAGCAGTCCAGCATGCGCTCGCTGAGTGCGTAATCCCCTTCCGTAAGAGGCCGCCAGCAGCGCTTCAGGGTACCGAAAACATACCAGAGCTCCGCCGAGTGGAAGGCGCCCGCTTCATCGCCCGGCATCTGCCGTGTGAAATAATAGACGTAAGGCGCATTGCCCTGCACTTCCTCTTCTTTGTGAGCGAATTGGAGCACTCCCTCATACAGCATGCCGTACTTTCCGGCAGCCTGCTCCTCTTTCGAGACACAGCCGATGTCTTCGCTGTTGCTGCCGAGCATATAGGGGATGTTGTGGAGTTTTCCCTGATCAATCGTCTCGTAGTATCCCTGCTCCAGCACAAATCCATCGATACACGGAATCATCGGAAGGCGCACATTTTCAAAGCCGCCGGCCTCCGCAATCTTCCTTCCCATGTATGCCTCAAACCCTTCCATCAGCTTATCTGCAGGAATATTCCTGAGCTCCTGCAGGCTGCGGATACCGATGCCTTCTACAATCTCCGCGCCATCCCGCATGGCCTCTTCCATCGGTACATCACTGTGAAGTCCGACCCCGTAACTGCCGCCGCTCTGCAGGATCGCACGCGCGAACATCCCCTCTGTGAGCGGAGATGAGCAGATCGTCTGCACGCTCATCGCGCCGGCGGACTGCCCGAAAATCGTGATATTCTCCGGATCTCCCCCGAAGGCGCGGATGTTTTCCCTCACCCAGGAGAGTGCGGCTATCTGATCCAGAATCCCGTAGTTCCCGCAAAGCCCC
>CADBPC010000052.1 GCA_902796425.1 uncultured Lachnospiraceae bacterium
AAATCCCAGCCTTTCATAGGCGTTCGCGGCAAAGATCGCACCCTTCAGGGCGCTTGCGGTCACGGTAGGTCCCATGAAAAAGCCCTGGAAAAATGAGGGGAGAAGATCCAGCGAGGCACCGACTTCCTTTCCGAGTCCCGGGCTCGAGAGCCTTACCGCGGCGTTTTCAACGCATTCTCCTGTGCCCGCAATATAGCCTCCGATCGGCGCAAGTCCGCCTCCCGGATTCTTGATCAGCGAGCCGACGACCATATCCGCGCCGACATCCGAGGGCTCCCTGTCCTCTGTAAACTCGCCGTAGCAGTTATCTACCATGCACAGGACATCGGGACGGACAGACTTGACAAAGCGGATGGCTTCGCCGATCTGTTCAACCGATAACGTCCTTCTTGTCTGGTATCCCTTCGAGCGCTGGATCGTGCACAGATGAATCTTCTTTTCCGTATCCTCTCTCAGCACTCTTTCAAGGTTTTCAAAATCAAAACTCCCGTCCGGGAGCAGTTCGACCTGGCGGTATCCGATGCCGTATTCGGCAAGGGAGCCTCTTGAGGGGCGGATGCCGATCACCTCCTCCAGCGTGTCATACGGCTTTCCCGCAGCCGACAGCAGGATCTGTCCCGGTCTTAAATTCCCCATAAGCGCAAGCGCAAGGGCGTGTGTCCCGCAGGAAATCTGCGGCCTTACCAGCGCATCCTCCGTATGGAAATAAAGGGAATAAACCTTTTCAAGGCCTTCTCTTCCGATATCATCGTAGCCGTACCCGGTTGTTCCCTTCAGGGACGCCTCACCAATATGCGCTTCCTGCATGGCTTCTATGATTCTGAGCTGGTTGTACTGTGCCATCTCATCAATCTTTGCAAATCTCTCCCGCAGCCCGTCCAGGATCGGCTGCGCAAAGCCAAGAACCTCATCGGATATCCCGAGCCTGTGATAAACTTCCGTCAGTCTTTCATTCATTAAGCAATAACCTCTTTGTCAGATCATTTATGAGAAACCCGGTTTCCTCTTCCGGGTTCTTAAAATCTTCCTGTGCAATAAATACCGTATCTCTCTCCCTTTTAAACCAGGTCATCTGCCTTTTGGCAAAATGTCTTGTCTGAAGCTTTATCTGACAGACCGCTTCTTCAAGGCTGCGCTCCCCGTCCAGATACTCCAGAATCTGTTTGTAGCCGAGTCCCTGCATGGATACAAGGCCCCGAAGGTTCCCCCCGCAGGCAAGGCCAAGCTCGTCCTTAAGACGCGTCACTTCTTCAAGGAGCCCATGGCTCATCATTGCGTCAACCCGCGCGTCAATTCTTCTGTACAGGGTGTCCCTCTGCCAGGTCATCACATAATATACCGAATTGAACGCCGGCTTCCTCTCCCGCTGCCGCCGGTTATGCTCCGCTATGGATGTCCCCTTCTGCGAGGCAAACTCGATGGCGCGGATGACTCTCTTTACGTTGTTCGGATGGATGGCAGCCGCCGACTCCGGATCTTTCTCCTCCAGGATCCTGTACACAGATTCGGGGCCTTCGGCCACTGCCTTTTTCATGAGCTCTTCACGAAGAGACGTATCTGTCTGCGTATCCTCGAAGTCAATATCATAGAGAAGGGCCTGGATGTAGAAACCGGTTCCTCCGCACAGAATCGGTATCCTTCCTTCTGACAGAATATCCTCCGCCGCCTTCTTTGCCTCTTCCTTAAAGCGCACGACATTCCATTCGTCAAGAGGACTGATAATATCAATCAGGTAGTGCGGAATCCCGCGCATTTCTTCTTTTGTGATTTTGGCGCTTCCGATATCCATCCCCCGGTAAACCTGCATGGAATCAGCGGAAATGATGCTGCCTCCGATTTTCTCTGCAAGCAGCACGGATAACTCACTTTTCCCGGATGCAGTGGGTCCCGCAAGAACGACCAGCGGCGGTGCCTTGAAACTGCTCTCAGACATTGCCTTATACAATCCGTTTGAACTTTTTCTCAATTTCCGTCTTGCTCATTACAATCATCGTGGGCCTGCCGTGCGGGCAGTGGTACGGATTGTCCAGGGCAAGAAGCTCGTCGATCAGGGCCTGTGCTTCCTGAAGCGTGATCCTGCTGTTTCCCTTGATTGCCGCCTTGCAGGACATGGAAGCAATCTTATAAAGGATCGCCGCAGGGGTTCCGCCGACCTTTTCCTCAAGGATTTCGTCAAGGACCTCGCAGAAAAGACTGTCGGGCCGGTTGGCATAAAGCTCAAGAGGAACCGCCCGCATCGCGAAGGCTCCGCCGCCGAACTCCTCGATCTCATATCCCATGCGCGTAAAGACAGATTCAAACTGCCGGAACGCAGCCTCCTCTTTTCCCGTCAGGTTGACAATGATCGGAGGCGCCAGCACCTGGGAAGGCGTATCCTGCGCGCGCTCATTTTCAAGGCGGGCCATCAGCCTCTCGAAGTTTACCTTTTCATGGGCGGCGTGCTGGTCGATCATCAGCATCTTATCCTCAAACTGGACAATCCAGTAGGTATCAAAGAGCTGGCCTACAATCGTAAAGCGCTTTGCGTTCTCCGGTGTCAGGATATGATAATGCAGGTCCTCCTCCGACTGATCGCCGCCGGAAGAAAAGAACCCGTCATCGATAAAGCTGGCCTGTTCATAGCAGACATCACTGCTCTTTACGACAGGGGAGAAGGCGCTGTCCTTTACGACAGGAGAGCCGGCACTGCTCTTTACTGCAGGGGTGTCTGTCTGCCTCCGGTCCTCGAAGATTACGGTCGTTTCCGGGATCGGATCATAATTCACGGCAGGGTGTGCGCCCGCAGGCTCTGCCGCAGTGCTTTCCGGCACGGGATCCTGTTTTTCAGACTCCGGGGCTTTTTCCGGAACTGTTTCAGGGGCTTTTTTCCACCCCGTCTCAAAGGCCTCCAGGTGTCCCTCCTCGCGGAGAGCCTCCCCGGCCTCTTTTTCCCTTAACTGCTGCTCCTTTTTCTCTTCGGCGGCAGTATCCAGGTCCGCCTTCGGAATCAGCTCCACCCTGTGAAGCGTATTGTGCACGGCTTCGTCGATAAAATCCCGGACCATCTGCGCGTCCGAGAAGCGCACTTCCATTTTGGAGGGATGAACATTCACATCCGTCATGGCAGGGGGAAGATCGATGTACAGGACGGCGAACGGAAACCGGTGCTGCATAAGATCCGTGCGGTATCCTCCCTCAAGGGCGGTCGAGAGCGTATCGCTCCTTAACATTCTGCCGTTGACAAAGAAGATCTCATGGCTTCTTGATGCCCTGGAATACTCGGGTCTTCCAAGGTATCCGCGAAGCCTCATGTCATCCTTTGAAACGTCAACCGGTATAACGGAGGATGCGATATCTCTTCCGTAAATTCTGTAAATCAGCTCCTTCAGGTTCCCGTTTCCCGTCGTATGGAGCTTTTCCTGTCCGTTTACGCGGTAATGAAAGGAAATCTCCGGGTGGGAAAGCGCCATCCTCTCGACGAGATCCGTAATATATCCGGCCTCTGTCTGCGCGGTCTTTAAAAAACGTCTTCTGACGGGAATGTTGTAAAACAGGTTCCTCACGATGACCGTGGTGCCGTCCGGCGCCCCGACCTCTGAGATATCAAGAGGTATCTCCGAGTCCGTTCCGACCCCGGCACCGCCGAACACTTCATTCGTCGCCCTGATGCCGGAGATTTTGTCCCTCACCTTTGTGATCATCTCCACCTGTGCCACGGCAGCAATGCTCGAGAGCGCCTCGCCTCTGAAGCCGAGGCTTGTAAGCGTAAGGAGATCATCCTCATTCTTGATCTTGCTGGTGGCATGCCTCATGAAGGCCTTCCGGATCTGGGACGGTTCAATGCCGCAGCCGTTATCCGTCACGCGGATCGAATCGATTCCGCCGTTTCGGATCTCCACGGATATCGCGCCCGAACCCGCATCGATTGCGTTTTCTATCAGCTCCTTTGCCGCGTTGACAGGTCTTTCGACAACCTCACCCGCCGCAATTCTGCTGATGGTTTCCTGACTCAGTACATTAATCTCACTCATCGGCTGTTTCCTGTGATTTATGATGACCAGCGGTTGTTCAGCATGCTCTGGAGCCTGTACAGCGTATTGAGCGCATCCATCGGCGTCATGTTGGTGATATCGATATCCTTAAGGCTCCGGATGACGTCCTCATCCCTGGATGTCTCAAACAGGCTCATCTGGCCGAGATCAACCTCGTCATAATGCTTTACCTTTTCGCGCCTTGTCTGGCCTTCTCCGGTCCGCACCTCGATGCTCTGGATTTTCTCCGTAATATCATTGTCAGAGAGCTGCGCGACAATTTCCCTTGCCCTGTCGATCACGATATCCGGAATCCCGGCAAGTCTTGCGACCTGTATGCCGTAGCTCTTGTCGGCCCCTCCCCGGATGATCTTTCGAAGGAAGATAATGTCGTCTCCCTTTTCGCGGACGGCGATGCAGTAATTGTTCACATTATCCATTTTTCCTTCCAGCTCGGTCAGCTCATGGTAATGTGTGGCAAACAGTGTCTTTGCGCCGAGGTGCTTTTTGTTTCTGATCTACTCGATCACTGCCCAGGCGATGGAAAGGCCGTCAAAGGTCGAGGTTCCGCGTCCGATTTCATCCAGTATCAGAAGGCTCTTTGAGGTGGCGTTCCTGAGGATGTTGGCGACCTCATTCATTTCCACCATGAAGGTGCTCTGTCCGCTTCCGAGATCGTCCGACGCCCCGACTCTCGTGAATATCCTGTCCACCACGCAGATATCCGCGCTCTGGGCGGGGACAAAGCTGCCGATCTGTGACATGAGCATAATCAGGGCAACCTGACGCATATATGTGGATTTGCCGGCCATGTTGGGACCGGTTATGACCGCAATACTGTTCTTCTTATTATCGAGCATCGTGTCGTTGGAGATAAACTCCCCTTCCATCATCTGCTCGACAACCGGATGTCTTCCGCCTGTAATCTTGATGACGCCGCTGTCGTTAAGATGCGGGCGCACGTAGTGATTGCGCTCCGCGGCCAGCGAGAGGCTGCAGTAGACGTCCAGGAGGGCGATTGCCTTCGCGCTTTTCTGGATATCCGTAATCCTGTCGCTTATGGCGTCCCGCATCGCGCAGAAGGCCTCGTACTCCAGGTCGTTGAGCTTGTCTTCGGCGTTCAGGATCGTATCTTCCAGTTCCTTGAGCTTTGCGGTTGTATAGCGCTCGGATCCCACAAGTGTCTGTTTTCTTATAAAGTCATCCGGAACCAGGTCCTTAAAGGAGTTCGTGACCTCAAAGAAGTAGCCGAACACGTTGTTGTATTTGATCCGGAGGTTCTTTATCCCGGTCCGGTTTCGGTCTGTCTCCTCGAGCTGTGCAAGCCACTGCCTGCCCTGGGTTTTGGCCTCGCGGAAATGGTCGATATCGCCGCTGAAGCCCTCTTTTATAATCCCGCCCTCCTTCATGGCAAGCGGCGGTTCATCAACAAGCGCGCTGTCCAGATACCGGACGAGTTCCGTAAAATCACAAAGATCGCTCTGCACCCTTTTAAGCTCTGCACACTCAAGCGCGGACAATGCATTTTTAAGAGGCGCGATCATCCTTAAAGACTCCCTGAGGGCCAGCACGTCCCGCGGATTCGCGCTGCCGTAGCTGACTCTCGTCGTCAGTCTCTCAAGGTCATAGACCGGCTGCAGATATTCCCTGATTTCATCCCTGTCGACGCTGCTCTGCGAGAGGCATTCCACCGCGTCGTGCCGGCGCAGGATCTCCTCGCGCTGAATCAGTGGCTGCTCGAGGAACTGGCGAAGGAGCCTTGCGCCCATCGCTGTTTTTGTCCTGTCCAGCACCCAGAGAAGGGAACCACGGACATTTTTATCCCGGAGGGTCCTTGTCAGCTCAAGGTTGCGTCTTGTCGCGGAATCCAGGAGCATATATTTTCCGGACAGATACGCCTCGATTCTCGTAATATTGGAGAGGGAGTTTTTCTGCGTATCATAAAGATAGCGAAGGAGCGCCCCCGAGGCGATCGTTCCTGCGCGCAGTTCATCGATCCCGAGCGCCAAAAGGTTCGAGACTTTGAAATGCTCCTTCAAAACGCCGGTGCAGTTCTCCTGAGAAAAATAATGGGCGTCCAGCGTGTTGACGCAGGCCTTCAGCCTTTCCTTTACTTCGCCGGATATTACGGCGCTCAGGGCAAACGCTTCATTGCAGATGATTTCACTGGGATCGTAGCGGAAAAGCTCATCGACAAGCTTTTCCTGATCCGAGAGCTGTGAACAGTAAAAATCGCCTGTCGATACGTCGGCAACAGCGATTCCTGTCACGGCCGCGTCATAGAAAACGCTGAAAATATAGTTGTTTTCCTTCTCGTCGAGCGCCTGCATGCTGGTGTTGGTGCCGGGCGTGACAATCCTTGTCACCTCCCTTTTCACCATGCCCTTTGCAAGCTTCGGATCCTCCATCTGTTCGCAGATGGCGACCTTATAGCCTTTTTCGACAAGTCTGGTTATATACACATCTACGGCATGATAGGGAACGCCGCACATCGGCGCCCGCTCCTTGAGTCCGCAGCTCTTTCCCGTTAAAGTCAGCTCCAGCTCTCTGGAGACCGTCTCTGCATCATCGAAAAATAACTCGTAGAAGTCTCCCAGCCTGTAAAACAGAAGGCAGTCGCTGTACTCTTCCTTCGTCTTCAGGTAGTGCTGCATCATGGGAGAGACGTTAGAAAATTCACTGCTGTTAATCGACATTTATCTCACCGAAATAATAAAAACCTCTGCAGTCCGTAAGCCTGACAGGAACAAAGCTTCCGATCATGGACGGATCGCCCTTTACATGGACGATCATATTGTTGGAGAGGCGCCCGGTGACATAGCCTTCAACCTGGGTGTTGACCTCCTCGATCAGGGCCTCCATGACCCTGCCCTGTAAAAGGGCGGTCCTTTTTCTTGCACTTTCCTGCACGGCTGCAAGAATCCTGTCAAAGCCTTCCTTTACAACAGCCGGGGGAACCTGCTCCATCGAGGCGGCAGGCGTTCCGGTGCGCACGGAATAGATAAAGGTATACGCGTTGTCAAATCCGACCTTTTCGATCACGTCCAGCGTATCCTCGATGTCCTCCGGTGTTTCCGTGGGGAATCCCGCGATGATATCCGTTGTAATGGCAACGTCCGGGAGCTCACTCCGGATATGGAGCGCAAGGTCTGTATACTCTTCCTTTGTATAATGGCGGTTCATCTTCTTTAAAATCCTGGTTGAACCGGACTGAAGAGGAAGGTGAATATGCCTTGCGATATTCGGATGCATTTTGATGACCTCAAGCACATCGTCCGAAAAGTCCTTCGGGTGCGGCGTCATAAAGCGCACGCGCATAAGTCCCGGGATGGATGCCACCTCGTCAAGGAGCTGCGCAAAGCTCATTCGCTCGTCTTCCGGAAGGTTCCGTCCGTAGGAGTTGACGTTCTGCCCAAGGCGCATCACTTCTTTTACGCCCTGCGCTGTCAGGTCCTCGATCTCGCGGACGATGTCGCGGGCAGAGCGGCTTCTCTCCCTTCCGCGGACATACGGAACGATGCAGTAGGTGCAGAAGTTATCACAGCCGAACATGATATTGATACCCGATTTATACGGGTACTTGCGAAGAACCGGCAGGTCCTCCACGATGTCCTCCGCCCTGTCCCAGATTTCCACGATGGTTTTCGATTTCGGAAGCCTTCTTTTCGTTTCCTGTTCGGAGGGATCCTCCCCGGCAGCTTCCAGGAGCCTTTTCATGTCCGACTCATAGACGCGGCAGAGATACTCCGGAAAGCGCGAGAGATTGTGGGTCCCGAAAATCAGGTCCACATAAGGATAACTGCCCCTTATCTTATCGACGCTGGTTTTTTCCTGCGTCATGCAGCCGCAGACGGCGATCCGCATCAGCGGGTTCGTCTGCCGGTAATGACTGGCTCTTCCGAGTCTTCCGAAAAAGTGCTGGTCCGCATTGTCCCTGACCGTGCAGGTGTTATAGATGACAAAATCCGCATCCTCGGACTGCGTCTGCTCAAAGCCCGCATCCGAAAGAATGCCGGCCAGCTTTTCGGAATCCCTGGCATTCATCTGACAGCCGAAGGTAATGACACAGGCCGTGAGTTTCCTTCCCGCAGCCTGCGATAATTCACGGACGATCTGCCTGGCCTTTTTAATAAAATAATACTGCCTTACCGGCTCCTGTGTCGGCGCCTCCTTGCCAAGATCCTGCGAACTGATCAGCGCCTCCATAAATTCATCTTTCATATCTGCTCTCTGTAAGGCTCTTAAGCTCAGGTATCCAGCTCATAAGCCGCGTATTTGTTCAGGATCCGCAGAAGCACTTCCGCTCCCGCTTCCATTTCCTCCGCAGCCACATATTCATAGCGGCTGTGGAAATTATAGGCTCCGGTAAATAAGTTGGGGCAGGGAATTCCCTCATAGGACAGCCTGCATCCGTCGGTTCCGCCGCGGATCGGCTGGACAAGAGGCGTAATCCCGACCTCGAGCATTGCCTGCTTTGCATTCTCAATCAGGTGCATGTGCGGCTTTACCTTTTCCGCCATGTTGTAATAGGAATCCGTTACGTTCGCCGTGACGGTTCCCTCCCCGTACTTTCTGTTGAGCTCTTCGGCCGCTTCCAGTACGGTCTTTTTTCTCTCCTCGAATTTTACCCTGTCGTGATCGCGGATGATGTAATTGACCTCTGCTTCGTCACAGGTGCCTCTCATATCCGTAATATGGTAAAAGCCCTCATACCCGTCCGTATAAAACGGCGTTTCCTTTTCCGGGAGGAGACTGTTGAACTCCATGCCGATCAGGACAGCATTTTTCATGACGCCTTTCGCGCTGCCGGGATGGGTCGACTGGCCCTTGATAACGACAGAGCATCCTGCCGCGTTGAAATTCTCATATTCAAGCTCGCCCGCGCCGCCGCCGTCGACCGTATAGGCATAATCGACCGCGAAGTGCTCCCGGCTGAAATTCATTGTGCCGTTGCCGACTTCCTCATCCGGTGTAAACATCAGGCGGATCGTTCCGTGGGGAATGTCCGGATTTGCAAGAAAGAAGGAAAAAACCTCCATGATCTGCGTGACGCCGGCCTTGTCGTCGCCGCCAAGGACAGAGGTTCCGTCCGAAACAATCAGGGTTTTGCCCTTCTTATCTGCAAGGTCGGGAAACATCTCCGGATTCATACGGATGTCCAGCTCGGAGTTTAAGATGATTTCGCCTCCGTCATACCCGTCGATCCTGCGGGGATGGATTTCTTTTGCGTCCACGGCATCCGATGTATCCATGTGCGCGATAAGGCCGATCACCGGTGCGAGATTTTCTCTTCTCTTTGAACCGGCATCCTTCAGGGCAGCGACCTTGTCCTTATCTGCGGGAATGTTGCCCGGAATGGCGGCATAGACGTAGCATTTGTCTTCATCATAGAAGACTTCCGCCGCTCCCATGTCCTTCAGTTCTTCATACAAAAGCTTCGCGAGGTCGCGCTGGCAGGCGGTCGAAGGCGTGTCCGCGACGCCCTCCTTTGACTGCGTATAGACGCCTGCATAACGGATAAATCTGTCAGCAATTTCACTTTTGTCAAAATGTGATACCATCTGATGTTGTCCTCCAATGTCTTATCAGTTCCTGGCATAGAGCCAGGCTCTTCCTTTTTTACCGATTCTTCTGGCAGCGCCGGCGGCTGTCATGACATTCATGATCTCGGAATACGAGACCGCCTTCCTGTGTATTCCGACCGCGTTTTCAAGGTCTCTTGTCGTAAACTCCTCCGGCAGCGTATCCGGCAGAAGGACCGCAAGGTCTTCCCTTGTCCGGATCGTAAAGGAGTCATATAACTCCAGGGGAATCGTATCGAACCTGTGCGATCCTCTTTTTCCGCCCTTTCCCCAGCCGTCCATAAGCCTGTACTCTTCCACATCGATGAGCAGGGCTTCGATGCAAAGTCCCGGGTCGGTGAGCCTGTCCCTTATCCAGAACAGCTCCGGGAACATCTGGTACCATGTGCCGATGAAATTGGACCGGTTCCTTTTCAGGAGCTCCCCCGTCTCCGGATCGATCCATATGACCCATTTTCTGTGCGGGATCGGATAAACGATGGTCACGGAGTATTCCGGCAGGTATGCGTCAAGCTTTCTCGACATCGCCTCCATATTCGCAGTCTGGATCTCCACAATGCTCTTTTCGTCTTCATTGCAGATGTCCGCGATATAGCCCGCGACCGGGATCTCCTGCCTTGCGGGATCCGGCTGCTTGTAGTTCTTTAAAACGGCATGCAGAGTTTTTTCCTTCTGCATGCCGATACCCGAGCGCTCACGCTCCCCCGGTATAATAATTGTATCCCGCGCCCTGCGGAATCTTTCCGTGTCTTCCTTTGTGATCATGCTCTGTGCGGCTTTTTCCTTGTCAGGTGCGCCCGGATATAGGCAAAGGTTTCCTCTTCGCCCTTTTCATCCAGCATATGGAGAAGCTTTTCAAGGAGTGCCTTTGTCTGCGGATGAAGGAACGCGTCCGTTCTCCCGCCTTCATAATATGCGAGAGGATCGTGGTCCGTATATTCGCTGCCCCTGTATACCTTGCTGGCAGCGACGCGGTCCATGAACATTTCCACCACATATCTGCCCGGCATCTTGCACGGGATAATGGCGCCGGAGAGGAATTCCGCGTCCGACATCTTCCTGTCGCTCTCGGGAGTCCTCTCGACTCTCGTATTATAGTCCATCCAGTACTCGTAATGATGCCGGTTTCTTCCCTTGTGGTGAAGCCAGGATGAGGAATAGCCTTTTTCCTCACGCTCGGCATTATTGGGGCTCCTGTTTCCCTGAAAATATCTCGCGCCCACAAGGAACTCCGTGGGGCTGTACTTTGACAGATCGTGCAGAATACCCTGTCTGTAAAGCCCGACGGCAAAGCATCCCTTTGCAACCTCCAGCTTATGTCTTGAAATCGTCTTAAAATGCGCCAGTGCTTTCCCGGCGGTAATTTTCTCACTCATTGTCATTCTTCTGCGGGGTCGCCGTCTTTTCCTCCGGTGCGCTCTTTTTTGCCGCCTTCGGATCAAATTCCCTGACGGCACGCAGTATCAGTATGGAGCGCCCGTGTACGCTGACATGTCTCTGGTCGGTGATTACCGGCGGCTCCTCATGGAAGGACTGCTGCTCGAAGGTATCGGCAATCACTCTCCATCTCCAGCCTGCGGGAGGCGTCGGGACGCCGAACTGCTGGCTGTGCCAGTGCGCATTGATGGCAAGGTAGATCAGCCCCGGTGCCGGATTTTCCTGCGCGTAAGCCTCATTGTACATGATGCCGATACTGTGGGAATGCCCGCCGAAATCCGGTTTCCACGCTTCCTGCCCGTGGAAGGAAACATCCGGGAATCCGCTTGCCTCATAGTCGCTGAAGGAGAAGGGCTTTTTTCTTCTGAAGATGGCGTGGTCTCTTCGGAAAGCACTGATCTTCTCCGTAAACTCAAGGACGTTTCTGGAATCGACTGTCTCTTTCCAGCTGACCCAGCCTGTCTCGTTGTCCTGGCAGTAAGGATTGTTATTCCCGCCCTGCGAGTTGCAGCGCTCATCTCCCGCGCGAAGAAGCGGTGTCCCCTGCGCGAGGAAGTTAAGAAGAAGGAAGTTCTTTACCTGGCGGATCCTGAGGCTCCGGATGTCCTTCTTTCCGGTTTTGCCCTCGACTCCGCAGTTCCAGCTGAGGTTGTCGTCTTCACCGTCGTTGTTGTTCTCGCCGTTCTCCTCGTTATGCTTCCAGTTATAGGAAACAAGATCCATCAGAGTGAAGCCTTCATAGCTGGCGGCATAATGGATATCGCCGTGACCCGCGGGGACGCTGACAAAAGCCTTTGCGAACTCGCGCGTCACCTGATCGTCGCTCTTTACAAACTTGCGGACAAGTCTTGAAAAGCTGTTTGTGCTCTCTGCAAGGTGCGCCACCGGAGGCTTTCCGGAGGAAGGATTCTCCTTGTCCTCCTTCTGCAGCTCCTCATAGGGGAAGGAATAGTAAATCAGCGCCGTGTCGGTCAGGATCGGGTCGCTGGCGATGGCCGTAAGCGCAACTCCGCTTCCCATCAGGCGGAAGCCGTCAATCTGGTAATGCGTCACATAGAAGCGGGCCGTCTCCACCTGTGTCTGGATCCTGACAGTGTCTGTGAAATACAGCTGCAGATACACCTCGATGCCTGCGTCGTGGAACGCCTCGACCATCGCGCGGAATTCCTTCTGGGCTTCATTTCCTGCGGCGTACGCAGCCTTCGGGGCAAAATAGCACCCCTCGCCGAAATTCCAGAAGTTAACCTTTCCGGTCTCTTCGCCCTCGGCGGGGCTTCCGGGTATGCTGCAGCGAAGCTCATACACAGGCATCAGCTCAACAGCCGTTACGCCCAGCTTTTTCAGATAGGGAATTTTCTCCGCGGCGCCCTTAAATGTCCCTCTGTGGGGCACCTTTGAGGATCTCGAAGCCGTAAATCCCCTGACATGGAGCTGATAGATCACCCGGTCAGCCCACGGAGTCTTTGCGCCTGTGTGCGTATACGGCAGTGTGTCCTCCGCATACGGGAAGAGGCAGCAGACCTTCTGCTCGCCCTCCTTTGCATCGATTGACATGAGCTTATGCGCATACGGATCGATGAAGGTCACGTCATCCCTGTAGTATCTGTAAGCCCATTCCTCCGGTTTGATTCCGGTAATCTTTACGCTGTAAAGGCTTCCGATTCTGTACTCATCTGAAAACGGCACGAGGAATTCTTCCTGATCCGGCAGATGGTAAAGAACCAGCCCGCAGCTTTTGCAGTCATGAAAGACCGCCCCGAATACCGCTCCGTCCTGCAGAGCGCTTGCTCCCGGCTGTAAGGTATGAGCCGGTGATGTGGAAAATAAAGCTGTCATAGTCCAAGTCTCCCCCTAATATCCGGTAAAAAATCAAATGAAATGTAAGTTATTTATTATAACATATCAGGGCTTCTATTCCCAGTCCTGCACGCCGAGTACCTTAAGAAAACGGCTCGGAAGCCTCGGATTCTCCCTTGTGCCGCGCAGATAGAATAAATGCAGCTTTTTCTGCGCTCTTGTCATCGCCACATAGAAGAGTCTTCGCTCCTCCTCGACTGTGCCCCGCGATACAGCCCTTCTTACGGGAATCACGCCTTCGTTGAGATCCGGAAGGAAAACACAGTCAAACTCGAGCCCCTTGGAGGCATGCATGGTCAGGAGCTCCGGCCAGGCGCTCCTGTCAGCATATTTTAAGCGAATGTACTTAAGGAACCCCTGCAGCTGCAGATGGGAGCGGAATATGACAGCGGCGCTCTCTCCGGAGTGCCTTATGGCTTTCCCTGCAATGAGCATGATCTCGTCGTATTCCCTGTTCATATCGGGGAAGCCCTGAATAATGACTCCCTTTCTCTCATATCTCTTTGCCCTGCAGCGCTTCCGGATCCGGTTTTTATTCTCCCGTATGACCCGGCACGCCTTGCGGAAAATATCACTCCCGCAGCGGTAGTTGATGCCAAGGAGGATTCTCCTGCACCCCGGATAGTCCTGCGCAAACCTCCGCATGATGGATGGATCGCTCCCCCGGAAGCCGTATATCGACTGATCGTCGTCGCCTACAGCGAACAGGTTCGATTCCTTCCCGGCCAGTATCCGCACGGCGTCATACTGGATGGGGGAGACGTCCTGGAATTCATCAATCAGGATATAATTCCAGCGGGAGGCTGTCCGCTTTTCAAGAAGCGGGTCCTCCTTAAGTCTTTGCAGCGCAAGCGGCACGATGTCATCAAAGTCAATCTGGCGTCTTGCTCTTAAATTATCCCTGTACAGGCGCAGAATCTTTTCGAAAAAAGGATCCCGCGGCGCGCCGGAAGAATCGAATGAACTCCCGTTTTTTCGCGCGGATATATACGCTCCCGCGGCCGAAGCCTCAATCTCCGGCATTTCGTCAGCGCCGTATACCGCCTTCAGGTGCGAAATAATATTCTCAAGGAGGGCGTTCCTGTCGGTTTCACTGATAACAGGCAGCATGCCTTTTCCGCCCTCCGCAGCAATCCTGTAGAAAACCGAGTGGATTGTCCCGAAGCAGACACCCCTGTAATCGCTGCCGCCAATCTGAAAAAAACGCCGCTGCATACTGGCTGCAGCGGCTTTTGAAAACGTGACAGCCAGAATTTCCCCGGGGCATACCTTCTTCGTGCGTACCAGATACAGAATTCTCTGCGTCAGCACAAACGTTTTTCCGCTCCCGGGGCAGGCCGCGACAAGGCACGGCCCCCTAAAATGGCTGATTGCTTTTTTCTGGGCTTTATTTCCCTCGATCCGTTTCGTTTTTTCCCTGGAGCCTGTCAATTACATCAGTCCGTCCGAAAGCTTTTCGATGCCCTTTTTCATCCTGAGAATGGTCTCTTCTTTTCCCAGGATCTCCATAATCTGTGTGGCTCCCGCAGGCGTTACCTTCTTTCCGGAGAGCGCAATCCTGACAGCCCAGAGAACTGTCTTTGATTTCAGCGACTCCTCCTCGGCGAACCTGACGAGCTCAGCGTACAGATCGTCGCTCTCAAACTTCTCCGCCGCCTCAATTACGGGCAGAAGACCCCGGAGAATCTGGAGAGAATTCTCCTTTGTCGCCTTCTGGTTTTTGTTGACATAAAGCTCTGCGTCGTAATCCGGGAGAGCCTCGAAAAAGTCAACCATTTCCGCGATGTCGGGGAATATCTCTATTCTCGTCCTGACCATCTCGGCGATCTTCTTCAGATCGAGATCTTTCTTTATCGCTTTCTTAAGCCATACCTCCGCCTTGCTGTAGAACGTATCCGGATCCATGGCCTTGAAGTACTCGCCGTTCATCCAGCGCAGCTTCGTATAGTCAAATACCGAAGGTGATTTTCCGATCCGGTGGTAATCAAACTCCTTCACAAGCTCAGGAAGAGAGAATATTTCCCTGTCATCCGAGGGCGACCATCCGAGAAGGGCGATAAAGTTTACAACCGCTTCGGGTATAAAGCCCTGCTCAATGAGGTCCTCATAGGACGAGTGCCCGCTTCGCTTTGAGAGCTTCTTGTGATCCTCATCCGTAATCAGGGGACAGTGAATATACTTCGGGACCTCCCAGCCGAACGCTTCATAAAGCCGGTTGTATTTCGGGGAGGATGAAATATACTCATTGCCGCGTACGACATGGGTGATCCCCATCGTGTGGTCATCCACGACGTTGGCAAAATTGTAGGTGGGATACCCGTCGGACTTAATAAGGATCATATCGTCAAGCTCTTTGTTCTCGACGGTAATATCCCCGTAAAGCTCATCGTGGAAGGTCGTTGATCCCTCTGTGGGATTGTTCTGGCGGATGACATAAGGAGCGCCCGAGGCCAGCTTTTCCTTTACTTCCTCTTCGCTGAGGGAAAGGCAGTGCTTGTCATAGACTGTCACCTCCTTCCCGTCGATAACCTGCGTCAGCTCGGCGAGTCTTTCCTCCGAGCAGAAGCAGTAATATGCTTCCTTCTTCTCAATCAGCTTCTTTGCATATTCAAGATAGATGCCGCTCGCCATACGTTCGCTCTGGACATAAGGGCCGACCGGTCCCCCGAGATCCGGGCTCTCGTCCGGGATCAGACCGGTCTGCGCCATCGTGCGGTTGATGATGTCGACCGCGCCCTCGACATAGCGCTCCTGGTCTGTATCTTCGATCCGGAGGATGAAGTCTCCGTCCTCATGCTTTGCGATGAGATAAGCATACAGTGCTGTCCTTAAGTTTCCCACGTGCATTCTTCCGGTAGGACTCGGGGCATATCTTGTTCTGATTTTCATGATGTATTCTCCCTGAATATTAATTTATTGACAGAATTTAAGTTTTACATGCTGCCGGTGGAGCCGAATCCCCCGGCGCTCCGCTCTGTGTCAGAGAGTTCTGACACTTCTTCAAAGGATACGGAAAGATACGGGATGATGACGCACTGGGCGATTCTTTCCATGGGAACGACCTCCCTCGGCTCATCACTGTCATTGTGGAGCGCGACCATCCATTCACCCCTGTAATCGCTGTCCACAACCCCGACACAGTTGGCAGGCCTGAGGCTCTGTTTTGCCGCAAGCCCGCTTCTTGCAAAGATCGCCCCGAAATACCCTTCCGGTATCGCGGCGGCTATGCCGGTTGATATCATCACCGTCTTGTGGGGAGGGATAAGAACCGGCTCCTTCAGATCGGCGTACAGATCATACCCCGCCGCAAACCGGCTCCCCCTGACGGGGAATTTTGCCGTTTCCGTAAGACGCTTTACCTGTATCTGAATATCCGGTGCCCGGCCGGCACCTGTCTGCCTTGCTTCATTTACTGCCATCTGCTGACAAAAATGCATTCTGCACCCCCTTTTATACTGTTTTCATTTTGTCCGCCGCAGCCGTCGCCAGTTTATCGCACCTCTCGTTAAGAGGATTGCCGTTATGGCCCTTCACCCAGTGAAATCGGACGGCATGCGGCTCCATGGCTTTCAGGAGACGGAGCCAGAGATCCTGGTTCTTAACAGGCTTTTTGCCCGAGGTCATCCAGCCGTTCTTCTGCCAGCTCCCGATCCAGTTCTCCTCAAACGCCTTCACAAGATAAGAGGAATCGGAATAAAGATCTACCTCGCACGGCCTTGTGAGGGCTTCGAGCCCTGCAATCGCCCCCATCAGCTCCATGCGATTATTGGATGTCACCTCATATCCGCAGGAAAGCTCCTTCTCATGCAGTGTTCCCTTTGCGTCAACGAACTGGATTACAGTTCCGTATCCGCCCGGCCCGTCCGGGTTTCCCCTTGCTGCGCCGTCGCTCCAGATTGTTACCTTCGTCATTCTCCGTTATTTCCCGCCGGCAGCTTTTGACAGGTCAAAAAGCCAGCTTCCTTCTTTTTCAAATCGCGCGGCGCGCTCATTCGCCCTGGCGGTCAGATCCGCGTCGAACCCTGCCTTCTCCAGAAGCCGGATGGCGTTTCTGGTCGTAGCCGGTCCCTCATGCAGGCGGTAAGAAAACACCACGTCCCCTCCGGTCAGTTCTTCCTCAAAATGATAATTGTCGTAATACCCTGCCAGGATCTCGGTCAGTTCGATGTCATGCGTTGCGGCAAAACAGAGTATACCCCTTTTTGCGAATTCCATCAGGATCTCCGAGGAGGCGGCAATTCTCTCTATTGTATTGGTCCCGCGAAGAACCTCGTCAATAAAGCACAGGACACTCCCTCCCGCATCCAGGATCCTTCTGAGGGATTTGATCTCGACCATAAAGTAGCTCTCACCCTCCTGTATGCTGTCGCGAAGCGCCATGGATGAGAGAATCCTGGACTTTCTGCCTCTCCAGGAAGCCGCAGGACAGGTCGCTATCGTCTGCCCGAGGAGCGAGCACAAAGCGACCGCCTTGATAAAGGTGGACTTGCCCGAAGCGTTTGAACCGGTCAGAAGAACCGGTCTTGCCGCCGTTATGGAATTGCTGACCGGGTTTGTAAGAAGCGGATGATACAGCTCTGATATTTCCAGTGCGCCGTTTTCCCCGGATCCTTCATCCCCTGTAAATACGGGGCTGCACCAGTACGGCAGTGTCTTCCTGAAGGATGCTGCCGCAATTGCAGCATCGATCCCGCCGACAATCGTGATCATGGAATCAATCTGCTGCTGGCGCTCCATTGTCTTTGCGTACATGCTGTTGAATTTGATCAGGTCAAGATGCAGTATGATCCGCAGATAGTCAAGGACCGCGTCGAACGGATTGCCGCTTCCTGTCTGGGACTGCGACATCACGATCCCGGAGCCCCTGACAAAATCGGCAAATTCCGCGCGGAGCCTGCGGAGAGCTTCCTGCTCCGGCTCCAGTCCCCTGACGGGGGTGCGCGACATCTCATCCGCGCAGCTGATCATCCGCAGCAGATAGCGGAAGGACACAATAAAGGGCTCAATCTTTCCCTTCTCATTGAAATATGTCAGCATATTGACAATGATCGAGAGAATAAAAAGAATCAGTCCCGCCTGTACGTGGAATGCCATGACGGCCAGCGCGGCAAAGGGAAACACGAGCGCCGCATAGTGCGGTGCGCTGCTGCGCCTTCCCAATGTCTTCAGAAGCGACATGTACTCGTAGATGGAGTACTTCCCGGTGCCGGAAAGCTTATACAGCGCTTTCTGCAGCATAAGCCTGTCAGCCGTCCTGTCGTCGCCTTCGAGTGCCGAGATCCTTCGCGCCATTCCCGGATCGCAGTCCGGCGTCCTCAGCACGTAATACAGATACTCTTCACCGGCAGCGCTTAAGGTCGAATCAATCCTGCGGAAGATGTCATCCATATCCAGATCATTCCACGTGATGTCATCTATCCGGTCTTCGGCGGCATGCCTTCGAAAGTACTCGGGAATACGCGATACGTTTTCCGGCGGAATCCTTTTTTCCGGAATCTTCCCGTAGGCATCCAGCAGGCGCTTCTCAAGCCACCTTTCCTGCCTTTTCCTGTTCACAATGCCCAGAATAATCATCGCGATACCCATCGAGATGATTATTCCGAGAAATGTAATCTGTGTCTCCATTTAAAACTTATCCGAGTATTCTGTCCCTGATCCTCTGTGCGTCGCGGTAGATCTCGGCGCATTCCTCACCGACATTAAAGATCTGCTCACCGCAGCGGTTTTCGTAGAGAACTTTTCCGCCGACCATTGTCATCATTACATTCAGCTTGCTGCCGCTGTACACAATGTTGCAGGGGATGTTGTTAATCGGCTGCATGTTCGGCTGCTTCAGGTCAAGGAGAATGATATCCGCAAGCTTTCCTTCCGCAAGGCAGTCCGCATCGGGGATTCTCATTATTTTCGCCCCGTCGGACGCCGCCATCTTCAGGACATCCGCTGCGGGAACCGCGGAAGCATCCTTCTCGCGCAGCTTGGCAAGACCGGTGACAAGGAACATTTCACGGAACATGTCAAGGCAGTTGTTGCTTGCAGGTCCGTCTGTCCCGATTCCGACCATGATCCCGTTTCTGAGATAATCACCGACCGGCGCGATACCGCTGGCCAGTTTGGTATTCGAACCCGGATTTGTAACCGCGCTGATTCCCTTCTCCTTCATTATACGGATGTCATCCTGTGTGGTATGCACGAGGTGATAGCCGGCTCCGCCATAGTCGAACATTCCCTCCGAAGCAAGGAAAGCGACCGGCGTCATGCCGTAGCGCTCAATGCAGCCCTCCACCTCGCCGGCGGTCTCGGATATATGGGTAAACACCGGCGCCTTGTATTTGTGGGCAAGATCCGCAAGCTTTTTTATCAGTTCATGGGAGCAGGTATACTCCGCATGAAAACCAAGTTCAAAGGATGTAAGAGCATTTTTGCCGTTCAGCCCTGTGTACCACTCCTCCAGGAGCTCCGGGGACTGGCTGAAATTGTTGACCCCGCCGACCTGGACAAGACGCATTCCCGCATCCTGAAAGGCTTTTGCTATGGTTACCGGGGTAAGGTACATCTCCATTGCGGCAGTGATTCCGCTCGTAAGATACTCAAGAATGGCGACGCGGGACAATGAATAGATGTCCTCCGGAGTAAGCTTTGCCTCATAGGGGAAAACCTGCTCGTTAAGCCAGGAGGCCAGCGGCATGTCGTCCGCGGACGAACGAAGGAATGTCATCGCAGAATGCGTATGCGCATTTTTAAAACCGGGCATCAGAAGATTGCCTTCGCAGTCAATCTCCTTTTCGAATCCCTGCTCCGGAGCCTTTAACGGCGCGGGAGTCTCTCCCACATATACAATCCGGGAATCCTCCACCCATATTTCGCCCTCAAACAGAGGCTCATTATCCCGCATTGTCAGAATTCTTGCGTTGTATAACCTGATCATAGCCTTACCTCATCACTCAATACATTTCCCGAAGCGTTCCACACTGGCGGTCACAAGCTTTGCAAATATATCCCCTGCTTTCTGTGCGGCGGCATTTACCTCCTCAGAGGAAAGCTTTTCCTCTGAGATACCCGCCGCATAATTGGATACAAGAGAAATTCCGCAGACTCTCATTCCCAGATGTCTTGCCGCGATTGACTCAACAACCGTACTCATTCCCACAAGGTCCACACCGAGAGACTTTAAAAGCCGTATTTCCGCAGGAGTTTCAAAGGACGGGCCCGAAAGCTGTGCGTAAATTCCTGTGTCGAGATCAATGCCCTCCTTTTTTGCGCAGTCTGTGACGATATCCCGAAGTTCCATGTCATAGACATCGGACATGTCGGGGAATCTTACGCCGTCCTCGTCATCGTTCGGACCGATCAGGGGATTGGTTATGAATAAGGAAATATGGTCTGTAATCAGCGCAAGCTTTCCGGGATAATAGCTCTCCTTTATTCCGCCTGCCGCATTCGTGGAAAGAAGAATCCGTGCCCCAAGTGCATGGGAAAGTCTCACAATCACAGAGACGTTTTCCGGACCGTACCCTTCATACAAATGAACCCGTCCGTTCAGGCAAAGAACCGGCAGATCGTTAAGATAGCCGATGATCAGCTCCCCTGCATGCCCGGGCGCCGTGGAAACCGGAAAACCGGGAATGTCCCTGTAAGGAATCCGTGCCTCGACGCGGATGGTATCCGCAAAGCCGCCAAGACCCGATCCAAGGGTTATAGCGACCTTTGGCACGATATCTGTTATCCCGCGGACGTAATCTCTCATTCTGACAATCGATTCATTCATCGCTTTCTCCCTTCTGCTTCTTTGCTGATCCCGCCCTGACAGTTTTCGGCCTGCCGCTGCGGGAATACCTCGATTTTGAAAAGTTCATCTTCTTAGGATAGAAGGCTGCGGTCCTGACATAAAGCTCATGGAGCTGCCCCCGGTAATCCGTCTGCTTGACGTGATTGGTCCTTCTCGAGATGAAGTCGGAGAGCTTCTCCATATACTCGTTTTCGGTCACCTCGCCCTGTGCAACACGCGTAAGGCCCATCTCCCAGCTCGCAGTCAGCTTCGGATCAAGAAGAGGACGGAGCGAGAAGCTGACGGTATCGTAAATCATCTCGCCGAGCTGTGTCGGCGTATAGATCTGCGTTTTCGTGTTCAGCGCGATGTACTGGTTGGTCACCAGCTTTTTGAGTATCTCCGCTCTTGTCGCACTCGTTCCGATACCGCTTCCGCGGATCTGTTCCCTGAGATCCTCGTCCTCGATAAACTGACCCGCATTCTCCATCGTCAGGATCATGGATCCGGAGTTATAGCGTTTGGGAGGCGTTGTCTCACCTTCCTTTACCGAAAGGTCTCTTAATGCCAGCGTGCTCCCCTTCCTCAGGCCCTCGGGAAGAGACTTTTTCAGGCCGGCGTCGTTATCCGGTGTCCCTGCGGGGCCTTTTGCATCCTGTCCCTCTTTCTGGAAGGAATAGGAAAGGACCTTCAGATATCCCGGCTCGCGAAGCGTCTTGACGGAAGTCTGGAACAGCTCCGTCTTAACCCTCACAGCCAACGATATTTTATCAAAAACAGCAGGCGGATAAAAGACGGACAGGAACCGTCTTACAATCAGTTCGTATACATTCCGGGTGACAGGCGGGAGGGATGCAAGGTTTGAAAGCCCCTGTCCGGTGGGAATGATCGCGTAATGGTCCGTGATCGCCTTATCGTCTGTATACCTTGTCTTCGCAATGGTCTTATCCCGCCCGCTCTGCCTGATTTCACTGACAAAATCAGCGTACATCGGAAGCTGGCTGATACCACCCAGGTTCCTTCTGATTTCCTTTGCCACCGCACTGGAAAGAACTCTCGCATCCGTCCTGGGATAGGTTGTAAGACGCCTCTCATAGAGAGTCTGGGCGGCATCCAGAGTCTGGTCGGGACTGATCTTGAAATACCTGGAACAGTCGTTCTGGAGTTCTGCGAGGTTATAAAGTAGAGGCGGGTTTCTGGTTTCTTTCTTTTTGGAAAGAGCCTCCACCTTTGCCGGGACGCCGCCCTGCATGCCGGACTCCGGCTGCGTCAGATACCGGATCAGCTGCAGCGCATCCTCTTTTTCCTTAAAACCGTTATCCTTGTAGAGTTTGGGAGACTGATAGTAAATACTGCTCTCACTTACGGACCATTCCGCCTGGAATTCACTTTCCTCTCCGGCATCTGCGGCGCAAAAGTTCCCCGCTACTCTGTAGAAGGGAGTTTTGACAAATGCGCGGATCTCCCGCTCTCTTGCGACAATGATTCCCAGCACGCAGGTCATGACCCGGCCGACCGCGATGACGCAGTGATCCATCCCGAGGAAATCCCTGATGCCGCCGGCATATTTCAGGGAAATGGCGCGGGAAAAATTGATACCCATCAGGTAATCTTCCTTGGCGCGAAGGTAGGCTGCGCTGGAGAGATTATTGTACTCGCCGTCGTCTTTGGCCTGCTTTATTCCGCGGATAATCTCCTCTTTTGTCTGGGAGTCGATCCACACCCGCAGCTGCCTTTTTCCCGAAACTCCTGCCTGCTGTGCCACAAGCCGGTAGATATATTCGCCCTCCCGCCCGGAGTCGGTGCAGATATAGATCGTCTCAACCTCTTTGGAGGTCAGAAGGGACGCCACGATTTTGTACTGTTTTTTTACACTGTCAATAACCTGGTAGCGGAACTTCCCGGGAATAAAAGGAAGCGGCTCCAGGGACCACTTTTTGTATTTCTCGTCATAGGCGTCGGGATAGCTCATCGTCACCAGATGCCCTACGCACCAGGTGACGATCGTATTCTCCGACTCCATGTAACCGTCTCTGTTATGAAATTGTAAGCCCAGCGCATCGGCAAACTGCCGTGCAACGCTGGGCTTCTCAGCAATAAATAAACTCTTTCCCATTCTGTACTTGTAAAATCAGATATATCCCTGCGCGTGCAGAAGCTCGGCACATTCAACGGCTCCGCCCGCAGCGCCTCTTAAGGTGTTGTGTGAAAGGCCGACAAATTTCCAGTCATATACCGTGTCGGGGCGCAGCCTTCCGATGCTGACTCCCATGCCGCCGGCATAGTTCACATCCAGAGCCACCTGGGGGCGGTTGTCCTCTTCCATGTACTGGATAAAGTGCTCCGGCGCGCTGGGAAGACCGAGCTTCTGCGGAACTCCCGTGAACTCACGGAGTCTGTCGATCAGGACCTGCTTATCCTCCGGATTGTTCCTGAATTTCACGAAAGCGGCAGCCGTATGGCCGTACAGCACAGGGATACGGATGCACTGGCTTGTGATGACAGGGCTCTTTGCCGGAACGATAACGCCATCCTCAATGGTTCCGAAAATGCGCAATGGCTCTTTCTCGCTCTTTTCCTCTTCGCAGCTGATACAGGGAATGACATTGCCGATCATCTCCGGCCAGTCCGCAAATGTCTTGCCGGCACCGGAAATTGCCTGATAGGTCGTAGCGACCACCTCGTACGGCTCGAATTCCTTCCATGCCGCCAGTGCCGGTGTATAGCTCTGGATCGAGCAGTTCGGCTTTACCGCAATAAATCCCCTCGTTGTTCCCAGTCTCTTTTTCTGGTAAGGGATGATATCCGTATGTTCGGGATTGATTTCCGGAACGATCATCGGCACGTCCGGCGTCCAACGGTGTGCGCTGTTGTTGGAAACAACCGGAACCTCCGCCCTTGCGTAGTCCTCTTCGATCTTTTTGATCTCGTCCTTGCTCATATTGACGGCGCTGAGGACAAAATCGACGTTTTCTGTGACCGCGCTGATATCATTGATATCCTTGATGACAATATTTCTCACCGAGGCAGGGACCTCGCCGTCGAGCTTCCATCTTCCCTCGACCGCTTCTGCATAGGTCTTGCCCTCGCTCCTCTTACTGGCCGCGATCTGTGCCACCTCAAACCACGGGTGGTTTTCAAGAATCTGAATAAAGCGCTGACCGACCATTCCGGTTCCGCCAAGTACACCAACCTTGAGTTTCTTCATTTCATCCTCTTTCTTTTTTACAGCTGTCAGAATACCAACGCCACTATCAGAATTTTAATTTCCGCCATGCGGTTTTTCAATTGATAGAAAGTACAAAGTCAAAAGACAATTCCGTCAAATACGCATCATTCTGCCGCATGTTTTTCAATATGTTCCGCAAGCCACTCCCTGCTTATGCGGATTTCCTCTTCCATCGCCGCTCTTCCGGGGGCGCCTTTTGTTATTCTTCTTTCCACGCAGCTCTCCAGGGAAACCGCGTCATAAAGATCTTCATCAAAGAACTCCGAAAAACGGCGGAGCTCTTCCATGGTAAGATCCAGAATCCCTTTATTCTGCTCAATGCAGTAAAGGACAAGACTCCCGATGACAGCGTGCGCGTCGCGGAAGGGAACGCCCTTTGTCACAAGATAATCCGCGGCATCCGTCGCATTGGTAAAGCCGTTCATAGCGCTTGCGGCCATGACATCCGCGTTGAACTTTATCGTCCCGAGCATCGCGTCCATCAGGCGGATGCAGATATTGGCGGTGTCGATCGCGTCAAATGCAGCCTCCTTGTCCTCCTGCATATCCTTGTCGTATGCAAGCGGGATCCCTTTCATGGTTGTAAGGAGTGAGAGCAGGTCTCCGTAGACGCGTCCGGTCTTGCCGCGGATCAGCTCGGCAACATCCGGGTTCTTCTTCTGCGGCATGATGCTGCTCCCCGTCGAATACGCGTCATCGATCTCCACAAAACGGTATTCATTGGAGTTCCAGATGATAACCTCTTCGGAAAGTCTGGACAGATGCATCATAATAAGAGACAGGGCCGAAAGATACTCGATCACATAATCCCTGTCGGATACCGAGTCCATGCTGTTGGCCGTGGGCGCCGCAAACCCCAGTTCCCGCGCGACATAATCCCGGTCCAGCGGATAGGTTGTTCCCGCCAGCGCCCCGGAGCCGAGCGGGCAGTAATTCAGCCGCTCCCTGCAGTCCGAAAGGCGCTGCACATCGCGTTTGAACATTTCAAAGTAGGCGCCGAAATGGTGGGCGAGCGTAACCGGCTGCGCCTTCTGGAGATGTGTAAACCCGGGCATAAACACATCGGTTCCCTTCTCCATGATGTCAAGGACCGTGCCCTCAAGCTGCAGGAGAAGATCCTGTGTCTGAGACGTCTCCTTCTTGATAAACAGGCGCATGTCCAGCGCAACCTGGTCATTTCTCGACCTTCCGGTGTGGAGCTTTTTGCCGTCGTCACCGATCCGCCGGATCAGCTCTGCCTCCACAAAGCTGTGGATATCCTCATAATCCTCGCTGATCTCAAGGCGTCCTCCCGCGATATCATCCAGGATTCCCTCAAGGCCGGCCTTTATCCTTCCGGCAGCCTCTTCCGATATAATACCCTGCTTTCCCAGCATGGATGCATGGACAATGCTCCCTGAGATGTCCTCCTCCCAGAGTCTTTTGTCAAACCCGATGGAATCATTGATGATTCTTGTGAGGTCGTCTGTCTGCTTTGTAAATCTTCCGCCCCAGAGCTGCGCCATAGTGTACCGCCGTTTCATAAATGCCGTCCCCGGGAAAATCCCCCGGGAAACCGTTATCTGCTTATGAAAAGAGCCCCTGTGTATCAGGGGCTCTAAGAGCTGGAAAAGGGACTTGAACCCTCGACCTACTGATTACGAATCAGTTGCGCTACCGACTGCGCTATTCCAGCCCGCTGTCCGCTAAACCGGACACGAATGATATTCTATACTGAAATCCGGCACTTGGCAAGTACAAAATGTCAGTTCCAATACAGCCTCTGTGTCAGTTGCCATACAGCTTCTGCTTCTGCCTGTTCCGTACATAAAGCGCTGCAAGAAGCACGGCCGCCGCAATGACAAAGACCCACACTGCGGGCGGAACATCATGGATATTAAAGCATCTCACATTGATCCACATCTGATTGATGTCATCGTTGATCTGCGGATCAAAGTATACCATTATGGAAGACCTGGCGATGGTTTCCTGTGACGGATACTGCGCGCCGAGCTGACGGGTCAGCTGTTCCTCAGGCACTGTCAGGACATAATCCTCATCCTCCGCATCACCCGAGAAGAAATAGCCGACCGGATATTCCGTGACCTCTTCCTCATCCTCTTCGGCGCCGTATGTCCAGTCAAGGTATTCGAAAACGCGGTCATCCTCGCCTCCGGCAATGACAGAGGTGTAGCCGATGTAGTACATGTTCCGGACAACGTTGTCAGGTCTTGAGCAGAAGTTGATAAACGCCTCTGCCGCATGCTGCTTTTCGGGATGGCCTTCCACGCCGCTCCTGAGCATGACCCATCCGTCAAAATAGATATTCGTGGATTCCTTCGGAACGGCAAAGTTCAGATAATAATCATCCTCCTCCGCCTGGTCCATCGTATAGACCGCATCGCCGGACCACTGATAGTTGGCCAGGACCTTTCCCGTGATCATATCCGCCTTGCCGGAGTCGGTTTCAAAGGAGTATGCATTATCCTTGACATCCTGCAGGTAGTCCTGGACCTTTTGGATCATCTCGGGAGAGACATCATTCATCTCATCCTCAAGCCTTTCCTTATAGTCCTCTGCCTGCACAAAGGCATCGCTTGTCAGCAGATCCGATTTCAGGGCTCCGATCGCCACAAAATAAGAATCTCTCACATTATCCTTGATGGTTATCTGTCTCCTGAAGTCAGGATTGTCAAGGATTCTCCAGGTAGAAGCCTCTTCGTGGGTTACCTCGTCCGGATTGTAAACAATTCCGGTAATACCCCACATATATCCTGCGGCATAACTGCTCCAGGCCTTTCCGTTTATATCGTGACTGTCGAATATGTCTTTGATATAGGGGGATACGCCGTTGATATAATAATTATTCTCATCGGAAGGATCAAAAAACCCGTCCGAGAGCGGAACAAGCATATCCTCGGAAATCAGCTTCATGAACATGTATTCCGACGGGCAGACAAGATCATAAACATCGCCGAGCGTCAGCATGTTGTAAAGATCTTCGTTTGTTCCGAAGGTTGAATACTCAACCCTGACATCGATTCCGTAGGTATCCCTGTACCATTCCTCGAAATCCTCGATCATCGGATTGACGCCGATGATGTCGCCGCTCTCAAGATCGATGGTCTCTTCCTCGTCCCAGTCTCCGAGGTCGATGTATTCTTCCCAGTTGCAGATGCGCAGAACGACTTCGTCCGCTTTCTTCTCCGCGGCACGGACATTGACTGCAGACATGCAGGATGCAGACACCGCGGCTGTCAGAAGAAGGGCTCCGCCGCGCATATAATTTGACATAGAATTTCCGGCGCGGCTCATGCTTTCACCCTTTCCTTTCTTTCTGTCCGAACACTTCTGAAATTAGCGAAAACAACAATCAGGACGACAATGATAAAGATCACCGTGGACAGTGCCCAGAGCGCTGTCTTTATCTCCGTCTGGGAGCCCTTTGTCGCGTTAACGACATAGGTGCTGATCGTATCGAAGGTAGCCGGCTTTGTATAGGTCGCAATGAAATAGTCATCCAGGGACAATGTGATCGCAAGCGCAAAGCCGGAAACGATTCCCGAGAAGATCTGCGGAATTACGATTTTCCTGAGCGCCGTCGCGGGCGCTGCACCCAGGTCAAGCGCGGCTTCATAGATGCTGGAATCCATCTGCTTGAGCTTGGGTATAACCGACAGATATACGAACGGTGCGCACAGAGCGACATGTCCGCAGATCAGCGGCAGGTAGGAGTCCTTGCTGATGCCGAGGACAACCACCAGCAGGATGCAGATGGAGAATCCCGTTACGACATCGGCGTTGATGACCGGCACCTCGTTGAGCGAATCGATAAAAGCGGACGCCTTTCTCGAAGAGTAGAAGGAGCCGATGGCGCCCATTGTCCCGAGGATCGTGGCGATCACTGCCGCTGAAAGTGCCAGGACAATGGTTCCGACAATCATGTCCCTCAGCTCGGGAGTTGTGAACAGGGTCACATAGTTATGCATTGAGAACCCGCGGATCTGGCCGATATTTGCCGCCGTCGTGAAGCTGTAAAAGATCAGGATCAGGATCGGGGCATATAAAAATACAAGAACCAGCAGGATAAATAAGCCTCTTGCGTATTTTTTCAAAGCAGTGCACCTCCGACCTTTGCGGTATTCCCGTCATCCTCCATTCCTCTTGTAAGGAGGGTAAACAGGATAATAATTGCCAGAAGGATCAGTGCGATCATTGATCCGCCGTGCCAGTTGTAAGCGGAGAAATAGCTGCCGATCAGGCTGCCCATGATGTAAGTGCTGTTGTAAAGCATATCCAGGACGACATAGTTCGTCATCGCAGGCAGGAAAACCATGGATACACCGCTGACGATTCCCGGCACGGAAAGAGGCAGCGTGATCTTAATGAATGCACTCAGGTCATTGGCGCCCAGGTCCTTTGCCGCCTCAATAAGAGACCCGTCAAGGCGGGAAATCGTATTGTAGATCGGCAGGATCATAAACGGCAGGAAGTCATAGGTCATGCCTGCCACCGCGTTAAAGAACGGATAAAGCGCAAGATTTCCTTCAATCAGCGTGAGGATTTCCTTCAGCGCGGTGATGCGCAGGGAAAAGTTGATCCACATAGGCATGATAAACAGCAGAAGGAGTACGTGCTTTTGTCTGATATTCGATGTAGCGAGGAAATATGCGGCAGGATACGCCAGCAGAAGGCAGACCGCCGTCGTTACAAATGCTATCGCAAAGCTGTAGCACAGGGTACCCAGCGTATTGGGATCTGTAAAGAAGCCGGTCAGATTTGCCAGCGAAAACTGTCCCTGCCCGTTTGTAAAGGCATAATAAACCAGGACAAGGAGCGGCAGCGCCACAAACAGCACCAGAAATACCGCATACGGAATACCCAGACTCTTTCTGGAGAATTTCAGTGTCCTCATACAGGGTTACCTCCGGTTATCACTTCTTAAGACGGAACGACATCTTCTCAATGGGCATGATCAGACCGACATGGTCGTCCATGTTCCAGAGATACTCGTCATCCACGATAAAATCCTGCTCAAGATCGGTATGAATGACATAGCTGTAATGGTCGCCCTTGTAGATCAGGTTGCTGATATATCCGTCGACAAGTCCTTCCTCCACATGGTCGGTCATGCGGATATCCCCGGGCTGGATCGATACGATAATCCTGGTTTTTGCAGGATCGATCTGGTCTCCCGCGGAGTCGATCAGAGTTCCGTCCTCCTGGCGTCTGCTGCCCTTGATCAGCTTTGTGACACTGGTATCAAGAAGCTTTCCGTTGAATTCCAGGCGGAAATCGGAATTGATGTCTGCAGTAAAGTAGTTGGTGTGGTCCTCGGCGATCATGATATGGATATTGTCAGGATCCACCCGCATTCCCACATAGTCGCCGACCTTTGCAGCCTTTACGGACTGGATCACCATTTCACTCTTTCCGGACATCACGGTGATTTCATAATGCATGCCCTTGAATATCACCGATGAAACCGTACCGCGAATGGTTCCCTCTTCGGGAGAGGTTATAATGACGTCCTCGGGACGGACGACCGCAGTAATGTGAGTTCCCTCTTCCACATCGTCAACGCATACAAACTCGCCGCCGCAGAAGCGTGCCTTCAGTTTGCCGGTCATAATGCCGTTGAAAATATTACTCTCGCCGATAAAGTCGGCTACGAAGGCATTCTTCGGCTCGTTGTAGATGTCCTCCGGAGTTCCGGTCTGCTGGATTTTGCCCTCGGACATGACAACGATGGTATCCGACATCGTCAGCGCTTCTTCCTGGTCGTGCGTAACATAGATGAAGGTGATGCCGAGACGGTCATGCATTTCTTTCAGCTCGAGCTGCATCTCCTTCCTCATCTTCAGGTCGAGAGCGCCGAGAGGCTCGTCCAGAAGCAGGATTTCGGGCTCATTGACAACAGCCCTCGCAATGGCGATTCTCTGCTGCTGTCCGCCGGACAGAGTCGCAACCGAGCGGCCTTCAAACCCCTCAAGGTCAACCAGCTCCAGTACCTTTTTGACCTTCTTGCTGATGACATCCTCGGGAAGCTTTTTCTGCCTCAGGCCGAATGCAATGTTTTCATAAATATTCATGTGGGGAAACAGCGCGTAACGCTGGAACACCGTATTGATCGGCCTCTCATACGGCGGCAGATCAGCAATGTTCTTTCCGTTTAAAAGAATCTCTCCGGATGTCGGAAGCTCAAAGCCCGCGATCATCCTGAGCGTTGTCGTCTTGCCGCAGCCTGAAGGGCCGAGGAATGTTA
>CADBPC010000053.1 GCA_902796425.1 uncultured Lachnospiraceae bacterium
CACTGAAGCTCTTTTTGAGCGCAGATCCTTCCCTTCCGCTGTGCTACATCACGGACGAGAGCAGGCAGGCTCCCGCCAATGCCCCTGCCTTCTGCATGCTGCTGAGAAAGCATCTCCAGAACGGCAAAATCCTGTCCGTAACACAGCCGGGGCTTGAGAGAATCATCCGAATCCGGATCGAGCACATGAATGAGATGGGTGATACAGTCTGTCACGACCTGATTGTCGAGCTGATGGGCAAGCACAGCAACATCATTCTGACGGACACGGAAAACAGTATCCTCGACAGTATCAAAAGAGTTTCCCAGATGGTCAGCTCCGTCAGGGAGGTTCTCCCCGGCAGGACCTGGTTCATACCCATGACACAGTCAAAGAGCGATCCCCTTACGGAAACCGAAGAGATGTTCTGCTCCCGGCTTCAGGCTGGCACCTCCTCTCCGGCTTCTTTTCTGGTGCGCAACTATACGGGCCTGTCCAATATCGCCGGCGAAGAGATCACTTTCCGCGCAAGGCTATCCCAGGACAGGTCTGTCAGCACGCTTGACGCAGATGACCGTAAAAAGCTCTGGGGTTCTTTCAGAAGCCTGATGGACGATATCGAGGGCGGCAGGTTTTCGCCGGCAATCTATTATCATCTCGGCGCCGCCGACACCATGGCCCAGGGTGAACCGGTCGAATATGCGGCAATGAAACTGACCATGTACCGGGACCTTCCGTATAAGTCCTACTCGTCCGCATCGGCCCTTCTGCAGACCTATTATGCCCAGAAGAACGCCGTTACGCGGATCCGGCAGAAATCCGCGGATTTAAGACATATCGTCACCACCCTGCTCGAGCGCGATCTTCATAAATACGACCTTCAGAACAAACAGATCGCGGATACGCAGGGCCGCGAAAAATACAGAATCTACGGAGAACTGCTCAACACCTATGGCTACAGCATCCCCGAGGGAGCCCGCAGCGCACAGCTGGACAATTACTACACCGGCGGGACGATCACCGTCCCCCTGGATCCCCAGCTTACCCCGACGCAGAACGCAAAGCGCTATTTTGACCGGTATACAAAGCTGAAGCGCACCCTGGAAGCGCTCACCGTACTGACCGCCCAGGTAAAGGAAGAGATTGATCATCTCGACGAGATCCGCACCGCCCTGGATATCGCAACCACGGAAGGGGATCTTGCGCAGATACGGACTGAGATGGCCGAGAGCGGCTTTATCAGGAAGGCCTCCGATTCCGCAGGAGGAAAAAGCGGGCAGGGACGCCGGCAGGATAAGAAAAACGCCGGCCGCTCCGGAGCAAAAAAAGGCAGTTCGAAGACTCCCGAGAGCAGGCCGCTTCACTATATTTCCAGCGACGGCTATGACATCTATGTCGGAAAGAACAATTTCCAGAACGATGCCCTGACCTTTCATTTTGCCGCACCAACGGATATATGGTTTCACGCCAATGACATTCCCGGCTCGCACGTCATCCTGCGGACGGGCGGGAAGTCTTTTGAAGAAATACCCGACCGCGCCTTCGAAGAGGCCGCGTCTCTTGCGGCGCATTATTCGAAATCCGCGTCCGCAGGCAAGGTTGAAGTCGATTATCTCCTGAAAAAGGACGTAAAAAAACCGGGCAGGGCGCGCCCGGGATTTGTGGTTTATTATACGAATTACTCCATCATTGCGGGGACAGACATCGGATCCCTGCAGCTTTCGGATGACCAGGGGCAGTGATCCGGTTACACCGGCCTGCCCTCTTAGCGGATGCGCAGCGCTCTCATTGAATTGAGGATGCACAAAACGGCAACTCCTACGTCAGCAAAAACGGCAAGCCACATGTTGGCAAGGCCTGCGGCGCCGAGCAGCAGTATCAGGGCCTTGATAACCAGGGCAAAGCCGATATTCTGCCTGACAATCCTCATGGTCCCTCGGGCTATTCTGATTACGGCCGGGATTTTCCGTATGTCATCATCCATAAGGACAATGTCGGCTGCCTCGATTGCGGCATCCGAGCCAAGGCTCCCCATCGCAATACCGAGATCCGCGCGCATAAGAACCGGCGCGTCATTGATTCCGTCGCCTGTAAAGCAGAGCTTTTTCCCCTTGCCCTCGCTTTCCAGTTCGGCGATCAGCTCCTCGACGCGTTCCACCTTATCCGCAGGCAGAAGGTCGGCTATGACGCGGTCTATTCCGAGGGATGCCCCGATCGCCTCAGCGGCGTTTCTCCGATCGCCCGTCAGCATGACTGTCCTGTCAACTCCGCTCTGTTTGAGCTCGCGGATTGCCTGCGCAGCCCCTTCCTTAACCGTGTCCGAAATAACGATCGTTCCGATCCACGACCCGTCGAAGGCGACATAAACGACCGTTCCGGTCTCCGTGCAAGTCTCAAATTCTATTCCGTTTTCGGAAAGAAGGCTCCGGCTTCCGGCCAGAAGCTTCTTATCATTATAAAAGGCGCATACACCTTTTCCGGGAGTTTCACTGATATCCGTAAGTTCACGGCTGCCGGAAGGCGCCGCGTCCGACTGCCCGCTCCTGGCTTCCTTATCGCTTTTCTCCTTCCACGCATCCATAATGGACTTTGCGATGGGATGTGTGGAATAAGACTCAGCGAGTGCCGCCAGCTTCAAAAGCTCCGCCTCCGAATGCCCTTCAGCCGGAATCAGCTTCGAGACCCGGAATTCGCCCTTCGTCAGGGTCCCCGTCTTATCCATAACGACAGTGCCGAGACCGGCCGCCATTTCCAGATAATTGGAGCCCTTTACCAGGACGCCGATCTTCGACGCCGCCCCGATTCCTCCGAAGAACCCGAGAGGGACTGAAATCACGAGTGCGCAGGGGCAGGAAACAATCAGGAAAATACATGCCCTCCGGATCCCGTCCGCGACAGGCGCCCCGAATAACAGGGGCTGTGCGATGGCCAGTATCACGGCGCCGATTGTAACCGCCGGCGTGTAGTATTTTGCAAACCGGGTTATGAAGTTCTCAAGGCGCGCCTTGCGCGAGCTGGCATTTTCGACAAGATCCAGGATGCGGGCAACCGTGGAATCCTCATACTCCTTTGTGACCCGCACGCGCAGCGTCCCTGAGCCGTTAACACAGCCGCTGATCACTTCATCGTCAGCCGATGCACGTCTGGGAACGGATTCACCTGTCAGGGCCGCCGTATCGATAAAGGATTCTCCCTCGATAACGACACCGTCCAGCGGAATCTTTTCTCCCGGCCTGACCACGATGATATCGCCCGGGTGGACATCCTCGGGATCTGTCTCCTCCGTTCCTCCTTGAGTCTCAAGATTGGCATATTCCGGTGCTATGCTCATCATCTCGCTGATGGAGTTCCGGGACTTGCCGACAGCATACCCCTGGAACCACTCACCGGTCTGATAGAACAGCATGACCGCCAGGGCTTCCGAATACTCTCCCTCTCCGAAAAGGCCCAGGCCGAACGCGGCAAAGGTCGCGATCATCATGAGAAAGTTTTCATCGACAACCTGCCCGTGGGCAATATTCTTTGCGGCTTTGACAATGACATCATATCCGATAACCAGATAGGGGATGAAATACAAAGCGAATCGGATCGCTCCGGGGAGCGCATCCAGTCTGCCGGTTTTCTCTGCGATCATAAGGATCAGGAATACTGCCAGCACCGCCAGTATCCTGACCAGGTTTTTTTTCTGTTTCTTTGTCATGGCCAGTTAACGAAGTTCAACCTCAAAATCCGCTTCCGCGTGCTTGCCCGCCTTTATTGCTGCCTTTAACACTTCTTCAAATCGGTCGTCGTCGGCTTCCAGCATGAATTTCTGTGTCAGGAAATTGACGTTCGCATCCTTTACGCCGTCCACCTTCTTGATGGCCTCTTCCACCTTTGCCGCACAGTTTGCGCAATCGATTTCACACTTAAATTTCTTTTTCATGACTTTTCCTTTCGTTTATTCTCTTATATGCTCCATTCCCATCCGGATAATCGTTCTGACATGGTCATCTGAAAGAGAATAGATTATTTGCTTCCCGTCCCGCGTGCCGCGCACCAGTCCCGCCTGCTTCAGGAGCTTTAACTGATGCGATACCGCCGACTGTGTCATCTGCAGCGACTCCGCCAGGTCACAGACGCAGATGTCCGCCTCGAACAGTGCAAACAGGATCCGGATCCTGGTTGAGTCGCCGAATACCTTGAAGAGTTCCGCAAGGTCATACAGTTCATCCTCATCCGGCATCTGTTCCACGACCGTCCGGACGATGTCTTCATGCGTTTCATGTATTTCGCAGTGCTCTATATCCTGGATTGCCATCCTGTCTGTCCTTTCTTAAGTTTGATCATTTGAACAACTGTTCATATGTTATGCTGAAATTATACCGTGCGGTTATTGCTTCTGTCAACAGCCAATATCCGCACGGTAAAAAATCATTTTATTCTTCTTATTCTGAGGGCTTATTCGGCGTCTTCCTTTGCTCCCTCTTCCTCATGATGCTCCATGGGGATAAAGATCCGCATTTCCTGGGGCTTGGGGCGCGCCGCCTTTGCAGCCTCTGCCGCCTCCTGTCCGAAGATCAGCTGCGAATTAATCTTATCCTTTCCTCTGCGGTCCACCTTCTCATATGTGCCGTCCGGCTGAAGGATATGGGCCTGCATGGTGTCGGCAAGCTCCAGCTCGAGGATGTGTTTTGCCTTTTCCCTGACGGCCTCATCCTCCAGAGGGAAGACAATTTCCACACGTCTGTCGAGATTTCGGGGCATCCAGTCCGCCGATCCCGCGTAGATTTCCGGCTTTCCGCCGTTATTGAACATAAAGATCCTGCTGTGCTCGAGGAAGTTGCCGACGATCGAGCGGACCGTAATGTTCTCCGAGACGCCGGGGATTCCTGTTTTCAGGCAGCAGATGCCGCGTATGATCAGGTCGATCTTTACTCCTGCGCTGGCCGCGTCGTAGAGTGCCGCAATGATATCCTGGTCGCAGAGCGAATTCATCTTCGCCGTGATCCTGCCCTCTTCGCCGTGAAGAGCGAACTCCTTTTCTCTCGCGATCAGTTCGAGGAAACGGTTCTTAAGCCACAGCGGCGCCAGCAGCAGCCGGTTCCATGTCCTGGGCTCGGAATATCCGGAGAGCATATTGAAGACTGCCGTCGCGTCCTCGCCGTACGGCTCCTTGCAGGTAAGGAGTCCTACGTCCGTATAGAGCCTTGCGGTGGTATCGTTATAATTTCCCGTCCCGAGGTGCACATAGCGCCGGATTCCGTCCTCTTCGCGCCGCACAATGAGCGTGATCTTGCTGTGCGTCTTGAGATGTGCGAGTCCGTAGATAACATGGCATCCCGCTTTTTCCAGCATCCTCGCCCAGCCGATATTGTTCTCTTCGTCGAACCTGGCCTTGAGCTCTACCAGGACCGTCACCTGCTTGCCGTTGTCCGCAGCCTTTGCAAGAGCCGCGACAATCGGAGAATTGCCGGATACGCGGTAGAGTGTCTGCTTGATTGCAAGGACGTCCGGATCCGCCGCCGCCCTGGCCACCAGATCCACAACCGGCCGGAAGGTCTGATAGGGATGGTGAAGAAGGATATCGCCCTTTCTGATCTGCTCGAAAATGTCGCATCCGTCCGGCAGCTCCGGGACCTCCTGGGGCGGCAGATAGCGGTGCTCCGACAGATGGTCGAACCCTTCAAGCTTGCGAACCTTCGAGAGGAATGTCAGATCCAGCGGTCCGTCAATATAAAAGATCTCTTCATCGGAGAGCTCCAACTCATCCTTAAGGACCTGCAGAAGCCTTTTATCGATGCCGGAAGCAACCTCAAGGCGGATCGCGTCACCGTGACGGCGCTTTTTGAGCTGCTTCTCGATTTCCTTGAGAAGGTCCTCCGCCTCATCTTCATCGATGTCCATGTCGGCGCTTCTCATAATTCTGTAAGGTGCAACACAGACGACATCATAGTTAAGGAACAGGCTTTCGATATTCTCCCGGATAATCGTCTCCAGAAGAATCACCCTTGCCTTGCTCTCCTCCTTGCCGGGAAGCCGGATGACTCTGGGGAGGACAGAGGGAATCTGCACGGTTGCAAATTCCAGTGGCTGTCCCTTCTTCTGGCCCTTCTTCGGGTTCTTGTCGCGGTTCAGGATTCCGGGACCCGCATCCTTCTTTCTCGAAAGCATCGCTCCGAGATTCAGCGAACGGTTCTGGATCAGCGGGAACGGTCTCGATGAGTCCACAGCCATCGGGGTAACGACAGGATAAACCTCTGTCTCGAAAAATTCTGAAAGAAAAGCCTTTTCAGACTTGGACAGCTCCTTATAGCTGTCGATCAGAACTATTCCCTCCTGGTCAAGCGCGGGAAGAAGGGAGCGGTTGAGCGTGGAATACTGAAGATCCACGAACCGGTGCGTCTCTTTAAGAATTGCCGTCAGCTGCTCCTGGCAGGTCATTCCGGCGATGTCTTTTTTCTTATAATCCGCGTTCAGCATATCCAGAAGGGATGCCACGCGAACCATAAAGAATTCATCAAGGTTGGATGCCGTGATCGACAGGAAATTAAGCCGTTCGAACAGAGGGTTCTCCCTGTTCCTGGCCTCGGAAAGGCATCTTAAGTCAAACTGCAGCCAGGACAGTTCTCTGTTCATATAGTATGCCGGGTTTCTGAATTTATCCGATATAGCGGGTGCCATGCGATTATCTCCTTATGCGTTAAGTCTGATTCCGGAAACGGGATTATACCCCTGTCTTTTGCCTGATCACCGGAATAATGCCGAACACTTCCTCAAAGAACTCTGCCCTGCCGTCAAACATTCCCTTTTCCAGTGTGATATCCACGCCTGCCTTTACGTTTATGATCATCCTGTCTTCCTTCAGGCTGATGCGGATATCGCTGAACTTCTGTTTGTGGGAACGGTCAAGTCCGTTGGCGAGCCGCAGAATCGCCGTAAGTCTGGTGATCGTCAGATAAGACTCTCTGTCAAGATCACTTGCCAGCTCCTGCTCCTCATAATAGACAAAATCCTCGTGATTATAGCGCACCACATTCGCGACAATCTCGCGTTCGATATGGGAAAGCCCGATAATCTCGGTCGACATTATGATGTTGTATGAGCACTCGGCAAGGTTCATCATGCTGATATACTTGCCGCAGTCATGAAGGGTTGCCGCAATTCTGAGAAGGAGTCTTTCGCGGCTTCCCATGCCGTGTACCTTCTTCGTAGCATCGAAGATTTCAAGTGAGATTTTCTCAATCGTCCTCGATCTGGTAAGGCTTCCCTGATAGCGCTTGCTGATATTTCTCGCACAGGCAAAAATATCATCCTCGAAATTGTGTGACGGCGGCAGGATTTTCTTCTTCTCGGCATATTCGTAAACAATGCCGTCGCAGAGAGTTACGCCGGGAGCCCAGATCATTTCCGCCCCGAACGCCTTGATAATCGCCTTGATCATGACGCCGGTGATATACAGGAGCGGGAAGCTCTCCGTACTGATTCCGTACTGGCGCTCATAGACACTGCCGGAAGCGTACTGGGCGCCGTCGACATATTTACCGAAATCCTCCGACGAGATGTACTCAATGCCATGCTGGAGCATGAAGGAGGAAATATAGTCATCCACAATGATCAGGTTATGGATCTTCTTCTGCCCCAGATACAGCTTCTGATATACCTCCAGCTGGGAATTCGCAAGCTCTTCAATAAGGGCCTGCGCCTGGGAGGAGCGCGCATCGATCCTGGAGAGCTGCGCATGCATCCTCAAAACACCGAGCCTTAGGTTCTGTGTGCTGACCAGCCTGTCCTCGTCAAACATGGAAATCTGCATGCTGCCGCCGCCGACATCCACGATCGCGCAGGTATCCTTAATGATTTTGTTGAAGGCTTCTCCCCTTGAAGCCACCGATTTGTAGTCAAGAAACCGCTGCTCGGAGTTGGACAGAACATCAATATGAATACCGGTCTCCTGCTCGAGCTGGGACAGAATCAGCGAGGAATTGTCCGTCTCCCTGATCGCGGAGGTTCCGTACGCCTTGTACTCCTCCACGCGATAGGTTTTCATGATTCTTTTGAAATCTCTTAAAACCCTCACGACCTCCTGGACATGCCGGCGCGCAATCCTTCCGGTGGTATAGGTGTCACTCCCGAGATCGATCCGGTGCATGATATGATCGACCGTCCGGATCCCCTTCGCTCTTGATACCTCATAGATCTTCATGTCCAGTTCATAGCTGCCGACATCGATCGCAGCGAACATATGTATTGCCATTGCAAACCCCTTATTAAATATTTACCGTACCCCTCAGATAGTCTATGAACTGCCTTGCTGTTCTTCCGGACAGTCCGCCGTGGTTCATCTCCCACTTTGTGGCTTCCTTTTTGAGCGTTTCTTCATCGATTTCGATGCCCTCGCGCTTTGCGAGCTCCCTGACGATATCATGATACTGATCGAAGCTCGGCGCTCCGTAATAAATTGTAACGCCGAACCGCCCCGCAAGGGAAAGCTTTTCCTGGACCGTATCGCCGCCGTGCTTGTCCGCGATATCGACGCCGTCCCTGTCGTGGAAGCTCTCCCGGATCAGGTGGCGGCGGTTGCTCGTTGCATAGATCAGGACATTCTCCGGCTTCTTCTCAAGACCGCCCTCGATGACCGCCTTTAAATATTTGTACTCCGTCTCAAATTCCTCAAAGGAAAGATCATCCATATAGATGATGAACCGGTAATTCCTGTTCTTGATCTGGCTGATGACATCGCTTAAGTCGCGGAGCTGGTGCCTGTAGATTTCGATAATCCGAAGGCCCCGCTCATAGTATTCATTCGCGATGGCCTTGATGCTGGATGATTTGCCCGTGCCGGCCTCGCCGAACAGAAGGCAGTTGTTGGCGGGGCGCCCGCTCACAAACGCTTCCGTGTTGTCGACCAGCTTTTTCTTTGCAATTTCATACCCGACAAGATCGTTTAAGCGGACATGGGCGATATTCCGGATCGGCACGATTTCAGGCGGATTCTCCTCGATCCTTCTCTCAACGCGGAAGGCCTTATGGAGTCCGAACCTTCCGACACCGTATTCCCTGTAAAACTCTGTAAGGACCGCCTTCATATCAAGGGCGCCCGATGACTTCTCGAGCTGCCCGGCGAGCTCGCAGATGCGGTCGCGGATTCTGCGGTTATACGCGCCCTTTCTGGAAAGGTCCGCCTCAAAATGAAGCGCGGTGCTCATTTCACGGATATCCAGCTTTTCGATAATGTCCGTAAAATCGTAGTCAAAATATTCGCGGATAATCTCAAGATCGTGAAGCGCGACATCATTGATGCTGCCGCTGACGGATCCTTTGATCTCACAGGCAGTACTGTAGCTGTTTTCCGTGTTTACCAGAAGATTTGTGATGTGGCAGTGCCACAGATTTCCGTGAAATCCGTATTCCGCAGCCTCGCGAAACAGAAGGCTGAGGCACTCGCAGGCCTTGTCCCGGATTCTCTCGGAGCCGGGATCCGCCACGCCGTCGGCAAGCTCTGCCTGCGCTTCTTCGAGAACGCCGCTCATGGCATGAAACAGCGGATCCTTCGTAATATTCCGGAAGATGATCAGTTCATTTGCTCGCATAAATGTTCTCCACTGATGTTAATAGTTGCCGAGTATCTTCATATACGCCGCTTCGTCGCGAAGGCCGCGCAGCGCGTTCTGCACCGGACTGTCGGCAAGATTGCCGTCGAAATCAATGAAGAACCGGTACTCCCAGGCTCTGTCCTCAATCGGTCTGCTCTCAATCCGCGTCATATTGAGATTATTATATATAAAATGGGAAAGAAGGTGGTACAGAGATCCGCTCTCGTGCGATATCTCAAGGCACAGGCTGATCTTTGAGGCTTTCTTCAGATAGATCTTCCTGTTGGTCACGATAATAAAGCGCGTCGAATTGGATTCCGACTGATTGACGCCCTCTTCGATAATCTCAAGCCCGTAGCGTTTTGCCGCATAGCTGCTGGCGATCGCCGCCTGCGTGACGTCCCTGTCATCCGCAACCTTCCTGGCGGCAAACGCATTGTTATCCATGCTGATCTTTGTCCAGCCGCTGTGATGATTAAGAAACCTCTCGCTCTGCATGAGAGACTGCGGATGGGAATAGACCCTGCGGATCGTGGAAAGTGTCGTTCCGGGAACTCCCATCAGGCAGTGCCTTACCGGGATGACCTGCTCCCCGACAATATAGTTTTCAAACTTTGAGAGGAGGTCGTAGATTTCGTTCACGGCTCCCGCGGTCGAGTTCTCGATCGGCAGGACCGCATAGTCAGCAGATCCCTCCTCGATGGGAATCATCGCCTCCCTGAACGTCAGCACATAAAAACAGGATACATCCTCTCCGAAATACCTGTGCATTGCGGCTTCCGAGTAGGACCCCTCTGCGCCCTGGTAGACGACCTGCATGCCCCTTTCATCCGCCGCTTCTTCGAGTGAATCGACCGGGATAAAGGGCATCCTTCTCATCTGGCCCATATCACGCATCATCTGATACTGGCGTCTCCTGCTGATCGTCATGATCTGGCTGAACAGCTCTGTGACCGCCTGCCTGTCAAATCCCTCCCCCACCATGGAGCCGACCGCGGCAAGTTTTTCCTGTTCGCGCTGCCTGTCAAGGACACGCTTCTTATTCTTGATTTTGTCCTCTGCGACAGCTTCGCAGACTCTCATTCTCTCTTCGAAGAGTTTCACGATCTGACTGTCGATCGCATCCAGCTGCTGTCTGTATTCTGCAAGACCCATCCGACACCTCGCCGCTGATATTAAAAGTTATTGCTGTCCATCTTCAGGAGCTTTGCCTCCTGATCCGCCGCAATAAGACTGTCAATGATTTCATCAAGATCGCCCTCGAGTATTTCCGAAAGCCTGTACAGAGTAAGCTTGATCCTGTGATCTGTGACACGGCTCTGCGGGTAATTATAGGTGCGGATCTTTTCCGAGCGATCGCCCGTTCCGATCTGGCTTCTCCTGAGATCCGCCTCCTGGTCATGCTGCTCCTGCATCTTAAGGTCATACAGCTTGGAGCGAAGAAGGGCCCACGCCTTTTCCTTGTTCTGCCTCTGGGAGCGCTCTGTCTGGGAATAGATGACAATTCCCGTGGGATAATGTGTGAGCCGGACGGCGGAATCCGTTGTGTTGACGCCCTGTCCGCCGTTGCCCGAGGCTCTGGTTATATCGATGCGGACATCGGATTCGGGAATATCAAGGTCGATGTCCTCCGTAATCTCCGGAATGACCGCCACCGTGCAGGTGGATGTATGAATTCTTCCGCCCGATTCCGTGACGGGGACTCTCTGCACCCGGTGCACCCCGGACTCATACTTGAGTCTCGAATAGGCGCCGAGACCGCTGACCTGGAAGTTGATATACTTCATGCCGCCGATGCCGATCTCTTCAAAGTCAAGAGCCTGCGTCTTCCAGCCCTTCGCCTCGGCGTAGTGGACGTACATGCGATAGATCTCGGCGGCAAACAGTGCCGCCTCATCGCCGCCCGCGCCGGCGCGGATTTCGATAATTACATTTTTGTCGTCATTGGGGTCCCTGGGCAGGAGCAGTATCTTGATCCTGTTCTCCAGAAGCTCCTGTCTCTGCTTTGCATCCGAGAGCTCTTCCTTTGCCATTTCGCGCATATCCGCGTCGGATTCCGCATCCAGAAGTTCAAGAGAGTCCGCTATATCCTGTCCGGCTCTTTTATACTCCCTGTACGCGTCTACAAGCGGCGTAAGATCGCTCTGCTCCTTCATCAGGCGCCGGAAGCGCTCATTATTATTAACCACGTCCGGGCTTGCCAGTTCGAGGCCGATATCCTCGTAGCGAAGCAGAACTGCTTCCAGTCGTTCAAACATGTGGGCTCCTTACAATTCATCCGGTTATTCCCGGCATTTTATAACAAGGACACGGTCATTTCCCCCGTAATCCCTGTAAAGCTCGATGCTGTCAAACCCTGCCTTCTCAAATAAAGCACTGACAGAGGCCGCCTGATCATAACCGATCTCAAGAATTATAATACCATTCTTTTTAAGATATTGATGTATCCCTGCCGCAATTCTTCTGTAGAAGACAAGTCCGTCCGCCCCTCCGTCCAGCGCGCGGGCAGGCTCTTTGTCCCTTACCTCCGGCTCGAGTGTCCCTATGATGTCCGTCGGTATATACGGCGGATTGGATACGATAATGTCAAACCGGGAAGGATGTGCGCCTTCGTTCTTATCCAGCGCTTCGAAAAGATCCCCCTCAAGCCAGGATATATGCGCGCGGTCCACAGAAAAGCCGCTGCCATCCTGCATCACTTTTTCATTGCCTGCAGCCACCTTAAGCGAGGCTGCGGAAATATCCGTCCCGACGGCGCGTATATAAGAGCCTTCGCCCGCCGGAGCGCCCGCAAGCGCATGATACACCGCGCTGATCAGTATGCAGCCGGAACCGGTGCAAAGATCCAGGAAGTCTGCATCGCCGCCCCCGGCAAGCTTATCCTTCAGCGCCTTTACGGCAAGCTCCGCCAGGATCTCCGTATCCTGCCTGGGGATCAGGACATCCTTTGTTACCCGGAATGTAAGTCCCATAAAGTCCGCTTTCTGCAGAATCATGGCGACGGGCTCCCTGGCACATCTTCTGGCAATCAGCTCCCTGTATCTGTCCTCCTGCTCCGGGGTGATCTTCGTTTCCGGATAAACAAGAAGAGTCTGCAGATCCGTTCCGCAGACTTCTTCCAGAAGGAGCCTGGCGTCAAGCTTTGCGTCCTCGCTCCACAAAAGCGCCTTTACTCCCTCTTCATACAATTCACGATAATTCACTTTCCGTTCTCCGGTTCCTCGTCCCTGAGTTCTACGCCGAACTGCGTTTTCAGATAGGCCTTCCAGTCAAAAACCGCTTCAACAGAAGCAATGGCTACCTCGATCATTTCCGCATCCGGCTCTTTTGTCGTGATGCGCTGAAGGGCAATGCCGGGCGCAGAGATGATCCGCACAAACAGATTGTCCGAGCTTCCCGCAAGACGGATAAGCTCATAAGAGATGCCGGCGATGACCGGAATGAGAAGAATCCTGAGAAGCACTCTCATCAGCGGGTGATCGACCCTGATAAAGAAGAACAGGATAATGCTGACGATCATTACCAGCACGATAAAGCTGCTGCCGCATCGTTTGTGAAAACGGGAGCTCGACTGAACATACGCGACGGTCAGGGGTTTGCCTCTTTCGATGCAGTTGATGCACTTGTGCTCCGCACCGTGATACTGATAAAGACGGCGGATATCCTTCATCAGGGATATCGAGATAATATATATCAGGAAAATAGCCAGGCGGATCAGGCCCTCAAGAATTGCAAGCACGGACTCGTTTCGAAGAACCGCCTTGATTCTCGTGGTGATGTAATAAGGAAGCAGCATAAACAGCCCGATCGCAAGCGCAAACGATATAACCGTTGTCACGACCGTCAGGGCAGATTCCTTCCTGTCTGCAGCGCCCTTTTCCTGCGGGGTGGCTTCCCCGCCGTCTTTTTCCTCATCCTCTTCATAGAACGAAGCGGAAAAATTAAGGCTCCGAAGACCCAGTACCAGGGAATCGATAAAAACAAACATCCCCCGGATAAACGGAATCTTTCCTATAAGCTTTCCCTGCGTAAAGCCGTGATACTCATCCGTCATGACTTCAATTTCATGATCGGGTTTTCTTACGGCAACAGCATATTTGCTGCCGTTACGCATCATTACGCCTTCCAGAACAGCCTGTCCGCCGATTCCGGAGTAGCACTGTTTATTCCTTGCCATATGGTTCCTCACAACGCAGCGCACAGAGCGGGATGCCTGCATAAGCGCTGCCTGGAAAATAAGAAAAGCCGGGACAATCACTTGCCCCGGCGTGGTCTCTTCCGAATACTCCGACAACAAATATACGGCGTCATGCCGGCGCAGAAATTTCTGCGGCTCAGCCCAGACCGTACTTCTTGTTGAACTTATCGATCTTACCCTTGGCAGCTGCTGTCTTCTGTGTGCCGGTATAGAAAGAATGGCACTTGGAGCATACTTCGACGTGGATCTCTTTCTTGGTGGATCCGGTCACGAAAGTGTTGCCGCAGTTGCAGGTAACTGTTGTCTGGTAGTAAGTAGGATGAATTCCTTCTCTCATCGTAATTTCCTCCTTATGCAGTGCGCTCGTGAATGATCTATCATTCACTCACATACATAGCCGTTATCCTCGCTGAAGTCCTTCCGGACATACACAGCTTTTCAATTATATACCCGGTGAATCTGATATGGCAAGCTATATTTTACGCCCTTTTGCTGACCGGAATCGCCTTGCAGAACGCAAGATCCTCCGCGCAGCGCGTGAAAATAACCAGCGGGGTCGTTGCCTGGATGCTCCGGATATAGCTCACAGCCTTTTTCTGCTGCGCATCGTTAAGGCCCCGGAAAGGCTCGTCCATAAGGATAATATCCGCAGGGACAATACAGGCGCGGATGATGCAGACAAGCCTCCGGATATCCTCCGGAAGATCCTTGACCCTTTTGTCCAGCTCACTCCCTGGGATCAGCTTTTCAAGCTCTTCTCTTGCAATCCTTGCGGACAGCTTTTTGTTCATCATTGCAACATTCTCCACCGCGGAGAAACCTTCACAGAGTCTGTCCTCCTGGAAAACAACGCCCGCATTCACGCGGGAATATTTATAATCCCCGAGAAGTCTTACGCGCCCCGAATCCGGCTTCTCAAGCCCCAGAAGGATCCTTAAAAGCGTCGTTTTGCCGCTTCCTTCCCCTCCGTAAATCGCGTATGAGCTGTCACTGGAGATGTCGAGACTGAAGTCATCGATCACCGTGACGCCGTTATAGGATTTGCAGATATTCTCAGCTTCAATTGTCATCTTCTTTTCCTTTCGGCAGGACAAGCCCGAATACAAGCATGATCAGTACCTCAAATATACGGCATACAATGACGGCAGCGCATGTCCACGCAAGAAACTGCGCAAAGCCCCCGCCTGCAGCATCGGGCCGGAAAGCGCCCGATCCTCCCATGGCGATCCTGACCGTCTCGGCCGCAATCCCGGCCTTCCATCCGGAGTTTAAAGAGGACCGGACAGCCTCCGCAAGAGATGCGCGCATGCCGGGAAGGTAAATATACTTAAGCCGGGCGTCGGAAGGGACACGATAAACCTCCGCCATCTCAACCAGCTTCCTGTCAACACTGTCCGCGCTGGTAAGCGCCCTGCCATATCCTGCGGGAAATGCCGCAAGGAAGCTTACGATAGCGGCGCAGCTCACATCTTTATTAAGCAGCAGAAAGAGCAGCGCCAGAGCGGCGGCCGGGATCGCGGAAAAAGTGCCCCGGAGCGGGGAAAGGATACTTTTTGCAGGCGGTATACGGAAAGCCGCAAATGCAGCAAGGAGCCCCGCGGCCGTACCCAGGATCATTCCCGCTGCCGTACTCAGGATGAGTGATGCAAAGGACGAAACAAAGCCTTCCGTCCCCGGAAGCCCGGCCAGGGCTGCCGCCGTCTCCAGCGGTCCTGCAAAGCCCGTACTGCCCTTCAAAAGAATCCCCGCAATCTGCCAGACAACCAGCCACCCCGCAGCGGCAGCCAGGACGACCGCGGCGCTGCCTTTATTTTTCTTCATAGAAGCCCCTCGTTTCTATCCTTCACAAAACTTTCAGGAAACTTTAACAATTTCAAATAGTTATTGCTCCGAATAACTGGTAATATTATATAAGGTATATACGTACCCTGAAAAGAATAATAATTCATGGGAGAACTGTTATGCAAGCTAATGATGTAAAGAATGCCAAAGTAGCGCTGTTCCTGGCTGACGGCTGTGAGGAAATCGAAGCGCTCACTGTCTACGATCTTCTGTTCCGCTCCTCCATCCCGGTCACATTGATTTCAATAACCGATTCACTTCTTGTAACCTCCTCTCACGGAGTGCGGATCACTGCCGATACAACCATCGGGGATATTGATTTTGACGAATTTGATATGCTGGTGCTCCCGGGAGGACTTCCGGGCACTACCAACCTCGGCAGCTGCACACTCCTGACCGATAAGGTAAAGGAGTTCTATGCCTGCGGGAAACAGATTGCGGCTATCTGCGCCGCCCCTTCCGTATTCGCAAAGCTAGGACTCCTTGATGGCAGGAAAGCTACCTGCAACCCCTCCTTCGAAAATGTCCTTGCCGAAAACGGCGCGCTGCTTACGAAAGAAGCCGTCACCGTGTCGGATAACGTCACAACAAGCCAGGGGATGGGAACCGCTATCGCCTTCGGCCTTTCCATTGTCGAACACTATAAAGGGAAAGAAGCCGCGGATGATCTTGGTAGAAAGGTTCTTTACTATCGCTGACTTGAGCAGAGGGGTTATCAATGAATGTATTATTTTTTCTGACACCGAAGAACGAAGTCGACTGCGCTTTTGAGGACGATACGCTCGCACAGGCATGGCAGCGTATGGAGAATCACAAATATTCAGCCATACCGATTATCAATGAAACTACCGGCAGATATGTCGGAACGCTCACAGCTGACGATCTTGTCAGGGATATAAGAGAAAGAGGCACCAATAAAGTACTGAAGCTCGAAAGCTCAAGATCTGTCATGAGCGTAAAGCGCAAGCGCGATTATAAACCGATCAGCGCAAGCGCGAGAATTGAGGAATTGTATAAATCCGCAATGACACAGAATTTCGTCCCGGTTGTGGACGATACCGAAACCTTTATCGGGATTGTGACCCGGACAAGTATAATACAATATCTGGTCGGAAGGGTTTCCGATCTTGAGGAAGACTAAGTGCGCGGGACACATCGTTAATACCGCTGCGGATCTGAATATAAAATAACCGGCAGATGCCGGTTATTTTTTTACTCCGTTATTGATTTGCCCAAATGACATTCAGCGTCTTCTGTAAATGTCCGCAAGGTCGGCCATCCTGGCCGCCAGCTTTGTGTCCGCGGCACCCGGCAGCATTCTCCACTGCCAGTTTCCGCCGAGTGTGGACGGATGATTGATTCTCGCACTGTTATCCAGATTCAGGTAATCCTGCATGGGAATAATGACCATATCGCCGACCGTCATAAAGGCCGTCCGGATAAAGTCCCACGCCGCGCTCTCCTCGCTCCCCACATTGACATATTTTGTCGCGTACTCGCGGTCCGCTCCCTTAAGATCGGCATACCAGCCGCGGGTAGTCTCGTTGTCATGTGTTCCGGTATATACCACACAGTTCCGGATATAGTTGTGGGGCAGATAATCGCTTTCTTCCCTGGAATCAAAGGCAAACTGGAGAACCTTCATTCCCGGGTATCCTGTCCTTTTCACCATGTCGATAACCGACTGCGTAAGATACCCCAGATCCTCGGCAATGATCTGCCTCTCGCCCAGCTTTTCCTTTACCGTGTCGAAAAAGTCAATTCCGGGGCCCTGCCTCCACTTACCGAACTCCGCTGTCGAATCCCCGTAGGGAATCGCATAGAATGCATCAAATCCCCTGAAATGGTCGATCCTTACATCATCATACAGTTCAAAGCAGCAGGAAAGCCTCTTCAGCCACCACTCATAGCCTGTCTGTCTGTGATAGTCCCACCGGTAAAGAGGGTTCCCCCACAGCTGTCCCGTACTGGAAAACGCATCCGGGGGACAGCCCGCGACCGCCACCGGATATCCCTTTTCGTCAAGATCGAACAGCTCCGGATGGCTCCAGGTATCGGCCGAATCAAACGCCACGTAAATCGGAATATCGCCGATAATCTTAATCCCCTGTGAATTGGCGTAGCCCTTTAAGGCCGTCCACTGCTTTGAAAACAGGAACTGGAGAAATTCGATAAAGCGGATATCGTCCTTCAGCTCTTCCTGCCAGTAACGGATGGCTTCCGGTTTTCTTAATCTGACATCTTCATCCCATTCGATAAAGCTCCTGCCGTCCATCCTGCGCTTCAGGGCGCTGAAGAGCGCATAATCGGGAAGCCAGTCCGCGTTTTTCTCGCAGAACTGCCCGAACTGACGCCTTTTTGCGGCGGCATCCTCATCCTGAGTATCTCCCCCGGTTACAGAGGCATAAGGGCTGTTTTCATAGGCCTTCCTGAGCAGCGGATACCGCTGCTGATAGAGCCTGCCGTAGTCGACCCTTCCGGGATCGTCCCCGAAATCCGCCGCATCCGCGTCCTGCTCCGATATAAAGCCCTCTTCGATCAGCTCCTCAATATCGATAAAATAAGGATTGCCCGCAAAAGTGGAAAAGGACTGATACGGCGAATCTCCGTACCCGGTCTCGCCGAGCGGTAGAATCTGCCAGTAGGACTGTCCCGCTTCTTTAAGAAAATCCACAAAAGCATATGCCTGTCTGGAAAAGCAGCCGATGCCGTACTTTGAGGGAAGACTGGCAACCGGCATAAGAACTCCGCATTTTCTGGACATTTGACCCACCTCCGGGTTTCAGCAGTAATTCAATGCAATCGATACATCGGGTTTTGCGTAAGGGATCAGCATTGCCTGCGCAGCGTGATAAAGATCCGACTTGCCCGGCCACACCGTGCCGATTACCCGGTTATTGCTGTCGAGCTGATGGAAAAACGAACCGTTAACATGATCCAGCACACACTGGTCCATGTATTCCATGAACTCTGCGTAGCGGGCAGCATATTCCGGCTTTTCTGTTACCTGATACAGCACTGAAGACGTGTTGATTGCCTCCATCAGCGTCCAGTGCATTCTGTCATGGACAACCGGCTTTCCGTCCCAGTCCGTGGTGTAGACGATTCCCGGTGCGCCATCGGCATTCCATGCGTCGCAGGCAGCCCTGTTGAACAAATTCTCCGCGGCTTCGATGTATTTCCCGGCTTTTCCGGAAGACAAAGCCCACTGCGTAATAAGCCTTGCCCACTCGATTCCGTGACCCGGCGTTGCTCCGTAGGGCTTGAACGGATCATTGGGATGATCCTTATTGCAGTCCAGATCAGGAATCCAGTCCGATGAAAAATGCTCCGGAATTCTCCAGTCGTGGCTCTCCGCCCATGAAATCACGTGGTCAATGATACGGCCTGCCCTGACGCGGTACGCTTCATCCTTCTGTGCATCGGCAACCGCAAGGAAGGCTTCGACTGTGTGCATATTTGCATTCAGTCCGCGGTAGCCGTCGCAGACTGTAAACTCTGTATTCCAGGTATCGCAGGACAGTCCTTCCTCTTCATTCCAGAAGAACCGGTCATAATCCGCCTTAGCCTGCTCCAGCAGTTCATCTGCTCCCTCGATGCCTGCCAGCATGGCGCTGGTGGCGGCCAGTATCACAAAAGCGTGCTGATAACACAGCTTGTTCGGGAGCGGATTTCCGTCGGCCTGCCTTCCGCAGAACCACCCGCCGTTTGCTCCGTCGCGAAGCTCACCTTTAAGACCGCCGATTGCCGCCTTCGCAAGCTCCGCGCAGCCTTCATATCCCATCATGGCTCCGATACTGTAAACATGTGCCATTCTCGCAGTGATCCATGTCTCACGCGGGCGCTCCTTCCACGGTGTTCCGTCATCTCCCAGATAATAGGAGCCGCCTTCCGGTGAAGGAAACTTCTTCCCGAAGCGAAGAAGCATTTCAAAGTTTTCTTTCAGCCACGACTTGTTTTCTTCATTCCCAAGCTGATATTTAGCATTCATACCGCAACCTCGAAACCTCTGTGTTCCTTTCTGAATACGATTTTATACACTTTCTATATTGTAAAACATGAGAGGGGAAAAGGAAAGATGAGCCGCCGGCAGGCACAATGAGCCATGCCGGCAGTTACGGGTCCTTCGGACCCTCACTGCCGCGGCATTCGCCGTATGCACATGAATAAGGGCACCGCCTTCCTTGAGCGAGCTCAGGAAGGCGGTGCCCTTATTCATGTGCGCATGGCTCATTGCTGCGCGCAGAAAGACCGGGATTTGCATCCCGGTCCGAAGTCTCTTTCTGCTGTGATTATTCTGCTACAGAAATGATCTCTTTTTTGTTATAAGATCCGCAGCTCTTGCAGACTCTGTGAGGCATCATCAGCGCGCCGCACTTACTGCACTTCACAAGTGTCGGAGCAGCCATCTTGTAGTTGGCTCTTCTCTTATCTCTGTGACTTCTTGAAGATTTATTCTTAGGACAAATAGACATCAGTTACACCTCCTTATCTGCAAGATATTACATCATTCGCAGATATCGAATATCCATATCCATCAAGTGCCGTTGCCGAAACCACAGCCGCGCAGAGAGCACGGCGAAATGCATAAACCGACACCTATCCGCAAACACGCAAATGAAATTATATTGTTACGCCCTTTATTTGTCAAGTATTAAACAAGAAATATCGGCCGCGCTGCAATATCATTTCACCAGCTCGTAGGTCTCCTGTGCAATTGCAAGTTCCTCGTTTGTAGGGAATACGAATACTCTGACCTTGCTGTCCTTTGTGCTGATTTCGGCAATATCGCCGCGGACGTTGTTGGCTTCCTCGTCCAGTGTGATTCCGAGGTATCCGAGATACTGCATGACAAGGGCTCTGGAAGCGGAGTCGTTCTCGCCTACGCCTGCAGTAAACGCGATGACATCAACGCCGTTCATGGCAGCTGTATAAGCGCCGATGTACTTGGCAACGCGGTATGCCCATGCATCCAGTGCAAGCTCTGCCTTCTTGTCTCCGTTATTTCTGGCCTTCCAGAGATCGCGGAAGTCGGATGACAGGCCGCCGGAAAGGCCTTCTACGCCGGATTTCTTGTTGAGGATCTGGAGAACGCCTGCCGCGTCCGTGTTTTCCTTGCTGGCAATGTAATCGACAACCGCGGGATCAAGGTCGCCGCTTCTGGTACCCATGATAAGGCCTTCGAGCGGTGTCAGTCCCATGGAAGTATCAACGCACTTGCCGTACTGGACAGCGGATACGCTGGCGCCGTTTCCGAGATGGCAGACGATGGTCTTGAGCTCGGATGCGTCTTTGCCGATGTATTTTGCGACCTCGCGGGATACGAACGCATGGCTTGTGCCGTGGAAGCCGTATCTGCGGATCTTGTAATCCTCATAATAATGAAGGGGAATCGCATACATATAAGCCTTGGGCGGCATGGTCTGGTGGAATGCGGTGTCAAATACAGCCACCATCGGCGTGTCGGGCATAAGTGCCTGGCATGCCTGGATGCCGGTCAGGTTTGCGGGGTTGTGAAGAGGTGCCAGATCGGAAACCTCGCGGATTGCCGCAATAACCTCATCCGTGATGACAACAGACTTTGTAAACTTCTCTCCGCCATGAACAATACGATGTCCGACTGCGCCGATCTCCTTCAGGGAACGGATAACGCCGCCCCTGGGATCCGTGAGCGCATCGAGAACAAGGCTGATTGCCTTCTTATGATCCTCGATCTGGGTCTCCTGCTTTACCTTGCCTCCCTTATCGCGCACGTTCTCATACGTGATGGCTCCGTCGATACCGATACGCTCGCAAAGTCCCTTTGCAAGAACGTTTCCGTTATCGGTGTCGATAACCTGGAATTTCAGAGATGAGCTTCCGCAGTTGATAACAAGAATGTTCATGATTACTCCCTTCATTGATGAAAATATAATCGGCGGTACAGTCCTGAATATGCAGGTGCAGCGGCCGCCTATTGTTACAAAAATATCAAGGTTTTATGCGGCTGTAAGCGTTTACACAAAGCCGTGAATCTGGTATATTATACACGATAAAAATACTCAAATACAAGGGAGGCAAACTACTTATGTATGGTTTTGGTGAAATGATCAAAAAGCTCAAGGAAAGCCCGAAGACGATCGTTCTTACGGAAGGTACGGACGCGAGAATTCTCGAGGCGGCTTCCCGTCTTCTTGCAAGCAGCTTCCTTAAGCCGATCCTTCTCGGAGATCCCGACAGCATCCAGACTGCAGCTGAAGAAGCAGGCTATAACATCCGCGGCGCGGAAATTATCGATCCCGCCAATTATGACCGCTTCCAGGAAATGGTGGATACCTTTGTCGAGCTGAGAAAGAACAAGGGAATGACACCCGAAAAGGCTGAGCCGATTCTGCGTCAGGCGAACTACTTCGGTACAATGCTTGTAAAGATGGGGCTTGCGGACTGCCTGCTCGGCGGCGCAACCTATTCAACTGCTGATACGGTTCGTCCCGCTCTTCAGATTATCAAGACGAAGCCCGGCAACACCATCGTATCTTCCTGCTTTATTCTGGTGCGCCCTTCCGCAACCGGCGATAATGAAGTTATTGCCATGGGCGACTGTGCAATAAACGAGGATCCGACGGCTGATCAGCTGGTAGAGATCTGCAAGGAAACCGCCGAGTGCGCCAAGGTCTTCGGCGTCGACCCCAAGGTCGCTTTCCTGTCCTACTCCACCAAGGGCTCCGCAAAGAGCGATTCCGTTTCCAAGGTACAGAGCGCTACTAAGAAGGCACAGGAACTGTATCCCGAAATCCCGATCGACGGCGAGCTTCAGTTCGACGCAGCGGTTGTTCCGCGTGTTGCCCGCCAGAAATGCCCCGGGTCTGCTGTTGCAGGACATGCGAACACATTTATTTTCCCCGACATCAACGCCGGCAACATCGGTTACAAGATCGCACAGCGCATGGGTAACTTCGATGCCTATGGTCCCATCCTTCTCGGACTGAACGCGCAGATCAACGATCTGTCCCGCGGCTGCAACGCTCTGGAGGTTTACTCCATGGCTATTATCACCGCCTCTCTTGCATAACAGCAGAGGATAAGGCTGAATACGCTTAAGGCTACGAACCAGTTCCATCTACCGGTCGTCACATCCGGACGGCCGGTATTTTTTGACGAAAAGTCAGGATAGAGGATACAGCAGAATGCGCATCGCAGGCATAATCATGGAATGCAATCCGTTTCATGAAGGTCACGATTATATCATCAAAACCGCACGCTCCCTGACCGGCGCGTCTTTTTGTATTGTTGTTTTATCGGGAGACTATGTACAGCGCGGAGAGCCGGCTGTACTGGACAAGGAATCGCGCACGGAAAAGGTTCTGGAGGCAGGCGCTGACCTTGTTCTCGAGCTCCCCTCCTGCTACTCCACCGGCGCGGCGGATTATTTTGCCCGCGGCGCGGTTGCGCTCCTCAAAAAGATCGGCGCGGTAACCGATCTGGTTTTCGGTTCCGAATCATCCGACACGGACCGCCTGATGGAAACCGCGCAGTTCCTGCTTCGTGAAGACGATACACTTTCCATCGCGGTTAAGCGCCTGATGTCGGACGGACTCACATACCCCGCAGCACGCTCACTCGCCGCAAAAGAGCTCGGCCTGAATGTGCCGTATCCGGATACTCCGAATGACATTCTCGCAGTCGAATACTGCAAACAGCTTCTTACAAAAGACGGCTCCCTGTCCGCCTCCGGGATTGTGCCTCATGCCGCCTCCAGGATCGCCTGCCCCAGTGCTTCGTCTCTTCGAAAAAAAATGCACGATGTGCGGGGCGATTTCAGCGCTCCGCTTTACTACGCCCTCTGGTGCAGCACTGCTTTGCAGGATGATACCTGTCTTTCGGTATTTCAGGGAGTTTCCGGCGATCTGTCCCGCAGAATCATCCATAACCTTCCGCAGTTTACGGATTACGCCTCATTCTGCTCTCTGATAAAGACACGCAACCTGACCTATACTGCTGTTTCACGCGCCCTCCTGCACATTCTCCTCGATATGCGCAGCGAGCATTTGGAAGAATACATCACGGCAGGGGTTGCAGGCTATGCAAGAGTTCTCGGATTCCGGCGTGAGAGTTCCGCCCTTCTGGGAATCCTGTCAGACGCCTCACAGATTCCGCTGATTGTAAGGCCAGGGAGCGACATCGAAAAGGTCCGGACCCCCTTCGGGCGCATGCTGCTGCAGGACTGCCGCATCAGTGAGCTTTATGATTCAACTGCAGGCAATAAAAAAACGGGACGACAAGTCGTCCCGGAGCTGTCAAAGCAGCCTGTCATATTATGCTGATTTCCCGCAGGAACCTGGTGAGATTCAGTTTCTAAGCGAAGTTCCCGTCTCGCCGTAATATCTGTTGATCCCGAGGTCCTTCGTTTCCACCGGAGTCCCGTCCTTATATACATCGACAAAATTGTGATAGGTATAATTCCCGGTCTGCCGGTACCTGAGCGCGTAGGAATATCCGTCAAGAATATCCCCCCGATTGCTGATCAGGTAAATCCGGATCTCCTCTTTTTCGTCATCATACCCTGCAAGAATCGCCACCGAGGATTCATAAGGATTAGTAAAGCGGTAGTCCCACTGTCCCCACACAACCGAAGCATCAAATCCGTTGGAAGCATACGGAACAGCAAGAGAATGTGCATGTCGCTCCCTGATCCGCATACCGCTCCGAAGACTCACATTATACAGCATGGAGGAGATCTGGCAGATTCCTCCGCCGACCGTCATCTCGAGTCTGTCGCCGGCAATGGACGGCGCATTGACATAGCCGTTAGCCCTCGTCCTCTCCCCGATGGTTTCATTAAATGAAAACTCTTCACCGGGCCTGACTACGGTGCCGTTAACATAGTCGCACGCCTTTTTGGCATTTTTAACGCTGCTGTTATTCTGCTGATAGGAAGATACAGCTGTAGCGAGAATTACCGGAGCAAATTCCTTTGCCCTCTCGCCGTTCTCCCCGGAATCCCTGAGCAGTTCTTTTCTCACATAGGCTGAACACATGCCCGTTATATCCTGCCGGTCTCCTGCATTCTGCGCAAAGGCTGTAAGGCCAAAGCTGCCGCTGAAAATGACGCATCCGGCAAGAAGAATGGCAAGAAGTCCCGCCGCCTGCCTGATGAGCGCCGGCGTTTTCAGTTGCTCGTTTCGATAGGGCATGTGTTTCAATTATTCCGCCTTGTCCTGGTCCTTCGTCAATGCGTCCGCATCAGCTGCGGATCGCTGCATTCCTGCCGGCATCCCCTCGCTCACGCCTTCAGCGGGCTCCTGCGACTGGGCTTTCAGTGTCTCATCCACAGCATTTGCGTCAGCGCCCTGCGCCGCGCCTTCCGGACTCTGCTGGGGCTTTACAATCTTAGGAAGGACAATTCCCTGTCCGTTCGGATTGATAATAAAGCCGTCCGCACCGGCCAGGAACTGCAGAAGGTTCGGATAAGCAAATCCTACCGGTCTGTAATCTTTTACATTACCGAACTTCTTGGAATACTCAAACAGGTCGGTAAACAGCGGAATAAACCGAATCTCCGCTCCCGTTGTCTTTGCCCTGTTGCGGATCATGGGGAAGCGAAGCTCTTTTCTTGTCTGGCCGTTCTCACCGGTCGGCGCATCCGCCATCTGTACCGGCATCAGGAAAGTCGCTTTAGGAACGAGGCCCATGACTCTTTCAAGCTTGCGCTTCGTAACCTCCTGGCGCTTTTCATATTGAACCGGCCAGCGCATCTCTTCGATAAAATCCGTCATTGCAAATACGAGCGCCGGAGAAGCGGGCGGCACCTGCGAGGGATCCTTTCCGAATGAAGGCGGCGCAGAGATCTCGCCGCGCTTGATAAAGGCCTTATACCAGCCGTTATCCACAACGATATTCTCCATTCCGAGATAATAGAGATAATCAAAGAACGGCAGCGGCCTCGGGCCGTTTTCGGGCGCAGGCGCACCCTCACCGGGGCGCTTGGCTACGACCAGTCTGCGGAACTGTCCCTTATAGAGTTCAACCGCTTTTGTCGCGTGATCCTGGTCGAGGTATACGCATACATACCCTCCGTCAAGGAACGGATAGCCGGTAGACACATCATAAAGAATATAAAGATGCTCTGCCTCATGGATCCTGTTCAGGAGCTCGTTATAGAAAACCCTGTGATTCTGGTCATAATTCTCGAGCGGAGCATGCCGGTTATACGCCTCATGCGTTACCAGCAGAAAGAGCAGCTCTTCGGTTGCAAGGTCCGTAACCTCAGACGAATTAATCCTCGGCTCATAGATCATCTGACCCAGTTCTTCCTTGCGCTCTTCGCTGATCGGGTCCTCTATTCCCGCCGGTTCCCCGTCCTTGGTTCTCATCAGGTTAATGCGGAACGGCTTCGGCCAGCTGAGCCCTTCATGTGCAGCCTTCTGCTCTTCAACAGTAGCTATATGCTGCTGTTCCTTCTGCTGCTCAAGCGCAGCTGCCTCTTCCTCTGCACGTTTCTTCCCAAAAAAATCAAATAAGCCCATTGTCAGTTCATACCTTCAAATAATAATCAGCAGCCGTTTGCCGGTATACTGATCAGATTAATAAAACACGCGGCAGACTTGCCCGTACAGTGAAAAAGTATACCGTAAAGATGCCTGTGAATCAAGATGTCACGGCATTCGCCGAAGCAATGAGCCATGCCGGCAGTTACGGGTCCTTCGGACCCTCACTGCCGCGGCGTTCGCCGTATGCACAAGAATAAGGGCACTGCCCGCCTTGAGCAAGCTCAGGCGGGCAGTGCCCTTATTCTTGTGCGCATGGCTCATTGCTTCGCGCAAGATGGACGGCGCTTTCGCGCCGTCCATGTATGGTGGTATCTGATGTCTCAGGATAATTGTCTTTTAAGTAAGCGTTCATTCAGCATAAATGCTTACTCTATATGTTCGACTTAGTTGCCAAGGTTGCCTGCAAGGCTGTTAGCGGATTCCTGAAGCTGATTAACTGCATCCTGAAGTGCGCTGTAATCGAACTGCTCAGCTGCGCTCTGCACGCTGTTGCGTGTAGCATTGACAGAGTCGTTTACATTTGCAACAGCAGAATTGATGCCGTTTGTGACTGCGTTGATGTTAGCAACTGCGTTCTGCAGCTCAAGGATTGCTGTGTTCAGAGAACTCATGTCAACAGCACCGATTGTATCGAGTGTGGAGACTGCAGCATCGGTTGTAGCGATTGCCGCACCGTTGAGTTCCTTAACTGTAGAATCAACTGTAGCAACAGCACCGTTGATACTGGATACTGTCTCGTTAAGATTGTTAACAGTTGCGTTGACATCGCCGATTGCCTTGGTCGCATCCGCAACCGCTGCATCGACACCGCCGATAACGGAGCCGACTGCTGTGACCTGTCCGTTCACGTTGCCGACAACATCATTGATGGAGTTGGTAGCATTCGCAACTTCAACTACTGCGCCGTTCAGGCTCTTAACTGTGTCATCTACAGATCCGAGGGTAGTGTTAACACTTCCCGCAACCTGGTTAATGGTTCTTGTAGCATCTGTAATTGCCGCGACGGTATCGTTCAGGCTCTTAACAGTTGCATCAACATCTGTGATAGCGCCGTCCGCGTTGTTAACTGCCTTGTTAACATCATCTACAGCTGTGCTGACCTGATTCGTGATCTGGGCTACTGTTGCCAGAGCCTGGTTTACGCTCGCGAAATCAAGGCTTGCAACCTGCTGCAGTGTCGCATCGACAGCCTTGGTATTGTCGGCAACAAGCTTGTCAACATCCGCGACCGCTACGTTAACACCTGCCAGTGTTCCGTTAACGTTCTCGATTGTTCCGCCTATGCCGGAAACCTGCTCATTCGCATTGGCAACGAGGCCGTTGACGCCTGCGAATGTTCCGTCAACCTGCTTGTTGACGTTATCAACAGTGCCGTTCACATTGACGAGGATTCCGTCGACCTGACCGCTGACATTCTTCAGCAGTGCGTCAACATCGGTTGTAGCCGAGCTGACCAGTCCGTTGACCTCACCGAGTGTGGTGTCGACTGTGCTGTTGACGTTGCCGAGGATATCGTCGACCTGTGTGTTCACATTGCCGAGAATACCATCGACCTGGGAGAACGCGTTGTTGATACCGCTGTTAACATCGGTAACAACGCCGTTCAGGTTTTTCACTGTGTCATCCGCGGATGCAACAACCGTATTCAGCTGATTAACTGTGTCATTGATGCCGCCGGTAACACTGTTCAGATTGCGAAGAAGTCCGAGTACGCTCGGAGTAAGAACTATAAATACAATGACAAACGCCAGAAGAAGCAGCAGGCTTCCGATAGCGGAGAGTTTCGCTCTGCTCGCAGACTGCTTTTCAGATTCAGCAATATGCTCGAGAGCGGTTGTCATCTCATCAAGTTTCTTCTCGATCTGATTATTGGTTCCGTTGATATTTTCCACTGTTCTCTTCACCTCCTCAACAGTGTCGGATGCGTTCCGCGTCCGGAAGCGCATCACATGCGACAGCTACCTGAAATCATCAGTACCGTCAAAATTTTTGATGCGGGTAACAATATACCACCATATTGTCCGCAAATTGTACATCCGGATCATCCGGATAACACTTTACTACGTTATATTAACAACATTTGGGCTAAACTTCTATACTTAAAAGGAAATTATTTCATGAATAAATTTTGAACGAACCGTAACAAGAATGCGGTCTTCACCGCCCGCCGGGTGCCGGCAGGCGGTGACTGTTCCGGTCATCTTTTAAATCAATATCCTTCGGCAATGGAAGTTGTCCAGTATTCCTGGTTGTACAGATCCGTGAGACGGTATGTAACGCGGACGGGACCTCCCACCGGATCGTTGCGGATCATGAGTTCGGAAACATCTCCTTCCACGGTAACCGGCTCATTCAGTGTATAGCTGTCCGTGTACTGGCCGTCGTAAGTATAGTAGTCGCAGATAAACTGGATCACATCGCCGTCGCCGATCTCGGTAATGCTCTTTGCCTGTGTCTGTACATCTTCGTTTCCGTTATAATCCGTGGTGGCGCCGGTGATATAGCCTTCTTCATGCTCATTGTCGAACGTGACGAGAAGGTTTACGCGCTCGCCGTTAAGGAGTGCAGGAATTCTGCCGGTAACCGTATAATCGTCATCACCGTATACGGAATCCAGATGATAATATGCACAGATCTGTCCTTCCACGGAAAGCCATGTGCCGTCGCTGTCGCCGATCAGATTGCCGTTTTCGTCCCACTCAAAGACATCATCCAGTCCGAGGTCAATGAATCCGCCGCCGTCATCATAGAACATATTCAGCTCGAGGCTGTGAATCCTGCTCCACTCTTCGTCTGTCAGGGAAAGGATATGTCTTCCCTGGTCATCCACCTGCCAGATCAGCGCCGATGCATCCAGATGGTTGTCATTGATGTAGTCGGCAATTTCCTTATCGCTAAGAGACCTTCCCGAAAGGAAATCTGCATTGGATGAGGACAGGCCCGACACCTGGGAATATCCGCCGGAAAGGAAGCTTCCGAGAAGCTGTGTGATCAGGTCCGCCGATCCTGTCCCGTAGCTTCCGTAGGACGAAGACGAACTGCCGTAAGCACTGCTGCTTCCCGAACCTCCGAAGGAAGAAGAACTGTATCCGCCCGTGGAGCCGCCGGAAGAACCGGTATAGCTGCCGCCGTAGGAGCCGCCGAACAGGCTGGAAAGATCGCCGTATCCGCCGATATCTCCGAACAGGGAAGGAAGAGGCGAGCCGGTATAAGAGCCGCCTGCCGCCGCCTGGCCGCTGACCTCAAGGCTTGCAAATTCCTGGATGGCCTTGGCATATTCGTCGTTGAGTCCGATCTGCTTGTATGTCTTGACCGCGCTGTCAACAAGTGAAATCTTCTTGTACGGGAAGTAAACAGACAGTCCGTACGCATTTGTCATGTTCGAGGATACGCTGTTGTACTTGACGGCACCGAGGATCGCCTGCGCCAGGGATCTTGCCTCCTTTGTCCCGATCCTGGAAGCCAGGTCCGCAAGGTCGACCTGGTCGATGGGGCTCATGGTCGCGAACTCACGCGCTCCGTTCCTTGCGCGCGAAACCGTCTGGTAATCCTTCTGCTTGATCAGCTTGGAAATACTGCCGGAGAAGTCCGCAAACTCCCGGGGCACTGTGTGGGAAAGCTCCGCCAGGTCGGTCACAGCAAGCGTTGCCTTCTGTCCCCTGCACTGTGTCTGGCATGTGGATACAAAGTCATCCACGATCTGCTTTCCGATCTCGACCGTCGGCATGGAGGTGTTACTGTTGAGCTTATTCAGCCAGTTGGTATAATACCAGCCGATACCGGGCTCGGTCTCCTCGGAAGCAACCATATAATCGCCGTACGAGCTCAGCATCAGTGCATTTTCCAGTGTGGACATAAGGCAGGTATCAAACCCGATCATGTCGAATTTGACGCCGGCTGCCTGCAGCGCCTGGTTGATACCCGCAAGACTCATCGAACCGTTTCTGGGGTGCTTCTCATCATGGCCGTATCCGCTTACGGAGCCGCCGCCGTGATCCCAGATGATCAGGTGGTAACGGTTTGCGGGGAAATTCCTGGTGGCGTAGTAAATGAAGGTCAGGAGCGTGTTCGGATCCG
>CADBPC010000054.1 GCA_902796425.1 uncultured Lachnospiraceae bacterium
CCTGAAACCAAGGTCGTTATAGATTCCCATTTTCTTCCTCCCTGTTGTACAGATAAAAGACAATTATCTGTTATTTTAACAGCATTCTGTAAAATAGGAAAGACCTTTATTGACCGGATCGCAAATCGGCCGGCAAATCGGGCCGTTGCCGCCGCTTATAATTGACCGGTTCGGTATATATCCGCTCCTTCTTGCTTTTTAAGGGCGGAATGCTTATGATGAAGCAGTAGCACGCAGTACGTTTTCAGGAAATGAGGTTGTTTTGACTTTTACATATCCGGCGGTTTTCCGCAGAAAAGAAGACGGCACATATGAAGGTTTTTTCCCGGATCTTCAGGGATGTGTCGCAAAGGGAGAGACACTCGACGAGTGTATCAATGACGCGATTGAGGCAGAGCGCACATGGCTCTGGATTGAACTGACGGAGGAAGAGGACGCAGATCTTCCCTTCATCTCCGATCATGATGATCTTGTGCTGCAGGAAGGCGATATTGTCCGCAATATCGAAGTCATCCTCCACCTGCAGGAGGGCAATTTCGACTAAGGTCGACTAAAGTCAGATTGCCCTTTTCTTCCTGAGGGCGACGTAAAGATCATAGAGCGCGGAACCGGTCTTTCCCTGTCTGGGGAATTCGTTCTCGCCTACGTTGAGCATGTACTGCTCATAGGCATTGATAATCCTGGTTCCGCTCTCATGCGGTCTTTCTCTTTGAAAATCCCTGCTGTAGGTTTTATGTACATGCCCGTGCAGCATGTATTTCGGCTTCCATTTGTTCATCAGTGCGTTAAAGCACTCAAACCCCTGGTGCGGAAGGTCGTCCATATCGCCGTACCCTCTCGCGGGGGCGTGTGTCACAAGGATATCAAACCCGTTCATGAGAACTGCCTGCCGGTTGATCCTGGCAATTCTCTTTTCCATCTCCTCCTCGGTATACATGTCCGATCCGGGCTTATACCGCATACTCCCGCCAAGACCCAGAATCCGAAGTCCCCTGAAATCATAGATTCTGTCATCAATGCACTCGCAGCCAAGAGGCGGATTGATGTCGTATTTTCTGTCGTGATTGCCCCTGACATAGAGTAAGGGACAGCTGACCATTGTAACCAGAAACTGCAGATAATCAGGATTGAGATCCCCGCAGGATATGATCAGGTCCACACCCTCCGTGCGGGCCGGATCATAAAAATCCCAGAGTGCCTTACACTCCTCATCTGCAACTGTCAGTATCTTCATTTCCCCCGGCTCCCCAAACAGCCCCGGCTGCCTTTACTGCAGCACCTCGCTCTTTTCCTCTACTCCGCTGACCCTGATTGTATTCTTTGCTTCCTCGGAAAGACCTTCCGCCGCGGGAATCTCTCCGACCACATTTTCACACAGCCAGTCCATGGTAATGATCTCTTCCGGCGTAAGGTCCGGATCATCTTCCTTCTTAATAATACCGGTCTGTGAATGCAGTTCTCCGTCAAACGGCTTTAATACTCCGTTTATGATCCCCCTCTTCATCAGGTTGACGAGTTTTCCGGAGGTATAAGGAAGATGCTCGGAAAGGATGATATCAATTACTCCCGATTCCATCCCGTACCAGTAATTGATCGCCCTGTCATGAGTAACGGACGTCTTCGCGTCCCAGGAGCCGTCGAGTATTGTCCGGATGATCAGCTCGTAGTATTTTCCCCAGTCCATCACGGGAGCCGCGATATTCCTGATCGTGAGCTCATCCTCGCTTGCGCCGGACGCCGCTTCAAGCGGATCAAGCTGATAGAGGCCGTACTCCCTGCTCTGCGCCTGAGGCTTTATCATATCGGGACCCGAAATGACATAGACTCCTTCCTCGCGGAATTCCCGCTCCCAGTCGGTGTCCTTCTTGGTCGACCACTTGAGGATGATCTTCGCCTCCGGATCCACGAGCGATGCGCCGGCCGCAAAGGCATTGATACCGGCAATGACGCCGTAAATCGGATAATCCGATAAATAACCAATCCTGTGATTTGTCGCAACCGTTGCCGCGAGAGCGCCAAGGATAAATCTCACCTCATGCATCCTTGCATAGTATGTCCTGACCGCGCTGTGGGAGAGATTGATGGAACAGTTCAGGAACCGGATATTCGGATACTCGACCGCGTTTCTGAGCGTTTCGGGCATCTGTGCCGGAGACGTCGTGATAATGAGGCTGTCTTCGTCGGCCGCTGCCGCACAGATGGCTTTCGCAAGCTTTTCGTCCGTGGAGCAGTTATCGAAGCGGATTGTCTCCACAAGGCCGGCAAATCTGCTCTCAATATAATTTCTTCCGAGTTCATGTCCGTAGATCCACCTGGAATCATCCGGATTTTTATCATAGATGAACGCGACCCTTAAGGGGTGCTTTAAGGTATACTGCGGGATCTTTAAGATATCCAGGACGTCCATAATGCCCTGTCCCGTCCGGCGCGCTTCATCGGGAGATTCCACGACCGCGATATTATTCCGGTTGGTCTGTGTGCGGAATTCATTCCATATCCGCTCGATCCTGGTCGCAATCTCACTGTCCGTCTCATCCAGCAGCGTCTTTATGGGATAGACCATCAGATAGATGACAAAGGCATCCGCGGTATTGATCCCGAGCCTCTTCCCGCCATGCAGGGTAAATATTCTCTTAAAGGAGGCAAAGGCAGCCCTGACCGTCAGCTGAACCTCTTCCGGCCACGGGTCCGTCAGATTCTGCCCCATCAGCTCTGCAAACCGGACATAGAGCTCGCTGTCCGAAAAGTGAAGCTCATAATCCGGGAAAACATTAAAGAACTTGACGAACGAATAATAGGTCCTTGTCTCCGGCACGTCAGAGCGCTTCGGGAGGACTCTTGTAATATCCGCCATGATTGAGTTAAGCCCGACATATTTGCTGACCGATACGCGCTTATTCCCCTCGAGGACATAGAAGCGGTTCATGAACTCATAGACCTTGACAGGATCGCGGATTCCTTCGTTATTCTGCGCATCATAGAGATTCTGCCACTTTGCGGCAAACTCAGTGCCTTCCTTCAGAATCGGCATGAAGCCGTGCGAGAATGCAGTCGTCCTGCCGGCTGTTTTGGTTCCCACGACCATATAGAGCGGAATCTCCATGGTGCCGACCGGAACCTGGGCGAGTACATCGACATTCTTCAGTATTTCATCAAGGACGGGCGGGTACGGGTTTTTTCCCTCGATGACCGCCTTTTTATATTCCTTCTGGCCTATTTTTCTTGCTGCTAAATAATCTTCCTGCATAATAATCCTCCATGCCTACAGCAGATGCTTAATCAGTATCTCCAGCCCGATCGAAACCAGGATAACGCCTCCGAGTATGGTCGCCTTCCTGTTGAGCACCGTGCCGACTCTTCTGCCGAGCAGAACTCCCGCCACACAGATGACAAGCGTTACAGCCGCGATAATCAGCGCACAGGAAAATGCGCTCACAAAGCCGTAATCCGCGATGGTAAAGCCGACAGAAAGCGCGTCGATCGACGTTGCGATCCCCTGGATAAGCAGTGCTCCTGCCGTAACCGTCTTTTCACGGACCTCTTCTTCCCCTGAATGAACCGCAAATCCCTCCGCCAGCATTTTGCCGCCGATCCAGGCCAGCAGGGCAAATGCAATCCAGGGTATATATTTCTGAAAGACTTCAAAATGCTCTCTCAGGGTATGGACAAAAAACCACCCCGTAAGCGGCATGGCAAACTGAAAAACGGCGTATGTCCCTGCGATCAGGAGCATACGCCTTCTGCTCATTGCCGGTTCTCTCATGCCGTCTGTCACGGAAACGGAAAATGCGTCCATGGCCAGTCCGACACCCAGAAGAATACTGTTAATAACAAACAAAAGCATAATACAAAAGCCTGCAGCCCTTATCAGAGCCGTATTGTTACAGCTTCAGCACAATTCCCGCCGCAGCTGCCGCGGCAATAAAGAGAATCGGGTGTTTATCCCATTTTTTCATCGCGAAGTACAGCACGACCGCCAGCACAATCAGCTTCCAGTTAAAGAGCTGCAGGATGCTGCCTGTCTGTCTGAATGCATCAACGCGAAGGAGCGTAACCTTTGCAACGCCAAGACCCGCGGCGGCGATCAGCCCGGTTGAGGCCGGACGCAGTCCGTAGAAGATGCGCTGCACTGCCTCGGACTCTCTGAAGCGCTTTAAAATCTTTGACACAATCACGATAACAACGATCGCGGGTGTGATGATTCCGGCTACCGAGACAAGTCCTCCGGCTGCCCCGAGTGTCTTGTACCCGACATAGGTCGCCATATTAATGCCGAGCGGTCCGGGCGTAGACTCAGAGATCGCTATCATATCAAGAATATCGGCATTTGTAAACCAGGGCCTCCTGGCCGCGATGTCATACAGGAACGGAAGTGTTGCAAGACCTCCTCCGACAGAGAAGAGTCCGACCTTGAAGAATTCCCAGAAAAGAAGGAGCACTGTCTTCATTTACTCTCCTCCTTTTCACCGCCGGCATCCCCGCCGGACGTCTTCGCCGCCTTCCTGTCAGCTATCGGCTTCAGGAAATAGCCTGCCGCGCCGGCCGCAACTACCAGCCACACGGGGGATATCGGCGCAAAGAGCGACAGCAGAAGGATCGCGAGAAAAATGATAAGACACAGCGAATCTTTTACGGACTTTTTACCCAGCTTTATGACAGAATTAAGGATGAGCACGCAGACCGCAGCCCGGATTCCGTCAAACGCATATTTTACAACAGGGTACTCCGCGAAGTTCGAAAGGAACATCGCAATCAGCGTGATGATGACCAGCGAAGGCGCAACTACGCCGCAGGTTGCAATAATTCCTCCCGCGAGGCCGAATTTCCTGTAGCCGACAAAGGTTGCCGTATTGACGGCGATAATGCCGGGAGTGCACTGGCCGATTGCATAGTAGTCCATCAGTTCTTCTTCTGTCGCCCAGTGCCTCTTCTCGACGACCTCAAGCTGCAGTATCGGCAGCATGGCGTAGCCGCCGCCGAAGGTGGTCGCGCCGATCTTCGCAAAGACCAGGAATAACTCCAATAATGATTGTTTCATTTTAAATCTTCCCGCCCGTCAGTCCAGTGTCAGGAGCTGCGCTGCGGCGCGCTCCGCGGGAAGTCCTTTTTCATATCTGGCAATGTAATCGTTGAAGCCCTTTACATCCTCGGGATCCGGCAGCAGAGTCTTGCCCGCATCCTTACTGAACACATCGCTCTCAAGCCAGCCCGAAAGGGTCATTGCCTGTGCCTTTTCCTGTCCGGCCTTCTGCCTGCAGACCATGTACGCCGCAAGAAGAGCCATGCCCCATGCGCCTCCCTCACCGGCGGTCGACATGACGGTAACCGGCGTATCCAGCGCAGCGGCAAGGATTCTCTGACCGACGCCCTCTGTCTTGAACAGGCCGCCGTGTGCCAGCATGTTCTCCACCTTCACGCCTTCGTTCTTGAGAAGAAGGTCCATGCCGATCTTCAGGACGCTGAGCGAAGCGTAAAGATTTGTCCGCATGAAATTGGCAAGAGAAAGCTTTGCGTCCGGCATACGGACAAACAGAGGTCTTCCCTCATCCATGTCAACGATCGGCTCGCCCGCAAAGAAGTTATATGCAAGAAGGCCGCCGCAGTCCTTATCTCCCTCGAGAGCCTTATTGTAAAGCACCGAGAAGATCGTATTTCTGTCTGCCTTGATTCCCATGACGGAGCAGAACTCGTCGAACATGCCGACCCATGCGTTAAGATCCGACGTGCAGTTATTGCAGTGCGCCATCGCAACCAGCGCGCCGTCGGGAGTTGTGACAAGGTCAATCTCCGGATAGACCTTCGTCAGGGGCTTTTCAAGAACGATCATGCCGAATACGGACGTGCCGGCAGACACATTTCCTGTCCTTGACGCAACGGAATCCGTTGCCGTCATTCCGGTTCCCGCATCGCCTTCGGGAGGGCAGAGGGGAATCCCTGCCAGAAGAGTCCCGCTCTCGTCCAGGAGCGCCGCTCCTTCCTTCGTAAGGCAGCCGGCTTCTTCTCCCGCCGACAGATTCTTCGGGAAAATATCCCTGAGCTTCCAGGAATAGCCTCTGTCCGCATAGCGGGATGCGATCAGCTCGTCAAACTTCTGTACCATTGTCTCATCGAAGTCGCCGGTCTCCATATCGATCGGGAACATACCCGAGCCGTCGCCGACGCCGATCACCTTCCTGCCGGTCAGCTGCCAGTGCACATAGGCCGCCAGCGTTGCGACATAGGAAATATCCTTTACGTGAGGCTCATCATTGAGTACTGCCTGATACAGATGCGCAATGCTCCACCTCTGCGGAATGTTGTAGTCAAACAGAGCCGTCAGTTCCTTTGCGGCATCAGCAGTTATCGTATTGCGCCATGTCCTGAACGGAACCAGCAGCTCATCCCTGTCATTGAAGGCAAGATAGCCGTGCATCATCGCACTGATTCCGATCGCTGCAAGGGAGCGGATTTTGACGCCGTAGCGCTTCTCAACATCCCCGGCAAGATTTCTGTAGCATCCCCGAAGGCCAGTATGAACATCCTCTAAGGAGTAGGTCCAGACTCCGTTCTCAAATCTGTTCTCCCACTCCCAGGCGCCTTCTGCTATCGGCGCATTACCTTCGCCGATCAGCTCCGCCTTAATTCTGGTCGAGCCGAACTCGATACCAAGGACCGCTTCTCCTCTTTCAATCAATGCCGCAATCTGATTCTTGTCCATATATTCCTCCGGAAAACTTAGTCCTCTTTATTCTTTGCGTCTGCTGCTTCGAGCTTTGTCCTGATATCCTGGATATCTCTCTTAAGCCCGCGGATCGCCTCTTCCTTCTCATTGATATAGCCGGTGTAGCGCTCGATTTTCTCTATATCAAAGCTCCCGCCTGTCCGCTCCTTCAGCTTGTGGATCTGGTCCTGGAGATCGGAAATCTGCTTCTGCTTGCGGGAAAGAGCAGTATTCATTCTCTGCTTCCAGTCATCCTGCTTTGCCTGCCACTCGCTGTGTCTCTGCTCGGAAACAGCGCGTCTTGCGTTCCAGAAGCTGTCGGTTGCGGCCCTGTACTGCTGCCAGAGCTCCTCGTCGTGCTCTTTGCCTGCACTCCCGGCCTGCTTCCACTGCGCATCCAGCTCTTTCATCTGCTGAGCTGCGGCGGCCGATGTGTCACCGCTGCCTGCGATCGCACCTGCCTCCTCGATCAGGCGGGTCTTGATCTTCATTGTCTCCTGGCGCTTTGCGTCCATCTCGTTGAAGAACGCCTGCCTTCTGGTCTTGAATTCATTGCGGATCTTTGTGTACTGCTGCCAGAGCTCCTCATCGAAATCCCTGCCTGCGCTTCCCGCCGCCTTCCAGCGGTCAAACAGCGCATTCATGCGCTCCCCGGCCTGTTTCCAGTTTCCGGGATTTTCCAGGATAGCCGATGCTTCCTGAATGATTTCGCCCTTCTGGGTTCTGCTGGAGGCACGCTTTGCATCCATCTCCTCGAAGTACGCCTTGCGCCTGTCGTAGAACACCTGTCTCGCATCGTTAAACTGCTGCCAGAGAATTTCGTCGCGGTCTGTTCCGGCGCTGCCGGCCATCTTCCAGCTGTCCATCAGCGCCTTCAGCTCCTGGGCAGTCTGCTTGAACTCTTCGGATCCGGAGAGTTCCTTTGCCTTTTCGACAAGCTCCTGCTTGGCAGCTGCGCCCGCGTCACGCTGCGCCTGTCTTTCATTGTAATCTTTCTGAGCTTTTTCGAGCTTTCCGAGAAGTTCCCTGTCGGTCTCTTCATCAAGGGCGGGCAGCTCCTGCCACTCCTTAAGAAGCTCCTCCATTACAGTGCGTCCTTCCTGCGTTTTGTTCTTTCTCGCAGTATTCTCCGCACGGCGGACAATATCACGCTTTTTATCAGCCAGTCCGCTGTCGTCTCCCGCTCCCCCGGGTGCCTGTACAGAGACTTCCGCTCCGTCTTCTTCTTTTACTTCCTCCACTTCCGTCGATTCCCAAGCTGTCTTATCTGCCAACATCTGCAACACATCCTGATCCATCGCTCGAATCCCTCAACTCCGCAATAAAACAATGAAAAACAATAAGTTCCCCGCCGTATGACGGCTATTTACTATTCTACAGCAAAAAAGCCACTGTAACCATTATCTTTTATAAAGATTCGCACTTCAGGACAAAGATATTAATCTGTTCATTTCAACAGCGGCGGCAGAATGTTACAATTAGTACCCTGTAAGGAGGCAGAAGCTTTGGAAATAGAAAGAAAATGGCTTGTCGGCGGCTGGCCGCAGGCGGATTATCCGGTTCTTTTTGAAGAAAAAATGCGTCAGGGATATGTATCTGTCGAGCCGACAGTACGGATCAGGGAGGAAGAACGCGCAGGGTCCGTTCAGTATATCCTCTGCTTTAAGTCCCGCGGGACGCTTGCAAGAGAGGAAATCGAATTTCCGATCCCCGAGGAGAAGTTCAGGGAAATCGAGGAGAAGATCATAGGACTCCCCCTGATCAGGAAGATCCGCAGGACTTACCTTCTGCCGGACGGCCTCCATCTTGAGGTAAACATCGTCGACCAGGGAGAGCCCGGGGAATTTATGTATGCCGAAATTGAGTATCCGGACGAAGCCGCGGCGAAAAGCTGGACGCCGCCGGATCCGGATCTGGCACGGTATCTTGGCAGTGAGGTGACCATGATTCCAGGGTCATCCATGGGCGCCTACTGGATAAGAACAAGACTGCAGGGAAAACAGTCCTGACAGCTGACGGAGAATTCATGAAAATCGGACTGGTGGTTGAAGGCGGCGGGATGAAATGCGCGTACAGCGCAGGCATCCTGGACTGCTTTCTTGATGACAATATAACCTTTGACTACTGCATCGGCGTTTCCGCAGGCTGTGCCAATACGGCGTCCTATCTCGCGGGGCAGAAGGGCAGAAATCTTCGCTTTTACACGCAGCACATCCACGATCCCGAATACTTCGGGTTTCGCCAGTGGCTTAAGAAAGGCGACCTGTTCAACCTGCACTACATCTATGGGGATCTCACAAATTCTGACGGAAAAGACCCGCTGGACTGGCCTGCTGTCCTTAAGAACCCTTCAGAGTTTGAAATCGCAGCGACAAACGCCATTACGGGCAAACCGGAATACTTTGATAAAACAGCCATCCGGGAGGATGACTACCGGATTATCATGGCGAGCTGCGCCCTGCCTGCCGCATGCAGGCCGGTTGTACTGGACAACGGCATTCCCTACTACGACGGCGGCGCTTCTGACGCGATCCCCGTGCAGCGCGCCTTGGATGCAGGGTGTGACAAGGTGGTTGTCCTTCTCTCAAAGCCAAGGACCTTCATCAAACAAAAAGAGGGCCTTCGCCCGTTTTACACCCTTTTGTGCTGCCGCTATCCGAATATAATCCGGGCGCTCAACGAACGCCACCTCATGTACAGACGCTGCCAGGATCTTATGTTCTCACTTGAAAAAGAAGGGAAGGCCTTCCTCTTCTTCCCGGATGAGGGCATGGACATGGGAACCTACGACATGGATGAGGCCGCGAACCAGGCGCTCTACGATATTGCGCTCAAGCACTATGAGAGCAGGAAAGAGGCGCTGCGGGAGTTCCTGCAGTGAGTGGCGGGGACAGGTTCCGTGGCGCAGATTGATATCGTCCCTGGCGCAGGGGATGCCTGCTCACCCGGGCCTGCCCTGCGTAGTCATCATACTCAAAAAAGCGCTGCAGGAAGGCTGCAGCGCTTTTTCATATCGTATTGATTGTCCGTATTAATTCTTGTCTTAATTATTTCTTTTTGCCCTGGTCGGCAACGGCCTGCATCTTTGCGTTGATTGCGGACTGGTCGCCGAGGTAGTAGTGGCGGATCGCGTTGAAGTTGTCGTCGAACTCATAGACGAGCGGTGTGCCGGTAGGGATGTTGACGCCGATGATGTCCTCGTCGCTGATGTTGTCAAAATATTTGACAAGTGCGCGCAGTGAGTTGCCGTGTGCGGCGATGATGACTCTCTTTCCTGCCTGCATGTCCTTCTTGATAACTTCTTCGAAGTAAGGAACAACACGCTCAATGGTTGTCTCAAGGCTCTCGTTGTCGGGAAGGAGCGCCGGATCGACATCGCGGAACATAGCCTGCTTTGTAGCGCTTCTCTCATCTTCCCTGTCGAGTGCGGGCGGCTTTACGTCGAAGGATCTGCGCCAGATCTTGACCTGTTCCTCGCCGTACTTCTCTGCTGTCTCAGCCTTGTTCAGGCCCTGCAGCGCGCCGTAATGTCTCTCGTTGAGCTTCCAGCTCTTGATAACGGGAAGCCATGCTCTGTCCATCTCGTCGAGCGCGATGTTCAGTGTGTGGATCGCACGCTTGAGATAAGATGTGTAGCAAACATCAAAATCATAGCCTTCCTGCTTCAAAGTAATGCCGGCCTGCTTTGCCTCTTCGCGTCCCTTGTCGCTGAGCTCCACATCCGTCCAGCCGGTGAACAGGTTGAGTTTGTTCCATTCACTCTCGCCGTGTCTGATCAGCACCAGTTTCATCATGATAAGCCTCACTTTCTGAATTTCCGTTGTGTACCATATTTGCTTTAGAAACGTCACCGTGACCTTTCCAAATTTTGCTGCTCACAATATATTAATGTACCATGCTGTGCCGATTAAGTCAAAACGCACTCCCCTTCTGTGCTTTTTTCACACTCCCCTTCTCCATTTTTTTCAGTTCGGGCATGATCGTAAGGAGCATTGTGATAAAGCAGGCGCTGCCGCCGATAAAATTGGAAACCGGCTCGGCAAGGAAAACGCCCGACGTCCCCATATGGAAAAGGTATGGGAAAATATAGGTCAGCGGAACCACCATGACCACCTTCCGGAATAAGCTGAAGAAGATCGTCTGCTTTCTTTTGCCAAGCGCCTTGAACACTGTCTGCCCGCTGTACTGGAAGGACTGGAAAATAAAGGCAAAGAAATAAATATGCAGCGCCGGCACCGCATCCGCAAGGATCGCGCCATCCGAGGTAAAGATGGAAATAAAGAATTCCGGGACCATCTCGATCAGGATCCAGATCACCAGGGTGTAGGAGACCGCAATGGATGTCATGATCAGGATCGCCTTGCGCACATTCCCCGGAATCTTTGCGCCGTAGTTGAAGCTGATAAGAGGCGATGCGCCCTCGGTCACCGCCATGACAGGCGTATCAAGGATCTGGCGCACCGACGATACAATCGTCATCACAGAGACATAGATTCCCCCGCCGAAATGCATCAGCACACTGTTGCAGGCAATCTGTACCAGAGAGTTGGTGCACTGCATGATAAACGGCGCCATACCGAGGCCTACAATCTCGCCCGCATGCGGGAGAGTTATCCTGCCGCCGTCCATAAACCTGACCGGATATTTATTCCTTTTCCCGTGGAGGACACGCATCACATAGACTGCGGAAAGCCCCTGCGAGATCACCGTCGCGATCGCGGCACCCGAAACTCCGAGCCCCATCGTGAAGATAAAGAGCGGATCCAGGATCAGGTTGGCAACCGCGCCGATCGCCACGGTCACCATTCCGAGGACCGGATACCCCTGCGCGTTGATAAAGGGATTCATGCCTGTGCTGACCATGATAAAGAGTGTCCCGACAAGGTAAATCCTGATATAAGGGAGGCTGAATGCCATCTCCGTTTCCGTCGCGCCAAAGAGTCTTAAAAGAAGGGGTGCAAGTGCCTCTCCCGCGATTGTGATTATAACTGCCGTCAGGATCAGGAGGCGGAAAGAGGTATTGATGATCTGCCCCGCCTTTTCGTGGTTGCTGCGCCCTCTCTCCATGGAAAACAGAGGCGAACCGCCGAGGCCGAACATATTCGTAAAGCCGGCAATGATGATAATTACGGGGAAACACAGCCCGACCGCGCCGAGCGCTATGGTGCCGGTCTGAGGAATCCTTCCGATATAGATACGGTCAACAATGCTGTATAAAAGGCTCAGTACCTGTGCGACCAGCATGGGGAGTGCTGTCTTCAGGATATTCTTTGCAATGCTGCCGCTTCCGAAGTCAATCTGTTTCATCCGGGTCTGTAACGCCTTTCTACGGTGTTCTTTCCGGTGCGCCGCCTTGCGCAAACCGGTTATAGAAGGTAAACTAGTTCCGTCTCATGTGCCATTATAAGCAACGCAGGCCATCGGGACAATGATAAATACAATACAAAAAGGGAGCAGAAAAATGAACGCATCTGTACGATTTGAAGACCTCGAAAGATTCTCGGATTACTTTGAAGAAAACTACGCCAACACGGTTGCGATGAACGCAGCTGCGAAGTGCGGTATAGGAGCGGCTGCAGCCAACGTGTACGCGGCGGCCAAAAACCCTCACGCCTATTCCGTATTCGTCGAATCCGGCGAAGTCTGCAACCAGAAGAAGTCCGGCCGCTGCTGGATGTTCGCTTCTTTAAATGTCATGCGCCTCAGGGTCATGGAGAAGCTGAATCTTGAAAACATGGAGCTTTCCCAGAACTATCCCCTGTTCTATGACAAGCTCGAAAAGTCCAATTATTTCCTTGAGAACATTATCGAAACACTGGACGAGCCTCTCAACGGGCGAGTGGTCTCCTATCTTCTTCAGGATCCCGTAGGGGACGGCGGCCAGTGGGATATGTTCCGCTCACTGGTTGCAAAATACGGCGTCGTCCCGCAGGACGTATATCCGGATACCGCAGTATCGGTTGAGACAATGGAGCTTCGCAAATATCTCACATTAAAGCTGCGCGGCTTTGCATGCGAGCTCAGGGAGGCGCATGCCGCAGGGAAAACCATCGAAGACCTGCGCGCCATGAAGGACACCATGATGGAGACAGTCTACCGCATGCTGTGCATCTGCCTCGGGAAGCCGCCGGTGAAGTTTACCTGGGAGACAAGGGACAAGGACGGGAACTTTGTCCGGATTAAGGACATCACACCGCAGGATTTCTACGAGCAGTACGTCGGCTATGACCTCGACAGCCTCGTCACGGTCATCAACGCTCCCACAAAGGACAAGCCCTACGGACACACCTACACCGTGCAGTATCTCGGCTCAGTGAAGGAGGGGAAATACCCCGTAAAATACCTGAATCTCCCCATGGATGACCTTCGCGCCATCGCCATCGCCATGTTAAAGGACGGCATGCCGGTCTGGTTCGGAAGCGATGTCGGACAGTTCTCCGACCGCAAGGCCGGAATTCTGTCCATGGACGCCCTGGACGTGGCAGGCCTGTTCGATACGGATTTCCCCATGACAAAGGCGCAGCGCCTGGACTACGGCGAGAGCCTTATGACGCATGCAATGGTGCTGACCGGCGTCGACCTTGACGATTCAGGAAAGCCCATCCGCTGGAGAGTGGAAAACAGCTGGGGCGACGAAGTCGGAAAGAAGGGATATTTTGTCATGAGCGACGAGTGGTTCGGGCAGTTCTCCTACCAGATCCTCCTTGACAGAAAGTATCTGTCGAAGGAGCAGGCGGAGCAGCTCGAACAGGATCCGATCCTTCTGGCTCCCTGGGATCCCATGGGAAGCCTTGCGATGTAACCGAATCGGTACATAAAAAACGGCGGAGGAAAAACCTCCGCCATTTTTTTATTCCTTTGTCAGTCCGGACCTGCCGGTACTGATTTATGACTTCCCGCGTGAATTACTTACCCAGCTGAGAATCGTTGTTTCCGGAACCGGAAGCATACATCTCAAGCATGTTGACCGGGTCGTCATAGTCTGCAAGCCAGCCCTGGCGAGCAACGTCGAAGTTGCCCTGCTTACGGTCATTCAGGAATGTCTGCCAGTCTTCAACAGAGATTTCCATCGTAATGCCGATGACTGCGAAATCCTGCTGGATTGCCTGAGCGATGCCCTCGTGGCCTGTGCCCTGGTTGGTCAGGTAATTGATGTGGATAGGAGTATTTGCGGAAAGCATCTCGCCGTCAAACTCGAAGCCGGCTTCCTTGAGCAGCTCGATAGCGCCTTCAACATCAACTTCTGTGTCATAGTAGCCGAGTGTATCTGCATAAGGGAATGTGTAGGCATCATCGTTAGCCTTGAACATTCCGCCGTGGCCGTCGCTGATTCCTGTAGGAATGAAGGAGGTTGCGATCTCCTGCTCTGTCTGGCCGATGGTATCAATGATGTACTGGCGGTCAACAAGCTTTGCAAGAGCGCGTCTCATAGCGGAAGCCTGAGAAGGTGTAAGTCCGTCAAACATGGGGCTGTTGACGTTGAAGCCTACATAATAGGTTCCAAGGTTCGGGATAATGTGGAAATCAGGTGTATCCTTCAGGTTCTGGATCTCGCCGTTCGGAACTGTATCCGCATAGTCAAGGTCGCCTGCCTGATAAGCTGCAAGGATCGCTGTGTCATCAGCGCTCAGCATGAAATCAAGCTCTTCTACAGTGACGTTGTCGGCATCATAGAAGTTCGGGTTCTTAACATAAACCATGGACTCGTTATGCTTCCACTCCTTCAGAGTGTATGCGCCGTTGGAAACGAATCCGGCCTCGTTCGCCCAGCCCTGAACATCTTCAAAAGCTGCTGCCGGAACAGGCATGAATACAGGGAAAGCAAGAAGGCTCATGATGTAAGGGCACGGAGCAGCCAGTTCGAAGTAAACTGTGTTGTCGTCCTTTGCCTCGGCAACGATTGTGCCGTCATCATTCTTTGCAAATACGTCGAACAGATAGGAATAGTCCGCAGCTGTCTCGGGATCTGCAGCTCTGAGCCAGGAATTAACGATGTCGTTCGCGTTCAGCGGTGTGCCGTCGCTCCAGACAAGGCCTTCCTTCATCTTGATTGTGAACTGGGTTCCGTCCTCGGAAATTTCCGGATCGCCGTCAGCCAGCGCGGGAACAGTGGAGCCGTCCTCAGCGGAGGTATACAGGCCTACGAAGGAGTTGGACGCAAGAGCAGCACCGTCAACGGAGCTGTTCAGCGAAGGATCCAGGTGATCGGGCTCGGAAGCAAGGTTGATCTTCATGACATCAACCGGCTCGCCGCCCTTTGTGGAATACATAAAGTACTTTGTTCCGAAAACGGTCGCAAAGCTGTGCTCCCACTCGGGTCCCTGCAGATACAGGTCGTTGTAGTAGTAGATCGGAAGTACCGCACCGGTATCCATCAGCATATCCTCTGCCTCGTGCATCAGAGCTTCACGGGCAACGGGATCTGTCTCTACATAAATCTGGGAGATCAGCTCGTCATAGTGATCCCATACGGGTGCAGCAGTGCTTCCGGGGCCGTGAGGCTCTTCAGCAGCCGCTTCTGCAACTTCTTCCGCAGCTTCTGCCTCGGCGGGAGCAGCTTCTTCAGCAGCTTCTTCAGCTGCTTCTTCTGCAGGCTCTTCAGCAGCAGCTTCTGCCGCAGGCTCCGCGGCCGGTGCAGCTGCAGGTGCAGCCGCTGTACCGGCGCAGCCGGATACCATGGCAGCTACCATAGCGGAAGTAAGCATAAGAGAAATTATTTTCTTTTTCATACATACCCTCCTGTGAAAAAGTAAATAGTGTTATATAATCCGGGTTTCCCCGTAATTACCTGATTTATTGTCCCAGTATACCACTAAAGACACGCCTTCGCACATGCATATCTATGCACTGCGGCTGTTTATTTGTTCCAGCAGGCAACCATGTGGCCGCCTCCCCTGTCCGTAAGAGAAGGGCACTCGTTTGCGCACTGCTCCGTTGCGTACCTGCACCTTGTCCGGAAAGGACAGCCGCTCGGCATCCGCAGCGGTGAAGGCACGTCGCCTTCCAGAATGATTCGCTGGCTCTTTCTTGCCGTCCTCGGATCCGGTACCGGAACCGCTGACAGAAGGGAAAGTGTATACGGGTGGATCGGATGGTCATTGAGTTCATCCGCGTCCGCGATTTCAACGATCCTGCCAAGGTACATGACCGCGATCCGGTTGGAAATGTGATGCACAACCAGAAGGTCATGGGCAATGAAAAGATACGCTACGCCCAGCTTTTCCTGAAGCTCCTCGAACATGTTGATGACCTGCGCCTGGATGGAAACGTCCAGCGCAGATACCGGCTCGTCGCAGACGATAAACTTCGGATCAACCGCCAGCGCCCTCGCGATGCCGATACGCTGTCTCTGTCCGCCGGAGAACTCATGCGCATAGCGGGTCGCATGCTCGGCGTTCAGGCCTACCAGCTCCATGAGGTGCAGGATCTTCTCTCTTCTCTCCGCCCTGTTCGAATACAGCTTGTGTACGTCGAGAGGCTCGCCGATGATATCCTCAACCGTCATTCTGGGGTTAAGGGAGGAATACGGATCCTGGAACACCATCTGCATCTGCTTTCTGAGCGGAGTGATGTTCTTATCCGTCACCAGTTCCCCGTTAAACCGGAATTCGCCGCCTGTGGGCTTATACAGACGCAGCAGCGTCCTGCCGACGGTTGTCTTGCCGCAGCCGGACTCTCCGACCAGTCCGAGGGTCTCGCCGGGCTTAATCGTAAAGCTGACTCCGTCGACTGCCTTCAGGGGAATCGTCTTCATAAAACCGGTCTTGACCGGGAAATACATCTTCAGGTCATTGACTTCAACGAGGTATTCGCTTTTATTATTCTGCTCACTCATCTGCGCTTACCCCCTCCATCTGCTTTTTGACATTCAGCCAGCAGGAAGCGTAGTGTCCGTCCGGCATCTGCATTTCCGGCGGAACCTCCTCCAGGCAGATCTTCATGGCATTGTCGCACCGGGGGCAGAACGCACAGCCCTTCGGCATGTTCAGAAGGTTGATCGGCGTGCCGGAAATCGGCACCAGCTTTTCCTTCATATTATCTACGTTCGGAATCGAGCGCAGAAGCCCCTTCGTGTATTCATGGCACGGATTATAGAAAATATCATCCGCAGTTCCGCGCTCGCAGACACGCCCGCCGTACATGACAATGATTTCGTCGCACATGGAAGCGATGACGCCCAGGTCATGCGTAACCAGTATGATAGCCATGCCGAGCTGTTTCTGCAGATCCTTCATCAGTTCGAGGATCTGTGCCTGGATGGTGACGTCCAGAGCCGTTGTCGGCTCGTCGGCGATCAGGATATCCGGCTCACAGGCGAGGGCCATGGCGATCATGACACGCTGGCGCATTCCGCCGGAATGCTCGTAGGGATACTGATGGATTCTCTTCTCCGGCTCGTTGACGCCGACCATCTTCAGAAGCTCGATCGATCTCTGCGTGGCGGCTTCCTTCGTCTTGTAATTCGTATGCAGGCGGAGCGCCTCATTGAGCTGGTAGCCGACGGTGAATACCGGGTTCAGCGATGTCATGGGATCCTGGAAGATGATGGAGCACTTGTCTCCGCGGAACGCATCCATCTCCTTCTTGGAAAAATCAAGGAGGTTTCTGCCCTTGTACAGGATCTTTCCGCCGACAACGCGTCCGGTATCGGCCAGAATCTGCATGATGGAATAAGCCGTTACGGATTTTCCGGAACCGGACTCTCCGACGACACCCAGGATCTTTCCCTTGCCAAGGTTAAAGGAAACTCCGTTTACCGCCTTTACCTCACCGGAATCGGTGAAGAACGAGGTGTGAAGATCCTGCACTGAGAGAATCAGGTTCTCTTCATTGCGCCTAATCTTTTCTTCCACACTTAATGTTGACATATCAGACCTTTCAATTATCAGCCGGAGACTATCCGGCCGGATTAAATTACTTCTTCAGCTTGGGATCAAAGGCATCGCGCATCGCGTCGCCCAGAAGGTTCATTGCAAGTACGATCAGAACGATCATGACCGCCGGGAAAACAAGCTTCCACGGGTAGGACTGCATTCCGGAGCGGGCTGCGTTCGCAAGAGAGCCCAGAGACGGCATGGGGAGCTGTACGCCAAGGCCGATGAAGGACAGATAGGATTCCGTGAAGATCGCGGAAGGTATCTGCTGCGCTGTGGAAATAATGATGACGCTGATACAGTTGGGAAGGATATGTCTGCGGATAATTCTTCCGTTCTTCGCGCCAATGGACTTCGCCGCGAGCACATATTCATTCTCCTTGATCGTCAGGATCTGTCCGCGGACCAGTCTTGCCATACCGACCCAGTACAGAACTCCGAAGACGATGAACATGGCCATCATGTTCGTTCCCAGCTTTGAAAAGATGCCGAGCTTGGCCTGGCTCAGGGTCTCCTTCAGGACAACGGCCAGAAGGATAACGATCAGAAGGTCCGGGAGCGAATAGATGATATCCACGATTCTCATCATGATCAGGTCGACTTTTCCTCCCAGATACCCCGATATCGACCCGTAGATAATTCCTATGATCATGACCATCAGGGCGGCAAAGATACCGACGATGAAGGACACGCGAGTTCCGTATACGACACGGATGAAATAGTCTCTGCAGAGCTCATCGGTTCCCATGATATGTGGGAAGAGCTTTTCGCCCGTCTCCTCCATATACTGCTGCTCGAGCTGGCTGTATTCGAAGGGCTTGAGGTTTGCAGCGCGCTTGTCTCTCTTTCCGTTGACAGTAATGATCTGCTCATAGCTGTACGGAACCACCGCGGGTGCGATGACCATGGTCGCGACGACCAGCAGAAGAAGGACGATACTGATAATCGCAAGCGGGTTGCGCATCAGTCTTCTCATTCCGTCCTTGAAAAATGTGGTGGACTCCGCCATCACGTCCTGCTGCCGCTTTTCCTCATCCGTGGCCTTTTCAAACTTTTTCGGATCCAGCTGCAGCGACATCGGATTCTTTGTCGGTGCAGGTATATCAAAATTCTGTGCCATGTCTGTCCTTTCCGGTTATCCTCTGAGGCTCTCTTCGTATCAGGCCATCGTCACTCGAGCTTGATTCTGGGATCAACCAGCTTGTACACAATATCGGATAAAAGATTCATCGTGACCATCAGAGTCGCAAGGAAGATCGTTGTTCCCATGATCAGCGGATAATCCCTGTTTGTGATACTGTCGACGAATTTCGAACCGAGTCCGCCGATTGTAAAGATCTTCTCAATGACAAGCGAACCCGTGAGGATCGATGCCGTCAGAGGTCCCACATAGGTAATAACGGGGATCAGCGCATTGCGCAGAGAGTGGATGAAAATAATCTTGAGACGGCTTACGCCCTTTGCCTTCGCGGTCCTGACATAGTCCTGTCCCAGGACGTCCAGCATACTCGTCTTGGTAAGCCTGGTGATGTAGGCCATCGGCGAGAATGACAGGGCAAGAACCGGGAGCACATAGTTCGGCGACGAAGGCGTCCATACCGGCACCAGTCCAAGCTGGATGCAGAAGATCAGCAGAAGGAACGAGCCGAATACAAAGCTCGGCATTGCCGTAAACAGGGTCACGAAGAAAATAATAATGTGATCCTGCCATTTATTGCGGTTCAGGGCGGCGATACTGCCGAGAATGATTCCGCAGATTAGCGCGACGATGATTGCCATACCGCCGATCTTTGCCGAGACGGAGAAGGACTCCAGAATCGTCTGTGCGATATCGCGTCCCGTCTTAAGCGACACGCCGAAATCACCGTGAAGAATGTTCTTCATATAATTAATGAACTGAATGCCCACCGGCTTGTCCAGGCCGTAGCGCTCGGTCAGGACCTTCATGACCTCCGCGGATTTCGCCTTTTCACCGTTGAACGGTCCGCCGGGAATCGCGTTCATCGCAAAGAACGTGATAAAGCAGATCAGAAACAGTGACACCAGTGCCAGCAGGATACGTTTGACAAGATATTTAGCCACCTTGAAAACCCCTTGTCCTTTTGTATTTTTGTCCCGGATCAATACCCGAAAAAAAAACAATGGCGTAAGGTGCTTCCTTCGCGCCATTGCACGGAAAACGCATGAAACATGCAAGATATTGCTCTTGCAAACAACCTATATTGTATGTTTGCAGGCCTTATGTGTCAAGGAAAAATACGCGATATGCGGACATCTATTCGTCCTGCGCGGACACC
>CADBPC010000055.1 GCA_902796425.1 uncultured Lachnospiraceae bacterium
GAGGACAGGCGTATGCCTTCTTGTCGACAAGGAAGAGATCGGATCCGTCGGCGCGACGGGAATGCAGTCCCGCTTCTTTGAAAACGCACTGGCAGAGGTCTTGAGCCTCGCAGGCCAGTATTCGGACCTTGCGCTTCGCAGGACACTTGCCAACTCCTGCATGCTTTCCTCGGATGTCAGCAGCGCCTATGACCCGCACTGGGCGGAGTGCTTTGACTCCAAGAATGTCGCTTATATCGGAAACGGCATGGTGCTTAACAAGTTCACCGGCTCCCGCGGAAAGAGCGGCTCCAATGATGCGAACGCGGAATACATCGCGCACCTTCGCGGAATCTTCGACAGGAACGGCGTAAGCATCCAGACTGCGGAACTCGGCAAGGTCGATGTCGGCGGCGGCGGAACGATCGCCTATATCCTTGCCCTGTACGGAATGAACGTCATCGACAGCGGCGTGCCGGTGCTGAACATGCACGCTCCCTTCGAGGCGACCAGCAAGGCGGATATTTATGAAGCCTTCCGCGGCTACAAGGCCTTCCTTGCGGAAGCATCGCTCATGAACTGAGGGAAAAACCGCTTAAGTTATGCATAAAACAGACAGTGTATAGAAAGGAGTTGATTTTTTATGGAAGGAATCGAGAAGGTATGTAAGTTTCTGGAAGAGGCCGGGATCTATTATCTTGCGACAATTGATGGAGACCAGCCCAGGGTCCGCCCGTTCGGCACGGAACTGATCTTTGAGGGAAAGCTCTATATCCAGACCGGTAAGATCAAGGATGTATCAAAGCAGCTGGCGGCAAATCCCAAGGCAGAGATCTGCGCCTTCAAGGACGGCAAATGGCTTCGCGTTGCAGGTGAACTGATCAATGATGACCGGCGTGAGCCGAAGGAAGCCATGCTGGAGAAGAACCCGAGCCTGAAAGCCATATACAGCGCGGACGACGACAATACGCAGGTACTGTACTTTAAGAATGCAAAGGCGACCTTCAGTTCCTTTACAGAGGCGCCGGAAGTGATCGAATTCTGAACAGGATGTGTTCAGATGATCTATGATTATACCGTAGCAAAGGCAAAAGGCGGCGAACTGAACCTTGCGGATTATAAGGGCAAGGTCATCATGGTCGTCAACACCGCGACGGGCTGCGGCTTTACGCCCCAGTATGCACCGATCGAGCAGATGTACAAGGACTACCATGACCAGGGCCTCGAAATCCTCGATATTCCCTGCAACCAGTTCGGCGGACAGGCTCCGGGATCCGATGACGAGCTTCATGAGTTCTGCACACTCCATTACAATACAACCTTCCCGCAGATGAAGAAGTCCGACATCAAATTATCAGAAACGGCAGGGAGACGCATATGACAGATATGACCTGGACACGGGAGCCGGCAAAATACGAGATTACTCCCGACAAGATTACAATCACCACACAGCCGCACACCGATCTGTGGCAGAGAACCTACTACCACTTCCGCAATGACAACGCGCCGGTGCTGCAGGCAGAGACGGAGGAGAAATTCTTCTCCTTTGTCGTTAAGACCGACTTTTCCGGGAGCGGCCACCGCTTTGACCAGTGCGGCATTGTCATGTACCTGGACAGCGACAACTGGCTGAAGGCCTCGGTAGAGTATGAGAATGACGAGTTCCAGCACCTGGGCTCCGTAGTCACAAACCACGGCTATTCCGACTGGGCGACAACCGAGATATCCACCGACGTACGTCAGATGTGGTACCGCTTCAGCCGCAGGGAGGACGACTACTGTATCGAGTGCTCCGCGGACGGAGTAAAATTCGCCCAGATGCGCGTGTGCCACATGCATGAAGGCGCAGGCAAAATCCGCTTCGGCATCTATGCCTGCAGCCCGGAGGACTCCAGCTTTACGGCGGTGTTTACGGACATGCAGATCACAGAGTGCGCCTGGAAGGCACACGACGGCCAGCAGCCCGACTGAGCAACTGCAGGGGGGAGTCCTGTAATTCACCCATCGAATGAGTCACCGGACCTGTCCCCGCTGACTCACTGCCAGAACCGCCAGGCCTTCTTTTCCAGGCAGCCTGATCTTTGTCGTCCCGCAGGCGTTCTCGTTAAGGACAGTCGATGTCATTTCCCATACATCTATCAATTCCACGCGATAATGTCTGCCTTCCGGCAGCTGCAGGGTCTGCTCGCCGAAGCACTGCCGGTCATTGAACCAGAGCCAGGCGTCATCGCCTGCGTGCGCGGCCCATTCGTGCTCACCGGCGAGATGTACAGTGCGGTCATCTGCCTCCATGCGGCAGATACTCGCGTGAAGCAGACGGATGAACTCTCCCGGGTACTCCGGATGCTGCGAGAGTGTCGTTTCAATCTCCTGCTCACCCATCTGTATCAGCTGGAAGACCCCGCCGCTGTTTGCAGTCAGAGGGCCGGGGATACTCTCTATGATTTTACGGAGAAAAGCGATGCGCTCAGGACTTTCACCCCTGAGGATGCCGCCCTTAGCCCACCAGAGCACCTCGTCATCCGCAAGGAAGGTCTCTCCGTGAGTACAATAGGCGCCGCTGGCGGCGCAGCGCCAGAATCGATAAACCATCTCCCGGGCGGAGATGCTGCCCCAGAAGTGCGGAAGATTTCCTTCATAGCAGCACTCATCGATGATGACAGGCTTCTGATATTTTGCAATCCAGCGAGGGAGCTCCGAAAGTCCTTTCGTCTGGATGCTGGCATGCGTAATGCCCGGGCGGGCAGCGTCCCAGAAGCAGAAGCAGTTATGACAGGACAGGAGGTGGCCGTACGGATCGTTATGAGCAACAAAGCTTTCTATCTCTTCCCAGTCGGAAAGGCTCTTTGCCGCGCAGAGGTCATACTCGTTGGCCAGCGACCACCAGATGCCGGGCTTCGCGGAAAGTCTGCGCAGCAGATAGTCCAGAAAGAGCAGGTTATCTTCCCGGCTCAGCGCAGAAAACCCCCAGCGGTCATAAGGGTGGAAAAGGATCAGGTCTGCCTGGATACCCATCTCCGTGATGCGCTCAAGGATCGTCTCAAAGCGATGCCAGAAGGCGATGCAGGGGCGGCGGACATCCCAGGAGCCGTCTGCTGTTTTTTCAAAAGCGTAGTACGGCGGTTCGTTGTGATTGTAGTCGTAATCCTTTGGGAAAACGCACATGCGCACTTTATTAAAAGGCGCAGCTTTGAGCGTTTCAAGTGTCTGCTCCACCAGAGCATCATCCTGATGAGCCAGAGCATATACGGTGGTGCCGAAAGGCGTGAACAGCTTCCCGTCTTCGAACTCAAAATGTGTGTCCACGGCTTTTACCAGCCCGTGATGTTCAATGTCTGCCGGCTGGCAGATTTCAGTGCCCTCAGCGCTTACTGCACCGGTGACCAGCCATGTATAAGCACCCGGCTCTTCGGGCAGGAAACGGACTTTATACAGGCCATCGCCGTCGTAGAAGCCCTGTACGGTTTTCGTCTGACTGCCGCAGGAAAACACTGCAGTGAGCGGGATATCTGCATAGTCTTCTGATAGGATTCTGCCCGAAAACGTCAATTCAAAAGTCTCATACTGCTTCATTGAATAATTCCTTTCGGTGATGAATAATAATCTCTTCCCGATCTTCAGGTCAGGAGACGGGCCCTGCTAAGTACTCCTGCAGCTTTTTATAATCGCTTTCCTGCCCGCAGACAATGTCCCCCTGCGTAAGAAAATCCTGATCGCCGCAGACTGAGGCGAAAAGATACTGACAGAAGGTGGATTTCAGATTCAGATGATCACCTTCCGGGGAGTTGAAATATACATCCCCCTCACATGCCTGTACAGCGCTCATCAAATCCAGATATGAATTCATTCGTTTCAGTTTCATGATGTTGTTTTTCCTTTACCTCTCGTCTCCCGGAACTGTCTTGGGGACATGCCGATCTCCTGCCGGAATACCCTGTCAAAATAGCTGCGGCTGCCAAACTGAAGTTCCTCGCTGATCTGCTGGATATCCTTCTGCGAGGTCAGCAGCATTACTCTGGCGGCCTCCAGACGGACTGAACGGATATAGTCGGTGAGTTTCATGCCGGTCTCTTTGGAAAACTTTCTGGTCAGATAGTATTCCGTGTAGCCGCAGTACCTGGCAATTTCCTCAGCGCTCAGGCTTTTGGTGTAGTTCATGCGAATATAATCGCGCGCGTCCTGAACAGCCTTTGACAGGCCCTTTGTTTCTCCTGCCTGAACGATACGGCGCTGAAAGTCTCTGTACATTCCCTGTATGATATCGCTGGCTGAACCAAAGCCCCTCATCTGTTCAATCTGACGGATCCATTCTCCCTCCCGTGTCTTTGCCACATGCAGTGAAACGCCGCTGTGAATGGCGGTTCGGGCACAGAGCGCGGTGAATATGATCATATTATCCTTTAGCTGGCGCATGCCGTCACGCAGATGAAAGTCCTGAATCTCGCCCTGATAGCCGCCTGTATCCTGATCCGGCGCGCGTCCCTGGCTTAAATGCTGCAGCAGCCGGTTTTCATGGGCAAGCAGGCGCCCGTAATCATTTTTCGGCTCTGCTTTTTCTTCCTCCGCATCCTGCTTTTCGGTCGTTTTTTTCAGCGTCTGCTCGTACAGGATGCTATCCCGGCTCAGATTTTCATCGTAGCAGGTGTAATGCAGCATGCAGGCGACATTAGCGATGGTATCCGCATGAGTAAAAGGAACCTCTCCAAGAATCCTCAGGTAATCCCGGCGCAGGTGCTGGGACAGGCCCCGGCGGTCCAGACGCTGAAGGCTCTCCTCAATTGAGCTGTCTTTCAGGTACAATGGCCCGAGGATCACCAGCAGATGCCCTCCGTTCTGCAGATGTACCCATTCCGCGATCCAGCCAAGTCCCAGTTCGCCGGACAGCACATAGGGAAGCCCGGGAAGGTCCTTTTTCTCTGTCGCGGCATCAAGACAGCCGCCCGCCTGCAGCAGCATGTGATACTCCTGCTGATGCGGGGCAGTGGTGAAGAAAAGATGCTTATGCGTGTCAAAGCACCAGGCGCCCAGCCGGCAGGCCGCATACAGCATACCCTGCAGGTTGTTCAGCCGGTGCTCCACATCAGGATGTGCAAGCTTAATATTCTGTCCCATCTTCCGAATTATCCCCTGAACTAAAATGCGGCAGCACCTTTTCGGCGCTGCCGCAAATTAATAACTGATTACTCAGTACGTGCAGCTTCGGCAGCAGCACGGCTTTCTTCATTGGCTTTCTTGATTTCGGGCATCATCTTATCCAGCTTGTAGAAGCGGCAGACAAGATATACTACAAGGTATATTGCACCGGGTATCAGAGAGTAGAGAAGCTTTACCATCGTAATGGCAGAGGCAGGCTGCACGGCCAGGTTGCCGTCATATCCGGCAAGACCGATGAGAATGCCCAGAAGTCCCGCGCCAAGGCCGGCGCCGACTTTCTTTGCAAAGCCGTCCACTGCGCCCAGAGTACCTTCCAGACGACGGATGCCGATATATTCATTATAATCGGCGCATTCGATGATGACCAGCGCTGCCAGCATGGAGATGGGTACCGCGCCGCCGCCGGTGAGCAAGTTGCCGATGATAAGAAGTACCAGATTGCTGCCTGCGAAGAAGTTAATGATAAAGCCTGCAATCGCGCACAGAACACCGATGCGGATGAGCTTCATGACGGAGATTTTCTTGAGAATCTGGGGGAAGATGAACATCAGGGGCAGGATGATGAACTGGGTCGCTGCAAGAACACCCATCAGGCCTACATTACCGACAATATCTGTAAAGTAGAAGACGTTAACGCCCATGTTGGTGATGATGTTCATGACCAGAGAAGCCAGGGAAAGAATATAGATGTAAGGATTCTTTTTCAGTACCTCCAGGATGTCCCTGAGCTCTACCTTCTGGTGATCGGATTTGGCATCGATGTCACGAGTCTCTTTGACTACAAAGAAGCGCAGCATGCCGAGAACCGTCATGGGAACAGCAAAGATGGCAACCAGCTTGATCCAGCCGGCCTGGCTGGTGGCAAGACTGCCCATCAGGCTGGGGAAAACAATGTTGAAAACTGCAACAAGCAGCATGGGAACCACACCGCCGTAGGTGGACAGAGATACATACTGCTTTTCTGATGTGAAAGCGCGAACCATGTAAACTGTTCCGTTGGCATTGAGGAAGGTGTAGAAAACAGAGTTGGAAAACAGGTACATCAGCAGGATCCAGGCGGACTTTACAGCGGTACCTGCTGATTCCGGCACACAGAACAGCAGCAGAGTGGTAAGCCACATGCCGACGACGCACCACTCATAGGGACGGCCTTTGCCCCATTTGGTTCTGGTGTTATCTACGATATAGCCGGCGAACAGATCGGTCACGCCGTCGATGAGCTTGCTGACCAGAAGCAGGCCGCCCACCAGAGCGGCGGGCATCTTCATGGTGTTGACAGCAAATACGGTCAGATAGCCCATAATCATGGTGGCAATGCCGGTTGATGCAGGGCGCAGGGACCATGCCAGCAGGGTTCCGAGGCCTACGCCTTTTTCTTTCTTATCCACAGTTGCGGCAGATTTCACTTCTTCACTCATTTGTATGCTCCTCTCTTTAAGCAATTTGTGTTTCTGGTCTTTCTGATATTTATTTTAGAAATCCCGGCGCGGAGTTCTATGAAACAATTGGCGTTCTTTTTCCAAAATTCGTGTTGTTACTCTACGATTACGCGCACCCTGTCAAGATTCTTTACCTGTGTGAAAATCTCGTCCTTTCTGCCTTCCCGCTGGGATGAGATGCGGGTGGAGACAAAGTAAGTGCCCGGCTCGTCAAAGCGGTAGATGATTTCCGCGTACGCGCCCTTTACGCCGTCCTTCTCTGTACTTACTACCTTACCCTGAACCGGGAAGAGGCCCTTGAGTTTCTCAGGGAAGCCCCAGCGGTCGCGGAAGTCGAAGGCAATCCTCGTGATTTCACCGGCATCTTCGGGAAGAACTGCCTCCGAGCGCAGAACAAACTCGCCGCCCGCGCGCACATGTGCGCATTTCTGGCCGTTAGCCGTGAGCACTACGCCGGCCTGCATGCCGCCGCGTTTTGCGGCGTTTTCTTCCACCGTGATCTGACCGCCCTCGCGCTTATAGACTGTGGTCTTTGGCGGCTCTTTTCCGTCCTGCAGCCAGTCAGCCATGTCAAGCAGCGCCTGGTACAGAGCGCCCATGTAGTTGACAACCATGTTGTTCCCGATATCGTTGGTGTTCCCGTGCATGCAGCGCTGCATGTAATAGAGACGGAAGTCGTCTTCATTACCCTTTGCCTCGATGACCTTGTTCCGGTACCAGTCGCCGCACCAGGGGCAGGTCGATTCGTCCATCAGGGACTGGATTACGATTACCTTGCCCTGGATCTGACCGTCCTGAGGCCTTCCTGTGCCATTGAGGCGGTATCCCATTACGTTGGCGCGCTGGGGGAGGGTGGGCGTGCCGTCTTCTTTGCGGAACTGATCCCACGCGTGGAAGGACGTGTCCGGTACCTGATGGCGGTAGTAATGCTGGATGGCGATGTAATCGGAGTTGTCCAGACTCAGCTCGTCACCGGGCTTAACTCTGGAAAGAGCTTCGCCCAGATCGGACATGCCGTAGCACATGCCGATGGTCAGGAAACCGCCGCCGGTGCTCTCATCCCGCTTCATATCGCCCAGTAAAAGGGTCATGCCCCTGGCGTCGCCGGTCTCAAAGGTGATGTTTACACCCTTGAGATAGAGGTCATCCCCGTCCGGGAGCGTCTCCAGCTCGATCCACGCATCCTTCCCGTCGGTCAGCATCTTTTTCCAGGCATCATCCACACCGTTGCGGCTTTCAAGCTCCTGCTCTTCAGCGGCGCTCTCGGGTGAGCCGGGCAGATGAACGCGTCTGACGACACCGCAAAACTGCAGGCGGTCACGCACAGCACTGCTTTCGGGATCGGCGCCGGCATAGCCGGGAACCTTCCAGAAATCCTCAAAGAAGCCCGGATCAGCCCGCTTTACTCCGGGAGACAATACGGGAAGGGAGCCGTCGTCAATCTTTCCGCTGGCTTCAAGATACCAGGCCATAGGCGGAAAACCCATGTCGGTAAGCTCCTTAAGCATGGCAGCTTCTGTGTCATTAAGACCGTCGTACATGTTGCCGCTTCCGCCGGGCTCCAGGTTGTCGATGATCCTGGCAAAACAATTGCGCAGGACCCGCTGGCCCTGGGCATGCATGGTAATGGTATTGGGCAGAGATGCCGGAGAGCCGATGACGAACGGCACCGCGCCTTCCCAGGCGTCGGTGTTTTCGATGCAGGCCATGGTCTTGTAACCGCCGCCGCTCCCACCGAAGACGATACCGACAGGGCGGGAGCCGCCATAGATTTCCTGCGCCATGGTGCGGCTGTATTCGGCCACCGCCGCGCTGGATTTCCAGCGGTCGGTATCGTCACCGTTCGGACCGAACATGGCTGCAGAGCCCATGTTGCTCTCAACAAAATATGCACCGTTAAGGAGGGAGAAGCCGATCATGTCGTCCACGCCGGATTTGTTCAGACTGGCGAGTTCCTCGTCCGGCCCGGGGAAGGGAGAAAGATATTGGAAGAAACGCCCTTTGTAGGCGTCCCTGCGAGGGAAGCAGAAGCTGAATTTCACATTCGTACCTGTGAAACCGCCGTGTACATAGCGATAAGCAAGCTCTGTGCCGTCCGAGAGCACGCGGGAGCGCATTTCCTCCGCGTCTACAAAGGCTTCCTGATACCTGGGGTCCGATAAAGCATGGTAGATTTCTTTTGTCATGATGCTTCCTCCTGTTCTGAATCAATTTGGTTCTTACAGGAAGAGGATAGCAAAATCCGCCCCGCGCCAATATGAAATCATTCGCCATTTTTGTCCATTTTTCGCTGAGTGTTTCCGGCTGCTTTCCGGAACGGATTTTGAAAAATAACCGGCGCATTCTCGTGTTTTCAAACATGAGTAAGCCGGGGACAAGTCCGTAATGAATAAGAGGCCAGGCCTCCGCAGCTTTCTGCAGATATTATATAGGATGCACTCGCGATGCTGAATATGGTAGAATCAATAGACTGAGATGTCAGCAGAACAGGAGGCAGCCGGATGTTCAGAGAAATGCTCAGGAAAAGACAGGAGCTCCCGCGGGAAGCATGCATTGAGATTTTGAAGAAAGAGCCAAGAGGCGTCCTGTCCGTCCTCGGGGATGACGACTATCCCTACGGAATGCCGATCAATCATTACTATTGTGAGGAAGACGGGAAAATCTATTTCCACGGCGGCAGGATGGGACATAAGATCGACGCGATGAGGCGCCACGACAAGGTTTCCTACTGTGTCTATGACAGCGGATACCGGCGAGACGGCGAGTGGGCGCTCAATATCAGCAGCGTTATTGTCTTCGGAAGGATCGAGTTTGTAGAGGACCGGGAAAAGGTTTATGAGATCGCCCGGCTTCTGAGCTACAAGTTTACGGACGATGAGGAATACATAAGGCGCGAACTTGAGCACGCAGGCCCCAGGACACTGATGTTTGCCCTCGTCCCGGAGCACATGACGGGCAAGCTTGTAAATGAATCATAACAGGAGGAATTCAGATAATGAGAATCGCGGTAACCTATGACGGCGGAGATGTTTTCCAGCACTTCGGCCACACGGAGTATTTCAAGGTTTATGAAACAGAGGATGGGAAAATAATCTCTTCCGAGGTGATCGGATCCGAGGGAGCGGGCCACAGCGCGCTGGCATCCCTTCTTGCAGGCAGGAAGATTGATGTCCTGATCTGCGGAGGAATAGGCGGCGGCGCCCAGGCGGCGCTGGCGGAAAACGGAATCGAGCTCTGCGCGGGCGCATCGGGCAGCGCGGACGAGGCTGTGGAGGCTTATCTTCGCGGCGAGCTCGTGAACACCGGGGCAAACTGCGATCATCACGACCATCACGGCGAAGGCCATTCCTGCGGCGGGCATGACGGCGAAGGGCACTGCGGCCATCACGATGAGGGTGAACACTGCGGATGCCACGATGAAGGAGAAGAAGGCTGCTGCCACGGCGACGGTGAGGAAGGCTGCTGCGGAGGCGATGACGGGGAAGACTGCTGCGGGAGCGAAGGCGGATGCGGCGGATGTCACCGCGAGCCCCCGATCGAGGGAATCAACGTCGGTAAAAAGGTAAGGGCTCACTACAGAGGAACCTTCAACGACGGAACCCAGTTCGATTCCTCCTATGACAGAGGCGAGCCGCTCGAGTTTATCTGCGGAGCCGGCATGATGATCAGAGGATTTGACGCCGCTGTCGCGAATATGCAGCCCGGCGAAAAGGTAAATGTCCATCTTATGCCCTCCGAAGCATACGGAGAGGCGGATCCGGACGCGATTTTCACGGTCGGACTTGAGCAGCTTCCCGGCGCTGAGAACCTCGAGGCAGGGCAGAGAGTCTATCTCCAGAGCATGCAGGGACGCCCGATCCCCGTGAAGGTTGTCGCGAAGGACGATGCGACCATCACGTTCGATGCAAACCATGAGATGGCCGGAAAAGAGCTGAACTTCCTGATTGAGCTTCTGGAAATCGAGGATATGTAAAATGCTGTTCAAAAGAAAAACAGTGAAAACCTATGACCCGCAGCTGCAGAAGCCTGTTCTTCACAAGAGCATCTGCACAGGCGAAACGACCGCCGGCTTTAAGGATCTTGCCGGCGGTGCGTATCATGACGTTATGCTGATCCGGAGTGCGGAAGACCTAAAGGAGTTCATGGACACCTACGGTCTCACCGAGAAACCAGAAACCGAGTATTGAGCCGTGCATCCGGCTTTGCGGGCAGGGCTTACAGGCACTCTCCGTTTGTGCGGATAACCTCCCTGTACCAGTAAGCGGAGTCCTTTACGGTGCGCTCCTGCGTCCGGTAATCCACATAGATCAGGCCGAAGCGCTTGTCGTACCCGCTCGCCCATTCAAAATTATCCATAATGGACCAGTACTGGTATCCGATGACCGGGTACCCCTCACTGACCGCCTTCTTCAGATACAGAAGATAGCGATGTACATAATCCTGCCTGTTCGGGTCATGAACCTTTCCGTCGAGAGAGACCAGATCCGCACAGGCAGTTCCGTTCTCTGTGATAAGGAGAGGCTTCTGATAGCGCTCATAGAAGAACCGGACCGCCCAGTACATGACCTCGGGAGTGATGTTCCAGTCCATGGCCGTCTTCGGGCTTCCCTGATAGGAATACCGGTCGTACTTCATCGGATCCGGGGGCATCGGATTGCCGCCGCCCTGGTAAATATTAAAGCCGTAGAAATCCAGGGGCTGGGAGACAATTTTCCACTCCTCCTCCGAAAACTGAGGGAGCTTATCGCCGTAATATTCTTCTGCCCCTTCAGGGAAGCGTCCGAGGAAAATAGGATCCGACCACCAGGCGTCGGTTGTCGAGAAAGCAAACGGATTAAAGGCAAAGGTCTGCTTTCTTGCTTCTTCGATCGCAGCTTCGCTCTCATCCGCGGGAACAACGACGGAGGTTGCCGGCGCGTAGCCGATCTGAATGTCCTCAGGGCAGATCCGGCGCAGCTCCTGCACAGCCCTTCCGTGGGCGAGAAGGACATTGCGGGCAACCTTCAGCATCTCTTCAGGGGTCCCCTCTTCAAACGGCGCGTGTACGCCGAACTGCATGCCGACACCGACGAAGCACTGCGGCTCGTTGATGGTCATCCAGTACTTTACCTTTCCCTTCAGGGCGTCTGCGACGACTGCGGCATATGCTGCAAACCATTCGGGAATCTCCGGATTTTTCCAGCCGCCGCGCTCATATAAGGCCATCGGCAGATTCCAGTGGAAGAGCGTCACCAGAGGCTCGATCCCGGCGCCTTTCAGCTCATCTACAAGATCAATATAAAATTGAAGGCCCTTTTCGTTGACCCTGCCTGTGCCTTCGGGCATGACCCTCGGCCAGCTCACAGAGAACCGATAGCTCTTAAGCCCCAGCTCCTTCATC
>CADBPC010000056.1 GCA_902796425.1 uncultured Lachnospiraceae bacterium
CCTTTTTCTTCTGGCGCCATTGCCTCTCGTACAAGCCGGACACGTTGTCCAACTGTCCAACTGTCCGGTTGTCCGGTTGTCCGGAGGTAATGTCAATCTTCCATCTGACGATGCTCAGCGAGTCGGCATCATAGCCCCTGAAATTCATCGTGCTTCCCTCCATCGATTCGTGCCGATTCGATTTTGAAGCTCCGAAACTGGCACAGGCTCTATCATCTCCTTTTCAGTTCCCGACTCTGTAGATCGACGTCGTAGCCGAGAGCATAAAGCCGGTTGCTCAATACACAAGCTCGTGAATTGTCCTTCTCGTCCAACGCTGAAAGCCATTCTCGGAAAAGGTGCACATGTTCTCCCTCTCCGTCCCCCTTGGATCCCTCTTCCTCTCCCTTTCCGGCTCCCTTTGCGGATGAAGATATAGATGCGGATGGAATTATTGATGGAGATACGGATGGAGATACGGTTATAGCTGAAGATGGATACGAGCCGTTTCCCCCGTTATCGGGTGATATCGGCCCGATAACGGGAGGCATAGATTTCATGAGTTGCCACTCTGCGAATTTCAAGCACGGCTCTCCGGCTTTCTGCTTCTCGCGGCAGTAAACGGCATATTGCCGCTGCTCCCGGCTTTCTTCGTACTTCTCGGCGTCCCGGTCGATTTTCGGGACGAGAAGGTCAAAGGCCATACCAACGAGCGTGTCAAGTTCCGGGAAAACTCCATATTGCGCATAATCGACAACGGCACGGAAGAGCTGCCCGCATTGCGTATCGTCAAGCCTATTCAGAGCTGGCCGGACGGAATCAAAGTACAGCATCACGCCAGGACGTTCAGCCATTGCTCCCGCCTCCCTCGATCTGCCAGAGAATGCATCCGTATCCTTGCATGAAGCTCACCCGGCAAAGCTCTACGGATTCTTCCCAGGTCAGCCGATCGAAGGTCAAGGCCGGAACATAATCATCTTCCAGCGCAGATAGATTATGTCCTTCGAACACATACACTCGGTACTTCACGCGTTTTCTCTCCCTTCGGTGATCTGCTCTAGCGCTCGCGCGGTGGCGTGGATTTTCCCAGCCCGGCGATGCAGCGCAGCCGCGCATCGTAGAAGCTCGTCTACCGAGTCTGCCAGCCAAAAGCCCGCATCAGGATTGGATAAGATCGGCGCACCTTCTCGTCGCTCAGTGCAGATAGACCTTGTGCTCTCACGGATCGTTTTCCCGGTCATCTGCGCAAGCTCGCGCGCAGTGATCGCGTTCGCTCGCCCACCCAACGAGAAGCCTGTCAAAGCCCCTTGTGTGGAAGGAAAGGATATGATAAACTCGTTTTCGGGAAGCCAAACCTCGCCAAAGGAAAGCTGCCCGTCCTCGCCGTCCTGGTGCTGCAACGCCGGGGCGGTTTTTTTGCGCTCACGCATCACGCGCACCTCCTCGCAGATAGTCTTCCAGTACATCCAAGCTTAAGAGATATTTATGACCAATTCTGACGCTTGGAAACTGCCCCGTCACGACGAGCCGCCGCAGCGCGGTTTTGGTGAATGCTGTCTCTGGATCAGATTCCCTCAGCCAGGCAGCAGCCTGCTCAATCGTCCGCATTCGTGGCATGATCTTCCTCTCCCTTCCCAGCGGCCAGTTCGTCAATCATCCGCAGGATTCGCTCGCGCTCCTCATCCGGAAGTTCCCGACGCAGCTTGCGGCTGAAATTGCTGTCCGTTATGCCGACGCGCTCAGCTATTTGCCAAAGCTTTACACCTGCATCCTTTGCAACTGTTCTGACTATTTCATTTTTCATGTTATCAACTCCTTCCTGTTGACAACAACAGGCAACCGTGTTATTCTGTATTTAGAATTTTTCTGTTGTTGTATTCTAAATATATCACATTCTTCTGCCATGTGCTATATATTCCAGATTGTTTTTTCTGTAGGTTTTCTTTCAGCGCAAATTCCAAATATGGAGGGGTACTATGAATTACATTCTTACTCGTGGAGAACGATTTCTTGAAGCACGAATTACATATAACCAGCACGGAAAGCAAACGCAGGGCGATGTCTACAAGGCAACGGGTGTTCCCGCTTCAAAAATCAAAGACTTGGAAGACGACGACACAAATCGCGGCGTTGACTACCGGTCAATTGCCACGCTGGCAAAGCATTACGGCGTCTCTGCTGATTGGCTACTCGGTCTGACCACAATCCCTCGCCCTGACACTTCACTCCAAGCTATAGAGAGATATTCTGGACTATCCCAAGCTTCCGTAGAGAGGTTACCTTGTGTCAAAGCAGAGATGCGGGGATTGAGAGGTACGCTGGATCTGCTTCTCTCGGCAGACGGCTTGCCGCGTCTGCTGGAAGCACTGCAAAGCGTGGAGAAAAGAGTCACTTCCGCCGAGTGGGTCTACCAGTACGGCGGCCTTTCTGGCGATAATCGCGCCTTGTCGTTGAGGAACGAGAAAGAGTTGCTGGAAGTTTCTGTGTTTCGCTTCGCATTAGAAGCCTCCAATCTCTGCAAATCCATATACCATGTTGAAGAGACGGAAAAAAAGATGGAACAGGAGGCACAAAATGGCGAGCATACAGAGGATTGAGGGCAAGACTGGCCCTGCCTATCGCTTCTTTGTCTCCACCGGGCGGGACAGTGACGGGAAGCAGATCAAGCACACCAAGACCTGGCGGCCCGCTCCCGGCCTGACCGAAAAGCAGATGGAAAAAGCCGCGCAAAAGGCCGCCGCTGATTTCGAGCGCGCTATTGAGCAGGGTTATGTGGCCGACGATC
>CADBPC010000057.1 GCA_902796425.1 uncultured Lachnospiraceae bacterium
AACCAGATCGGGACGCCGCCGGGCCGGATTCCCTTGGTCATCTCCTGCAGGATGATGGCAAGTCCGGTAAATCCGCCGGGGACCATATTGACGGGGCTGTAGAGCCAGTTTGCCGCCACTGCCATCAGAAGCGTTCCCGTTATTATAGTGAAATAATCCGTAAGTTTCCCATTTTCCCTGCCAAGTTTTCTCATATGCCTGTACTCCTTGATCAAAGCCTCGTTCCAAATCGCGGGGTGTCCTCCTATTATACATGAAAGATACCTGAATGTATGGGCGCTCCTCTTGACAACCTTTCGGGAAATGTTCAACATACAAGAATACAGAAATATATTAAGGTAAATATAAGGAGGACCAATATGGCTGCAGCATGGCTTAAGGACGCTGTATTTTATGAGATTTACCCACAGTCTTTCTACGATACGAACGGTGACGGTATCGGAGATATCAACGGAATCATCGAAAAGCTGGATTATATAAAGGGGCTCGGCTGCAACGCGCTCTGGATCAATCCCTGTTTTGATTCGCCCTTCAAGGACGCGGGATATGACGTGCGCGATTATAAAAAGGTCGCCCCGAGATACGGAACGAACGAGGATCTGGAGAGGCTCTTTGAAATCGCGCATGAAAAGGGCATCCATGTGGTTCTTGATCTTGTCGCCGGCCACACCTCCGAGGAGCATGAGTGGTTCCTCCAGAGCCAGAAGGCGGAAAGAAACGAGTATTCCGACCGGTATATCTGGACGGATTTCTGGATCGAGGGAGGCAACGGCCTTCCCCATATCGGCGGGGAATGCGAGCGAAACGGCACCTACATCATCAATTTCTTCAAGTGCCAGCCTGCGCTCAACTACGGGTACCTTCACCCGGAGAAGCGCTGGGAGCTGCCGTACAATCACCCGGCGGCGATCGCGACAAGGGAGGCCTTAAAGGACATCATGCGCTTCTGGCTGAGCCGCGGGTGCGACGGCTTCCGCGTGGACATGGCGTCCTCACTGGTCAAAAAGGATGATGAAAAAAAGACCGGCACATGTGCCATCTGGCGCGATGTGCGGCGCATGCTGGACCTGGAATTCCCCGAGTCCGTCCTGATCGCGGAATGGAACGACCCGCAGCTCTCGCTGAAGGCCGGCTATGACTGCGACTTTTACCTTAACTGGCCGGGCAACGGCTACTCCACACTCCTTCGCGATTATGACTCCGGCGAGGACCACAGCTATTTTAGAAAGGAAGGCGGCGCCGGCATTAACCGCTTCCTGGATGAGTATATTCCGCGCTACGAGGACACAAAAAACGACGGATATATTTCCCTCATCACCTGCAACCATGACACAACCCGTCCGCGCTACAATCTCGGCGAGGACGAGCTGAAAATCGCCTACGCAATGATTTTCACAATGCCCGGCGTTCCCTTCCTGTATTACGGGGACGAGATCGGCATGCGCTACCTGGATCTTCCCACGAAGGAGGGCGGCTACACCCGCACCGGCTCGCGCTCCCCGATGCAGTGGGATAGCAGTGATAATCTCGGCTTTTCGAAGGGTAAAAAGGAGGATCTCTATCTTCCCGTCGATGGGAGCGCGGACGCGCCTACCGTCGAAAAGTGCGACAAGGATCCCGATTCCCTGTTAAATACCGTGCGGAAAATCCTGGCGCTCCGGCATGATCAGGAGGACCTTAGGGCCGACGCGCCTTTTGCGGTTCTTTGCAGCGAAGAGGGAAGGCCCTTTGTCTATCAGAGGGGGAATCTGATCCTTGCGGTCAATCCTTCCGTAAACGCTGCATCGGCGGATCTTTCCGCGGTGCCCGGAATTTCGGAAATTTCCGGGACGGTTTTTGAAATCGGGCACGGGAGCCTTGAGGGAGGCACCCTTACACTGGAGCCCCAGTCCTTTGTGGTTCTGGGAAAATAAGTTTTTGAAAGACTGATTCCGGGAGCGTGTTCCGGGAAAACAGGATTACCGGGGGTATTTTGTCCGGATATGGAAAATAGTAAAGAATTTCTTGAATGCGAGAAGGAATGGGTATATCACCTGCTGATCTTCGTTGCTGGATGGTTCGGCGCTTATACCTTTTTCCTTCGGGGAGGCGTATTCTGCAACGCACAGACGGCGAATGTCGTGCTGTTTGCGATGGCTCTGGGAAACGGGGAGTGGTCAAGGGCCGCTTACCTGCTGCTGCCGATCGGAGCCTATTTTGCCGGTGCGTTTATATCGGAGTCTCTGGAAAAGAGCGTGCGCAGGTTCCATCTTCTGCGGTTTGAGACGCTCCTTATCGGGTTTGAGGCTCTGGTTGTAGTATTGCTGGGCCTTATGCCTGCAGAGTGGCCCGACCAGATCTGCCAGGTCGCGCTGAACTTCATCTGCTCGATGCAGTTCAACACCTTCCGGCAGGTGCAGGGTGTGTCCGCGGCGACGACGTTTGTTACAAACCACATCCGTGAGGTCGGATATTACTCCGCGAGATACCTGCAGCAGGGCAGAGCCGAGGACCGGAGGCGCTTTGGCGTTCACGGCCAGCTGATTTTGTATTTCATTGCCGGCGCCGTGGTTTCGACCGTAAGCTGCCGGATGTTTTCGTACCGCTCGATCTGGGGGAGTGTGATTTTCCTTGCAATTGTCTTTGCAGGACTGTTCCGGGCAGATACCGGCGCCGAAAAGGAGATGAGAGAAAAGGTCCCGCACGGGCACTGATATGGATGGGAGGAGACAGCTATGATTTATCGTGAACTTGGAACAACCGGCCTGAAGGTCAGCGTGATCGGAATGGGGTGCGAGGGCTTTGAGGAGGATGACTATGCCATGTGCGGCAGGCTCTTCGATTCGGCGCAGCGCCTCGGAGTCAACTATTTTGACCTTTATGCCTCCGACCCGCAGATGCGCGCCGCGGTCGGGAAGGCCCTGAAGGGGAGGAGAGAGCAGTTCATCATCCAGTCGCACATCTGCTCCGTCTGGAAGGGCGGCCAGTACCTTCGGACCAGGAATCTTGAAGAGACGAAGGCCGGGTTCGAGGAGATGATGCGGCTTCTGGATACGGATTATCTGGATGTCGGCATGATCCATTACTGCGACGCGATGTCGGACTGGGAGGCCATTGTAAATAACGGCATCCTCGACTTTGCAAGAAAGCTGAAGGAGGAGGGGCGCATCCGACATATCGGCATGTCCAGCCACAATCCGCTGGTCGCGGAAAGGGCGGTCGTCGAGGGAGGGATCGAGGTCCTCATGTTCTCCGTCAATCCCTGCTATGACCTGCAGCCTGCGAATGAGGATGTGGAAGAAATCTGGGCGGACAGGAATTACACGGAGCACCTGACGAACATGGATCCCGACAGGCAGCGCCTGTATGAGATCTGCCAGGCACGGGGCGTCGGCATCACCGTCATGAAGCCCTTCGCGGGAGGCGAGCTCCTTGGCAGCAACCAGATCGCGGGCGTATCGCTGACGGTCAATCAGTGCATCGCCTATGCGCTCTCGCGGCCCGCCGTCGCAACAGCCCTGTGCGGCACGCACAGTGTGCAGCAGCTTGAAGAAAGCGCCGCTTACTGCGACGCTTCCGATGAAGAAAAAGATTATGCGGCCGCGCTTGCGAGCTTCCCCAGGGTTTCCTGGGTCGGGCACTGCATGTACTGCAGCCACTGTGAGCCCTGCCCGCAGCGCATCGATATCGCGGACGTGACCAAGTTCCTGCACCTTGCAAAGTCGCAGGGAAGGATCCCCGAGACCGTCCGCGAGCACTACGCCCTCCTTGAGCGCCACGCCTCGGACTGCATCCAGTGCGGCGCCTGCGAGACGAGGTGCCCCTTCGGCGTCGCCATCAGGGACAACATGAAGGAGGCCATCCAGGTCTTCGGATATTAAGCAGCCGGAATGCTGTCGGGGCAGGGAAAAGCTTGAATTCTCTTGTTTTTCCCTGCCCCTTTTGTTCGGTTATTATTTGAAATACAGCTTTACAAGCCCGTTAATTCCCGAGGGATCCGCGGGCTCTTTTAATCCGCGCATCCGCGCCTGCGGATTGTCTTTGTTAAGCTCAAACATTGCTCTTTCGAGCGTGGTCGCGACTTCTATGGCGACCTTGTTTTCACCCTTCTGCAGATACGGCGTGATGTCATAGACAAACGGCGGCGCGATCTGGATTCCGCAGCTCTTCCCGTTGACAAATACCTCGACGCCCTCGTGCGCATCCGTCACCTCGAGGACGACGCTGCCGCAGGATTTGTCGCTGCCGCAGATTCCGTCTCCGGCAGCTCCTGCTGCCGGCGCCTCCGGGCAGTCCAGGCTGGTCTCGTAGCGGACGAAGCCGGAGAAGAAGGGCTCCTCCTTTGAGAGCTCGTCCGGGAGCGTTACCTCTTTTGCCCCCTCGAATTCCGGATAGGAGATGGCTCTGCAAAGGCTTCTCTGCCATGTGTCCAGTACCTGCTCTCTGCCACAGCGCTCTGCAGGCTTTTCAAGCCTTGCCGCATCCGGCTCATCGAGGATGAGGAGGAAACTGTGCAGGGGCAGAAGCTCGATATCCATCTTCCCGTCCTTAAGACCTGCGTCATAGATCCTGTTTTCCCAGGCATCGTAGATATAGGCGGGTCCGTCATACGGGATCTTTACGCTCCCGCGGTAAGGGTGCGCTGCCTCGTTGACGAAGAA
>CADBPC010000058.1 GCA_902796425.1 uncultured Lachnospiraceae bacterium
GCCATTCGACGGCCAACGTACATCGAAGCGGCTTTGCCGCGAGATGTGCGCATCGCGCAGGATGGGCGGCAAAGCCTGCCCATCCGATCAGGTATATGACGGGAATACGCCATGGAAGCCGCTGCGGATTACTGGGCGCGAAGCGCTTCTTCCTTTGCCTTGACCGACATCTCGGCGCGCTTGCGGAGGCGGGGATCAAGGATCTTCTTGCGGAGTCTTAAGTGCTTCGGGGTTACCTCCAGGAGCTCGTCGGTATCCACATATTCGATCGCCTGTTCCAGGGACATGATTCTCGGAGGAACGAGGCGCAGAGCCTCATCGGAGGCGGAGGTCCGGGTGTTGGTCAGGTGCTTTGTCTTGCAGACATTAACCTCGATATCCTCTGTCTTTCCGCTGACGCCCACGATCATGCCGGCATAAACCTCTTCGCCGGAGCTGATGAACAGAGCGCCGCGCTCCTGCGCGTTGAACAGTCCGTAGGTCACGGCGATTCCGCTTTCGAAAGCAATAAGGGATCCCTGCTTGCGGTAGGTAATATCTCCCTTATAAGGGGCATAGCCCGCGAATATCGTGTTCATGATACCGTTCCCCTTGGTGTCGGTCATGAAATCTCCGCGGTAGCCGATCAGGCCCCTGGAAGGAATGCTGAACTCCAGCCTGGAATATCCTCCGTTTGCGTCTCCCATGCTCACAAGCTCGCCCTTGCGCTGGCCAAGCTTCTGGATGACGCCGCCCGCAAACTCTTCCGGGACATCGATGATGCACTGCTCCATGGGCTCAAGGCGCCTGCCGTTCTCATCGTACTTATAGATGACCTCTGCTTTACTGACAGCGAACTCGTAGCCTTCGCGGCGCATGGTTTCAATGAGTACGGAAAGGTGAAGTTCGCCTCTTCCGGAGACCTTGAAGCAATCCGTCGAGTCTGTGTCCTCCACACGCAGAGAGACATCCGTGTTCAGCTCACGGTACAGTCTGTCGCGGATGTGACGGCTTGTGATATATTTTCCGTCCTTTCCCGCGAGAGGAGAGTCATTGACGTTAAAAGTCATGGAGATGGTGGGCTCTTCAATCTTCGGGAAGGGGATTGCGTCTGCCTTTCCGGGAGAGCAGATCGTATCTCCTATGTGGAGATCGTCGATTCCGGAGAGCGCCACAATGGAACCGATGCCCGCGTGCTGGACCGCAACCTTCTGGAGTCCCTCGAACTCATACAGGTTGCTGATCTTGACACGGACCTGTTTATCGGGCTCGTGATGGTTGACAAGGACAGCCTCCTGGCCGACGTTTATCGAGCCGCGCTCAACCTTGCCCACGCCGATACGGCCAACATATTCGTTATAGTCAATGGTCGAGATCAGCACCTGTGTTCCGTCTTCGGGATCTCCCTCCGGAGCGGGGATGTGTTCTATAATTGTCTCAAATAAAGGCTTCATGGAGACGCCGGGGCTGCCAAGGTCGAGTGTGCTGATTCCGGACTTGGCGGAGGCGAACACGAACGGGCAGTCCAGCTGCTCGTCATTTGCGCCAAGGTCCATAAGAAGCTCCAGGACCTCATCGATTACCTGTGTGGGGCGTGCGCCGGGGCGGTCAATCTTGTTGATGCAGACGATGACTGCCAGGCCAAGAGCCATGGCCTTTGAGAGGACAAACCGGGTCTGCGGCATGGGACCTTCGAACGCGTCGACAACGAGGATGACGCCGTCCACCATCTTCAGTACACGCTCAACCTCGCCTCCGAAATCCGCGTGGCCGGGGGTGTCGATGATGTTGATCTTTACGCCGTTGTAATTGACGGCCGTGTTCTTGCTCATGATGGTAATGCCGCGCTCACGCTCGATGTCTCCGGAGTCCATTACCCGGTCGACAACCTCCTGGCCCGCGCGGAAAACGCCGCTCTGGCGCAGCAGCCCGTCGACCAGTGTCGTCTTGCCGTGATCGACGTGTGCTATGATGGCTACATTTCTGATATCTTCCCGCTTCTGAATCATAAATTCTCCTGACTGATGATCGTTTAAATAATATATAACAAATTATGGAAAATGCCCGGGGGCATACGGAAATCTCCATATTTTATCATCATGTGCCATGTCTTGCAACAATTCTGACAATTATTTGGCGAAGATTTCCTTCCGATTTCTTGACAGACAGGGATTTTCAGATTAGTATTAGATATTGTGTAAAATGTCAAATGGATTTGCTGATTGTTGATTCCTTGCCTGGGAATTTAACGGCATTCTTTTTGGATGATACATTAAAAACTGAATAAGGAGGTGCTCCTGCAAATGCTGCAGACAATTATTGCAGTGATTGTGGCACTTTTGATCGCCGTCCCGGTGACCGGAGTTGTCGCTACCAACCGCCGCAAGGCTCAGGAAGCGGCAAAGATCGGCAACGCGGAGGACAAGGCAAGGGCGATCATTGACGAGGCACTGACGACTGCTGAGAACAAAAAGCGCGAAGCGCTTCTCGAGGCGAAGGAAGAGACCATCAAGGCCAGGAACGATCTTGAAAAGGAGATCAGGGACAGGCGCAGCGAGGTCCAGCGCAATGAGAGAAGGATCCAGCAGAAGGAAGAGGCACTCGACAGGAAGACAGAGGGACTTGAACGCAAGGAACAGTCACTTTCTTCCAAGGAAGAATCACTGCGTAGGAAACAGGAAGAAGTCACTAAGCTTGGCGAACAGCGAATGCAGGAACTCGAACGAATTTCAGGCCTGACATCAGAGCAGGCAAAAGAGTACCTTTTAAAACTTGTTGAAGATGATGTGAAGCATGACGCCGCCGTGATGGTCAAAGAGACCCTGGCGGAGGCAAAAGAGGAAGCGGACAAAAAGGCGAGAGAGTTTGTCGTAGGCGCTATACAGAGATGTGCGGCCGACCATGTTGCCGAGGCGACGATCTCCGTTGTACAGCTTCCGAGTGATGAGATGAAGGGACGGATTATCGGCCGTGAAGGCCGCAATATCCGGACTCTCGAGACTATGACAGGCGTTGACCTGATCATAGACGACACGCCGGAAGCGGTTGTTATTTCCGGCTTCGATCCGATCCGGCGCGAGGTTGCCAGGATCGCGCTCGAAAAACTGATTGTAGACGGACGGATCCATCCTGCCAGAATCGAGGAAATGGTCGAGAAGGCAAAGAAAGAGGTTGAGTCGGTCATCAAGGAAGAAGGAGAAGCTGCTACGCTGGAGGTCGGCGTACACGGCCTGCATCCGGAACTTGTCAGACTCCTCGGAAAGATGCGCTTCCGTACGAGCTATGGTCAGAACGCGCTGAAGCATTCGATTGAGGTCGCACAGCTCTCAGGCCTTCTGGCAGGAGAACTCGGACTCGATGTCAGGATGGCGAAGCGGGCAGGACTTCTTCATGATATAGGCAAGGCCGTAGATCATGAAATGGAAGGATCTCATGTCCAGCTCGGCGCGGAGCTGTGCCGTAAATATAAAGAGTCACAGATTGTCATCAACGCCGTGGAATCGCACCATGGAGATACGGAACCGACAAGCCTGATCGCTTGTCTGGTACAGGCAGCCGATACTATCTCCGCCGCGAGACCGGGAGCAAGAAGAGAAACACTCGAGACATATACTTCAAGACTGAAACAGCTTGAAGAGATAACTAACAGTTTTAAAGGGGTCAGCAACTCTTATGCCATTCAGGCAGGCAGAGAAGTTCGTGTAATGGTAGTTCCTGAAAAAGTGAGCGATACCGATATGGTACTCATGGCAAGGGATATTTCCAGAAAGATCGAAGAAGAGATGGAGTATCCCGGTCAGATCAAGGTCAATGTCATTCGTGAGTCACGTGTGACGGACTATGCCAAGTAATATGCAAATGTTAAAATGAAAATGTAGTGGGCGGAACAGTAACAGGAGGGTCCTGTTATTGTTCCGCTTTGGCGTTTTATCGGGAGGCAGTTTCAAAGGCCTGCCCGTACAGGTTTTGAGACAGCGAGGAAGAATCATGGCAAACGGCGTTTATGAAAGAATGGGAAGAAAACTGGTCAGGAAAGGCGTTGTGATCGATGAGTATGTAGACACAATTTCGCTTCCCAACGGAGAGTCCGAGGAATGGGATTTCGTTGACCATAAAGGAGCGGCGGCAGTGGTCGCGGTACGCGATGACGGCAGACTACTGATGGTCCGCCAGTGGCGCAACACGCTCGAACGCGAAACAATTGAACTGCCCGCAGGAGGCAGAACCTCCAGGGAGGAGCCCACTGTGGAAACAGCCGCCAGGGAGCTTGCCGAGGAGACGGGATACCGGGCGCAGAATCTGGAGCTGCTGCTGAATTACAGAAGCACGGTGGCCTTCTGCAACGAGAAGATCGATATTTACCTTGCAACAGGACTGACTCCCGGAAAACAGCACCTCGATCCCGATGAATTCCTGAACGTCGAGGTCTGGGACCTGGATGATCTGATCGGCATGATTCAGAGAGGCGAAATCGAGGACGGAAAGACAATTGCCGGCATCATGGCCTATGCGTACAGGAAACGTGTGGCCGCACCTGGGGAGGAAAAGGCATGAGCTTTCACTTTATCCAGAAGCTTCCCACGCCGCAGGAAATCCGCGAGGAATATCCGATGCCGGAATCCTGCGCGAAGATCAAAAAGGAACGGGACAGGGAAATTGCGGATATCCTTACCGGTAAAAGCGACAAGTTCCTGCTGATTATCGGCCCGTGCTCTGCGGACAACGAATCAGCGGTCTGCGAATATGCGGAGCGCCTTGCTGCCGTCAACGAAAAGGTGAAAAGCCGGCTCGTGATTGTTCCGAGAATCTATACCAACAAGCCCAGGACCACGGGCGACGGCTATAAGGGAATCACCTCCCAGCCGGATCCGGAGGGTAAGACGGACTTTAAGGCCGGTCTTATCGCGATGCGCAAAATGCAGATCCATGCCGCGCAGGTATCCGGCCTGACTGCGGCCGATGAGATGCTGTATCCGGAAAACTGGGGATATGTCCAGGACATACTCAGCTATGTCGCGATCGGTGCCAGAAGCGTGGAGGACCAGCAGCACCGCATGACGGTCAGCGGCTTTGACGTGGCTTCCGGCATGAAGAATCCGACATCCGGGGACTTCAACGTCATGCTGAACTCCGTCTATGCGGCGCAGCACCCCCATTCCTTTGTCTACAGGGGATTTGAGGTGCATACGGACGGCAATCCCCTCGCGCATACCGTCCTTCGCGGCTCCGTGAGCAAGCACGGCAGCAACACGCCGAATTATCATTATGAGGACATCATGCGTCTTTCCGACATGTACCGGGAACGTGACCTTGTAAACCACGCATGCGTCATCGACACAAACCACAGCAACTCGAACAAACAGTTCCGGCAGCAGATCAGGATCGCGAAGGAGATCCTGCACAGCCGCAGTGAAAACGAGGAGATCAGGCAGATCGTAAAGGGCCTGATGATCGAGAGTTATCTTGTGGAAGGGGCGCAGAAAATAGGCGAAGGCGTCTACGGAAAATCCATTACAGACCCGTGCCTCGGGTGGGAGGATTCGGAGCGCCTGATTTATGAAATCGCCGAAAGGGTCTGAGGTGATATACTTTTAAATCCCTCTCGCAGTAAGCGGCTATTTGAGGTATTATTATTAGGAATCATCCATACACTGGCAGGAGGGGTTATACAATGAAAAACATTCTATTTGCGGCTTCGGAAGGTGTACCGTTTATTAAGACGGGCGGACTGGCGGATGTTGTTGGTTCTCTGCCGAAGGATATCGACAGAGAATACTATGATGTGCGTGTCATTCTTCCGAAGTATTCATGCATGAAGCAGGAGATGAAGGACAAACTGGAATACATCTCCAGCTTTTATATGGATTTCGACTGGAAGAGCATGTATGTGGGACTTCTGAAGGCAGAGGTCGACGGAGTTGTCTATTACTTTATCGACAACGAGGATATGTTCAACACCTACAAGCCTTATACAGACGATGCGCTCTTTGAGATCCGCAGGTTCTCCTTCTTTTCAAAGGCTGTTCTTTCCGCGCTTCCCACCATCGGGTTCCGTCCGGACCTGATCCACTGCCATGACTGGCAGACAGGACTCATTCCCGTATATCTTAAGGAGCGCTTCCAGGAGAACGAGTTCTACAGAGGCATCAAGACGGTCATGACAATTCATAATCTGCGCTTCCAGGGCAAATGGAATGTACAGGATGTGGAGAGCATCACCGGCCTTTCCGGCTATTATTTCACACCGGACAAGCTTGAGGCGTATAAGGATGCCAACCTGTTAAAGGGCGGTATCGTCTATGCAGATGCGGTAACCACCGTCAGCCCGACCTACGCCGAGGAAATCCGCACGCCCTTCTACGGGGAAGGACTTGAGGGCATCCTGAACGCGCGGCAGAACGACCTCAGGGGCATTATCAACGGAATCGACTATACGGACTTTTCACCGGATAACGACAAATACATTGTCAAGCCGTACACCGTCGAGAATTTCCGACGGAACAAGGTTAAGAACAAGACCGAGCTTCAGAAGGAACTCGGACTGAAGGAAGACCCGAAGTGCTTCATGATCGGTATTGTTTCCAGACTTACGGACCAGAAGGGGTTTGATCTGATCGCGTATGTGATGGAGGAGATGCTGAACACGGATGCGATTCAGGTAGTGGTTCTGGGTACAGGCGAAGAGCGGTACGAGAATATGTTCCGCTATTTCGACGAGAAGTATTCGGACAAGCTCGCTGCGAATATTTATTATTCGGAGGAGCTGTCCCACAAGATTTATGCGGCGAGCGACGCGTTCCTTATGCCGTCCCTGTTTGAGCCCTGCGGACTTTCACAGCTGATGAGCCTGCGCTACGGGACACTTCCCATCGTGCGTGAGACAGGCGGACTTAAGGATACGGTCGAGCCCTACAATGAATATGAAGGGACCGGAACCGGCTTCACCTTCAGGAATTACAACGCCCACGAGATGATGGCAACAGTCCGCTACGCGGAGAAGATCTTCTATGATAAGAAGCGGGAATGGAACCGGATGGCCGAGAGGGCTATGAAGGCCGATTTCTCCTGGAAGGTTTCCGCGGGCAAATATCAGGAGATGTATGACTGGCTGATCGGATAAAAACGGCGCCGGGACACTGTGTATTCGTTTAACGCATAATGGCAAAAACTGATAAGAATAATGTAATGGTACAGGCCGGTATCCTTGCGGCGGCGAGTATGATCGTGAGGATCATCGGCCTGTTATACCGGGCGCCTTTAACGGCGATCATAGGCGATGAGGGCAACGGCTACTACGGCTATGCCTACAACATTTATACGATCATTCTGATGGTCTCGTCATACAGCATCCCTTCGGCAATTTCGAAGCTGATAGCGCAGAAGCTTGCACTGGGACAGTACAGAAACGCGCAGCGGGTCTTTCGCTGCGCGTTGTGTTACAGCCTTCTTGTCGGAACGGGAGGAAGCCTCCTGCTTCTTTTCGGGGCAGGAAGACTGGTGCCGCCGCTTGCGGTTTCCGTTCTCCGCGTCTTTGCGCCTACGGTCTTTTTGTTTGCGATTCTGGGATGCCTTCGCGGCTATTTCCAGGCGAGGGGATCCATGGTGCAGACCTCGGTGTCACAGATCCTGGAACAGATCGCGAACGCCGTCGTGAGCATCGGCGCAGCATGGCTTTTGATGCGGGGCGCATCAAACCTTGGCAGTACGGTGCAGGCACAGCGAGGGGCCATGGGCTCGGCTCTCGGAACAGGGAGCGGTGTCCTGATTGCCCTGCTGTTTATGCTGTGGTGCTATCTCGGCTACCGGAAGACCGCAAAGAGGCAGGTCGCAGAAGACGTGACCGGCCAGGCGGATCCTTTCGGCAGGGTTTTTAAGGAAACCATTCTTGTAATTACGCCTTTTATACTGAGCGGATTTATCCTGAATCTCACTACGTCCTTAAACCAGACAATCTATGCGGATGTCATGATCGGCGCAAGGCATATGGACCAGACGGAAGTGACAACGCTCTACGGCATCTTCTCAAATAAGGCGGTTGTTATTACCAATATCCCGATTTCCATCGCGACGGCGGTCGCCGCTGCGATTATTCCCGGGATCTCGGCGGCGTACGCCAGGAAGAACCTGGAGGAGACAAGGCAGCGCGCCGAAAGGGCGGTCAGGATCACCGCTGTAATCGCAATTCCTTCCGCAGCCGGACTGATCGCGCTTGCAAAGCCGCTCACCATGGTCATGTTCCCGCAGATGGCGTCGCTGGCACAGGCTTCGGGGCTTCTGGCCTTTCTGGCTGTGACGGTTGTCTTTTATTCAATATCGACCATCACCAATGCTGTCCTGCAGTCGATCGGCAGAATGCAGATGCCGCTGGTATCTGCGGCGGCAGCGCTTGCTGTCCAGACGATTGTCCTCGAGATTCTGCTGCGGGCGGGCAATGCCGGGGTTTACGCACTCGTCATCGTCAGTATTCTGTACGCGGGCATTATTTTTATCCTCAACAACCGTTTCCTTTCGCGGTATATCGGCCTGAAACACGACACCGGAATTGTTTTCATCCGCCCCGCGATCTGCGCGGCGATCATGGGAGCCGATGCGAGGCTTGTGTACGAAGCGCTTGCCATGGCGCTCTGCAGAATTCTTGACAGGCCTTATTTTGTCAACTTTTTTGCTCTGATACCTTCTCTTTTGATCGCCGTGGTTCTGTATTTCTTCCTGATGGTCAGGAGCGGGACCATGTCGCAGCAGGATATCCTGCAGCTTCCGAAAGGGGCGAAAATTGCTGCTGTGATGCACAAGCTCCAGTGGCTGTAGTGTGAAAATAAACTGAGATACATTTTTTGTCAGTGATTTATGATATGATGATACGGCGGCAGCGCGGTGCTGCCGAAAGTACTGTAATTCGGAGATAGAAGTTTATGATAAGTGCAAATGGCGTGACCTATCGTGTCGGGAAAAAGGCCCTTTTTGAGGATGTTACCATCAAGTTTACTCCCGGGAACTGCTACGGCATCATCGGTGCCAACGGCGCCGGAAAATCGACCTTCCTTAAAATACTGTCCGGCCAGCTCGATACAACGAACGGCAGCATTGTAATTGATAAGGGAGAGCGTCTGTCTTTTCTGGAACAGGACCAGGAGAAATACAACGACCAGGTTGTTCTCGATACGGTCATTCAGGGAAACGCGAGGCTCTTTGAAATATCTAAAGAAAAGGACGCGCTGTACGCGAAGGAAGACTTCTCGGATGAGGACGGTATCCGCGCGTCGGAGCTGGAGACAGAGTTCGCCGAGATGAACGGATGGGAAGCGGAATCCGATGCCGAGTCTCTTCTGAACGGCCTCGGGATTGAGACCGAGTATCATTACCTTAAAATGAGCGAGCTCGGCGGCGCACAGAAGGTGAAGGTGCTCCTTGCAAGAGCGCTTTTCGGCAATCCGGATATTCTGCTTCTCGATGAGCCTACCAACCACCTTGACCTTGATGCGATCGGCTGGCTGGAGGAGTTCCTGATCAATTTTGACAATACGGTCATTGTGGTTTCCCACGACCGTTATTTCCTCAATAAGGTATGTACGTATATCGCGGATATCGACTACGGCAAAATCACTCTTTTTGCCGGCAACTATGACTTCTGGTATGAGTCAAGCCAGCTGATGATCCGCCAGATGAAGGAAGCGAACAAGAAGAAGGAAGAGAAGATCAAGGAACTCAAGGAGTTCATTTCGCGCTTTTCCGCGAACGCCTCCAAGTCCAAGCAGGCAACCTCCAGAAAGAGGGCGCTTGAGAAAATTGAACTCGACGAAATCAAGCCTTCGAGCAGGAAATATCCTTATATCGATTTCCGCCCCGACAGGGAGATCGGAAACGAAGTCCTTACGGTTGAGCATCTTTCCAAGACTGTCAACGGCGTAAAGGTGCTTGACGACGTGTCGTTTATCATGGGACACGATGATAAGATCGCTTTTGTCGGCTCGCAGGAACTGGCTAAGACCACACTGTTTGAAATCCTGATGGGAAATCTTGAGCCGGATGAAGGCAGCTATAAATGGGGAGTAACGACATCCCAGTCTTATTTTAAGAAGGATAATACCGAGCTGTTTGATTCTGATCTCGATATCACACAGTGGCTGACAGGATATTCCCAGATCAAGGATGTGACCTATGTCAGGGGGTTCCTGGGAAGAATGCTCTTCCCCGGGGAAGACGGAGTCAAGAAGGTGCGGATTCTCTCCGGCGGAGAGAAGGTTCGCTGCCAGCTCTCCTCGATGATGATCAGCGGCGCGAACTGCCTGATTTTTGACGAGCCGACGAACCATCTCGACATGGAATCCATCTCCGCGCTCAACGACGGCATGATGAAATTCCCGGGCGTAGAGCTGATCGCCTGCAGGGACCATCAGGTCGTACAGACGACGGCGAACCGCATCATTGAGATCCTGCCGGACGGGAAGATTATCGACAAGGTCGGTACCTATGATGATTATCTGGCTGCAGATGCGGGCGCAAGAAAGAGAACCGTCTATGTAGCCCAGAACGCTTATGACGCTGATCTCGAGGAGGAATAATACGAAGGCGATAGATCTGCACACACATTCGACGAAATCGGACGGCACCTGCACTCCGGCGCAGCTGGTTGAGATTGCGCTGAAGAAGGATCTTGCCGCGTTTGCCCTGACGGATCACGACAATGTGGACGGTATTCAGGAGGCTGTGGACGCTGCCCGGGGCACCGGGCTCGAGGTCGTGCCGGGAATCGAGCTCTCTACGGAATACGAGGGTAAGGATATCCATATCGTCGGGCTTTTGTTCGATTATACGAATCCTGATTTCGGCAGGGAGATAAAAGAGTTCGCCGACCAGCGCGATGCCAGGAATCAGACCATGTGTGACAGACTGTCGGCAGACGGGTATCCCGTCTGCTACAGCGAGCTTAAAAGAGCATATCCCGATGCGAATATCACCCGCGCGCATTTCGGACAGTTCCTATATGAGAAAGGAATTGTATCCTCTGTCACGGAAGCGTTTGACAGGCTGATCGGGGATGACTGCCCGTATTTTATACCGAGAAAGAAGATAACGCCGCAGAAGGCCGTCGAGTTTCTTCTTTCCTTTAACGGGCTTCCGATCCTGGCTCATCCGCTCCAGTACGCATTCGGCAAAGACAGGCTCCGCGGCCTCATAGCGCAGCTTAAGGAATGCGGACTTGCCGGCATTGAAGCCTTTTATTCCAAACATTCGGCGTCGGAGACAGAGTCGATCATCGGGCTTGCAAGGGAGTATGACCTTCTGCTGTCCGGGGGATCCGATTTTCACGGTGACCATAAGCCGGGTCTTGAGATGGGAACCGGCTACGGCGACCTTTATGTGCCGGGAGAGCTCCTCGAGCTGATGAAGCAGGCGGTACGGAAAAGATCGTGAGATCCCCAGGGGACTTCTCGTATTGGATTTATATGATGCACACAGTATTTTTGCTTATTAATACAGTCATCGTGCTGGATGTTCTCTATCTGTATCTGATTATGCCCAGGATTCCCAGAAGGCATGATGAGACCGTCTTTAAAAAGGGGAGCCTTTTTGCCCACCGGGGGCTTTTTGACAACGCGGCGGGGGTTCCGGAGAATTCACTTCGCGCCTTTGAGAAGGCCGCTGCAATGGGCGTTGGCATCGAACTGGACGTGCAGCTGAGCGCGGACGGGGTTCCCGTTGTTTTTCATGACGCAGCACTGACGAGAATGTGCGGCGAGGAGCAGAAAGTCACAAAACTGTCCCTTTCGGAACTTAAAAAATACAGCCTTCTTGATACAGACGAGACAATACCTACCCTTGAGGAAGCGCTCGGCGTAATCAGGGGGCGGGTGCCGCTTCTGGTTGAAATCAAAATGGAGACGGCAAGCCCGGAGGTCTGCAGAAAGGCGGATCGGATTCTTTCATCCTACAGCGGCCCCTACTGCATGGAATCGTTCAATCCTTTTGCCTGTCTCTGGTACAGGATCAGGAGACCGCAGGTCCTGAGAGGGCAGCTTTCGGACGGATTTTACAGGGATGCCGCTTTCCGGAGGCCGAAATACTACGCCTTTGCCGTTGCCCTGTCATTTTTACTGCTTGATTTTCTTTCCAGACCAGACTTTATAGCGTATAATTATGATTACAGAAATAATATGTCCAGAAGGCTCTGCAGACGCCTTTTCAGGGGGTGGAGCGCAGCGTGGACTATAAAAAGTGAGGAACAGCTGGAAAAGGCCGCCCCTCATTTTGATGTTTGCATTTTTGACAGCTTTATGCCGTCACAGGTGGCGCAGCAGCAGTTCGGCTGACCGGCCGTGGGCGGGCGCAAATCCGAAAGTCCGTGCCGTGCAGACATCGGTGATGAATCAATGCGGGCAACCCGCTTGATATAGCTATCTATTCATACAGGAGGAAAAAATGAGTAAGAGGGTTTACAAGTTTGAAGAAGGCAATGCAGATATGCGTGCCCTGCTCGGAGGCAAAGGAGCCAACCTTGCAGAGATGACGAATCTGGGTCTGCCGATCCCGGACGGCTTTACGATTTCAACAGAAGCCTGCACGGATTATTACAATGAAGGCAAGACAATCAATGAGGATACACAGCGTCAGATTTTTGATGCTCTTACATGGCTTGAGGGTGTAAGAGGCAAGAAGTTCGGCGATGAGAATGATCCGCTTCTTGTTTCGGTCCGTTCCGGTGCCCGCGCATCCATGCCGGGTATGATGGACACAATTCTTAACCTCGGACTGAATGATGTCTCCGTCGAGGGCTTTGCTGCAAAGACAGGCAATCCCCGCTTTGCATACGACTCCTACAGAAGATTCATCCAGATGTTCTCCGATGTCGTCATGGGCATGAGCAAGACCTTCTTTGACAGTATCCTTGAAGGCGAGAAGAAAAAGCACGGCTATGTTTATGACACCGAGCTCAAGGCTGAAGACCTCCAGGCTGTCATCAAACAGTACAAGGCAATCTACAAGGAGAAGATGGGTGAGGAGTTCCCCCAGGATCCCAGAGTACAGCTGATGGAAGCCATCAAGGCCGTCTTCCGTTCATGGGACAACCCCAGAGCAAATGTTTACCGCAGAATGAATGATATCCCGTATTCCTGGGGTACCGCGGTCAACGTTCAGTCCATGGTATTCGGCAACATGGGCGATACATCCGGAACCGGCGTTGCATTCACCCGCAACCCCGCAACCGGTGCAAAGGGTATTTTCGGTGAGTATCTGATCAACGCACAGGGCGAGGACGTTGTTGCGGGTATCCGCACACCTCAGCCGATCACCAAGCTTGCCGAGGATATGCCCGAGACCTTCAAGCAGTTCATGGAAATCGCCAATACGCTTGAGAAGCATTACCGCGACATGCAGGATATGGAGTTCACCATTGAGGACGGAAAGCTCTTCTTCCTGCAGACAAGAAACGGCAAGAGAACAGCGGCCGCTGCTATCCAGGTGGCGTGCGATCTCGTTGATGAGGGCATGATCACTCCCGATGAAGCAGTTATGCGCATCGAGGCAAAGAGCCTTGACCAGCTGCTGCACCCTGCATTTGACGCTCAGGCTCTTAAGAACGGAAGAGAGATCGGACAGGCACTTCCCGCATCTCCCGGCGCTGCCGCAGGACGCGTTTATTTCAACGCCGATGATGCGGTTGCGGCTCACGCTGCAGGCAACAGAGTCATCCTTGTAAGACAGGAGACATCTCCCGAGGATATCGAGGGTATGCACGCTGCGGAAGGCGTCCTGACCATGCGCGGCGGTATGACAAGCCACGCTGCGGTTGTCGCGAGAGGCATGGGCACATGCTGCGTCTCCGGCTGCGGCGACATGCATGTTTTCGAAGAGAAGAAATACTTCGAGCTGGGCGGCCAGACCATTCGCGAGGGAGACTACATCTCTCTTGACGGCTCCACCGGTAAGATTTATCTCGGCGATATCCCGACCGTTGACGCTTCCATTTCCGGAAACTTCGAGAGAATCATGAAGTGGGCGGATGAGCGCCGCAGACTGAAGGTCAGAACGAATGCGGATACACCCGCGGACGCTGCCAACGCTGTCAACCTCGGCGCAGAAGGTATCGGCCTTTGCCGTACAGAGCACATGTTCTTCAATCCGGACCGTATCCCGAAGATCCGTAAGATGATCCTTTCCGATACGACTGAGGAGCGCGAGGCGGCCCTGAATGAGCTGATCCCGTTCCAGAAGGGTGACTTCAAGGGAATCTACAAGGCTATGGAAGGACGCCCGGTCACGATCCGCTTCCTGGATCCGCCGCTGCATGAGTTCGTTCCTACAACCGATGAGGAGATCCTGCAGCTCGCAAAGGATATGAACCTTTCCTTCGAAGAGGTTAAGAAGAGATGCGACGATCTGCATGAATTCAACCCGATGATGGGTCACCGCGGATGCCGTCTGTCGGTCACATATCCTGAAATCGCCCGCATGCAGACAAGAGCTGTCATCGAGGCGGCAATCGAAGTCAAGGCAGAGGAAGGCTATGATATCGTTCCCGAGATCATGGTTCCCCTTGTAGGTGACGAGAAAGAGCTTGCCTTCGTTAAGAAGGAAATCGTTGAGACTGCAGAGAAGGTTAAGGCTGAGAAGAATTCGGACATCAAGTACCATATCGGTACAATGATCGAGATCCCCAGAGCAGCCCTGATGGCTGACCAGATCGCCCAGGAAGCAGAGTTCTTCAGCTTCGGAACAAACGACCTGACACAGATGACCTTCGGCTTCTCCCGTGATGATGCCGGCAAGTTCCTGCAGGATTATTACAAGAGTAAGATCTATGAGCAGGATCCTTTCGCTCACCTCGACCAGAACGGCGTCGGCCAGCTGATCCAGATCGCTGTTGAGAAGGGCAGAAGCGTACGCCCCGACATCAAGCTCGGAATCTGCGGCGAGCACGGCGGAGATCCCGCATCGATCGAGTTCTGCCACAAGGTTGGCCTGTCCTATGTCAGCTGCTCACCTTTCCGCGTACCGATTGCAAGACTGGCAGCGGCTCAGGCAGCAATCGCCGACAAGCAGTAAATGAATGAGCAGATCATTACGGATAAATGATGTTTAGAAGAACCGGACAGCGGCGTAAAAACCGTTGTCCGGTTTCTTTTTCAGACAGACAGAAAGGGAAAATCATGAATAACAGTCTGCCCGGAGCGTTCACAGACAGTATCAGCGAAAGAGAAATAAGACACAGTGCCATCGCGCGAATGGCCGCTTCACAGGGAATGGTTCTTCTTGAGAACGACGGGACCCTCCCGCTGGCGGACAATGCCTGCGTGGCACTCTACGGAGGAGGAGCGCGGTATACGATTAAAGGAGGTACAGGATCCGGATCCGTCAACTCCAGAAAGCCGACAGACATTGACACAGGACTTCGCAGGGCAGGACTTCGTGTAATGACGGATGACTGGCTGGACGAATATGACCGCCTGTACACGGAGGCGCGCGACAGGTGGGAGAAGGACATCTACGCGATGTCGGTGCCGGGCGACTTTAACAGCCTGTACCGGGCTCACGCATCCAATCCGCTGCCAATGCCGGCGGGGCCGATTGTCACGGAAGAAAATAAGGCGGACACAGACACAGCAATCTATGTGATCAGCCGCGTTTCCGGAGAGGGCGCCGACAGGAAGGCGGTAAAGGGCGATTACTATCTATCCGATGAAGAGTATGAGATGCTCCGCAGCATAACGGAGCACTATGACAGAACCATCGTTGTCCTGAATGTCGGCGGGGTGATGGACCTGTCCTTTGCGGATACGCTCCGGATCTCGGCCATCGTCCTCATGATGCAGGCGGGGATCGAAGGAGGAAGCGCACTTGCGGATATCCTGACAGGCAAGGTGAACCCTTCAGGAAGACTGACCGACACCTGGGCGGTAAATTACGGCGATTATCCCGCAAGCGCGACGTTCAGCCATAACAATGGCAATCTTATTGAAGAAAAATATAATGAGGGAATCTACGTCGGATACCGCTATTTTGATTCCTTCAACGTAAAGCCGAGGTATCCGTTCGGATACGGCCTGTCCTATACAGACTTTTCCATGAATGCCGGGGAAATGAAGGTAACCGGAAGTGATATCTCTGTTACAGTCACCGTGACGAATACAGGTGCGGCAGCGGGAAAACAGGTGGTTCTGCTCTTTGCAGCATGCCCGGACGGCCGCAGGATAAAGGAGGCGAAAAGGCTTGTCGCCTTCACAAAGACAAAGGAGCTATTACCCGGACAGAGCCAGGATGTAACCTTATCGTTTGGCGCAGGAGCGTTAGCCTCTTATCATGCCGGACGATCCTCCTGGTATTACGATGCCGGAGACTATTACCTTCTTGTCGGAACGAACGCACAGGAATGGACCGTATGCGGAAAACTGCATCTGGGCAAAGAAGTATGGGAAAGGAGACTTACGCCCGTCTGTCCGCTTGCGGATTCCTTAAAGGAACTGGAGGCGCCGGCTCCTGCAAGAACGGAATGGACCGGCATGCTGTCCTCTTTGACTTCGGGAAAAGCAATGACGGCGGATCTGTATCCTGCAGCGGCTGTGAAAGCAGGGGAACCGGGCCCGGAGCCGGAAAAAGAAGAGGACCGGGCAGCCGGGATTCTTGCCCGGATGACGGATGAAGAAAAGGCAAACCTTGTGTGCGGCGCGCACAGCAGCGATCCCGCTGCCTTTATCGGAAGCGCCGCGATCCATGTGCCCGGCGCTGCGGGTGAGACAAGTTCCTGCCTTACGGAGAAGTTCGGCATACAGCCGGCCGTCATGGCAGACGGACCTGCGGGCCTTCGCCTCACGCAGAGATACCAGATTGACAATGAGACCGGAAAACCCATTTTGATGACTCCCTACCAGGGCCTGCAGAACAGGATTTTCAGGACAGAGTTCCTGCGGGAAGGAGCTCCGAGCCGCTACCAGTTCTGCACGGCCATTCCGATCGGAACACTTCTTGCCCAGAGCTTTGACACAGAACTGATGGAGAGCGTGGGACGGATGATTGCCGCTGAAATGGAGGAATTCAATATCAGCCTGTGGCTGGCCCCCGGGATGAACATACACAGAGATCCTCTGTGCGGGAGAAACTTTGAATACTACTCCGAGGATCCTCTTGTCAGCGGGAAAATGGCCGCAGCGATTACAAGAGGCGTTCAGTCCGTTAAGGGAAGAGGAGTTACGATCAAGCATTTTGCCTGCAATAATCAGGAGGAAAACAGGCGGGGCGTATCCAGCATCGTTTCCGAGAGAGCCCTCAGGGAGATTTACCTCAAGGGCTTTGAAATCGCCGTGAAGGAGGCGATGCCCGCAGCGATTATGACTTCCTATAATAAGATCAACGGAATCCATACGGCCAACAGCTATGACCTGTGCACCGTCATCGCAAGACAGGAATGGGGATTTGAAGGGATTATCATGACCGACTGGACGGTCACGAATTCGAACGGCGGCGGATCCGCCGCAAAATGCGTCCGGGCAGGCAATGACCTTATCATGCCGGGGCGGGATTCCGACGTGAGGGAAATCCTGGAAGCTCTCCGGGAAGACAACGATCAGTCCCTGCCTTCGGAGTATCTGGACGAATGCTGCCTGAGGATCATAAAGTATCTTCTATCGCTGGGGTGAAATAAACCGGAGACCGTACAGCGCTTCCATGAGCTTGCAGATTTCTTCCTTCATGCGAAGGCACGCCTCGGATTCGGTTGAAAACCGCATAAGGCCGATTTTCTGTCCGTGCTCCAGAAAATAGATTTCCCAGCCCTCGCGGGAGCGGTCCATACAGATCCTGCCGCGGCGGGACCCTTTCAGGATGTAAAGCCTGCCCGGCACGAGATGCTCATTGAAGTATTTTTTTAATTCATTTGTATTCATGGCGGCTCCTTTCAGCTGAGGCGGGGCATCCCCGCCTCCCCGGGCAAAATGTCCGGGTAAACTGCATAACGTAGTTTTAAATACTACATAAAGTATATATCCGTACCTCCCTGAAGTCAATGACACGAGCATTTCTAAATAAAGTATGAATTTTAATTTTGCTCTTGCATTCGGTTAGGGAAGGTACTATTATATGTCATGATGATTAGCACTCATTCAACGTGAGTGCTAACAGTCCGGAAGAGCATACATGCTTCGGAGCAGCTGAAAGCTTTCGCTGACGGCGGGCGGCAGCTGCGATTGCCAGATGACTGGTGCCGGCATACATTATTAATTCAGGAGGCATTCAAATGAAACTAGTACCTTTAGGCGACAGAGTAGTGCTCAAAGCACTTGAAGCGGAGACCACAACCGCATCCGGAATCGTTATCCCCGGAAAAGAAAAAGAGAAGCCCCAGCAGGCGGAAGTCATCGCTGTCGGCCCCGGCGGAATGGTTGACGGCAAGGAAGTGAAGATGGAAGTTGCCGTCGGCGATCAGGTAATCTATTCCAAATACGCCGGAACCAGCGTTAAGATTGACGACGACACAGAATACACGATTGTCCGTCAGAACGACATTCTTGCAATTATTAAGTAATACAGACAGATCAGGAAATACAGATAGATCAGGAGGCATAAAATGGCTAAGGATTTGAAAATGGGAACAGACGCCAGAGTGGCTATGGCCAGCGGTGTCAACAAGCTTGCGGATACAGTAAAGATTACACTCGGCCCCAAGGGCAGAAACGTTGTTCTTGACAAGAGCTACGGCGCTCCGACAATCACCAACGACGGTGTTACGATCGCAAAGGAAATCGAGCTTGCCGATGAGTTCGAGAATATGGGTGCGCAGCTCGTCAGAGAGGTCGCGACAAAGACCAACGATGTAGCCGGCGACGGTACAACAACCGCAACCGTTCTTGCTCAGGCAATGATCAACGAAGGCATGAAGAACCTGGCTGCAGGCGCCAACCCGA